>CALAGR010000466.1 GCA_937891735.1 uncultured Pseudomonadota bacterium | reverse complement strand
GACGCGACGGGTGACGACGACGACACGACGGGGGACGACGACGACTCCGCCGCGGGGGATGACGACGACGACAGCAACGGCGGTGGCGGCCGCGGAAGCAGCCGCGGGTGCGACCAGGGCGACGCGGCGCCGAGCAACCCGCTGGGCATGCTGCTGCTCTCGGCGCTCGCGGGCCTGACCCTGCGCCGGAAGTCGGCGTAGCGCGGGGCGATCTGGAGCGCACAGCGACCACGTCCACGCCCCCGAGGCGGGGGAGGTCGGTCGCGCGACACAATCGCTGGCCCCCCCGTTGTCTGCCTCCTGGATTCCCTGACAGGATTCGAACTTCCGGGCCGCGCAATCAGGCCCGATGAAGGAGACTCCGTGGTTCCTCTTTCTCGTTCGTTCCTGGCCGCGGCCGGGGTTCTGTTTCTGTCGTCTTCGGCTCTGGCAGCGCCACAGCCGAAGATCGACGTGTGTCACGTCTCCGGCGGGTCGGGGAACGTCCTGATCCTCAACGTCAACACAAACGCCCTGGGCGGGCACCTGGGGCACGGCGACTGGTTGCCCATCGAGTTCTTCGGCGATACGGATGGGGATGGCTTCGGTGATTCGACGGCCTCCGTGACGGGCTGCGAGCAGCCTGCCGGCACGGTGACGGTCGGCGGCGACTGTGACGATGGCGACTCGGCCAGCTACCCCGGCGCTTCGGAGCAGTGCGACGGTCTCGACAACGACTGCGACGGCGCCGTGCCGGCCGCGGAGCTGGACGCCGACAGCGACGGGTATTCGGGCTGCGAGGGCGACTGCGACGACGCGGATGGCACCAGCAACCCCGGAGCAGCCGAGCTCTGCGGTGACGGGCTCGACAACGACTGCGACCTGGATGTCGATGAGGACTGCATTCCCACCTGTGGGGGCGCGGACCTGGTGAACTACTGGTCTTTCGACGGCGACGCGCTCGACCTCGTGGGCGGCAACGACCTCAGCGTCTTCGGCGCGACCTCCTACGTCTCCGGGGTCGATGGCGACGCGCTCCGCATCAACTGGCAGGGCGGCGGCGCGTCCACGCCGGACCTGCTCTCGCAGTTCGGCAACGGCCCATTCTCACTCGCGGTCTGGGTCAACTATCACGGTGACTTCGCGGGCCACGCGCGCCACGAGCACATCTTCTTCTCGACCTCCAACGGGGCGCGGCGGGATCTGGACCTCTTCGCCGAGCGGAACGGCACCAATAGCTTCTACTGGACCCAGGGCCTCAACACGCAGTGGTACACCTTTGTGGGTGCGTCGTGGATCACCCAGCAGGACCAGTGGCACCTGGTGGTGCTCGGACGCGACACCAACGGGACGCAGTACTTGTGCGAGGACGGTGTGGTGACGGCTACGGACCCGCGCTTCTCCAACTTCGCCCACAGCCCGGCGTCGGTCTTCTACGTCGGCCGCAACCCCTACGAGAACGGCGGACGGAGCTTCCCCGGCGCGTTCGACGACATGCGCGTGTACGACGACTGGATCGGCGCGGATGGCTGTGCCCAGCTGTTCCAGGCGAACAGCTGCCAGTGAGTTGAGGCGGGCCCCCTGCGCCCCGGGAACTGGAGGCCCCTTCCTGCTCGTGCAGGGAGGGGCCTTCGTCGTTGAACGGTCCTCGGAGCGCGTCGACCGCTTCCCGCAGTCCCAGCGCCTTCCCGGGGGGCGCTCACACACCCTTACAACCGGTTACCGGTCCGGCCTTCTTTTGGCAGGGTCGGTGGTGGAGACTCGGGGTCCAGACCCACCCGAGGCCCCCATGATCCCTGCCCGCCCCCCGCTCCTCGCTCTGCTCCTCGGCCTCGCTCTGACGGGTGGCTGCGTGACGGAGCCCCCCGGCGTCGATGATCCCGCAGATCCCGACGAGGAACTCCCCCCCGGCGAGAGCTGCGCCGACGACGAAGAGGGCCTGGTGCGCCCGGACGGCTGGGGGCTGCTGAGCCACTGCAAGGGCGCCGATCCCAACTACGACCTGCTCTTCGACGACTCGGTCGTGCACCGCATCGACCTGGAGATGGCAACCGAGGATGCGGCGGCGCAGCTCGCGGATCTGGCCGACATCCTGGGCGGCGGCGGCGGGGGCCCGGCGGACGTGACCGAGGAGCCCATGTGGGTGCCCGTCACGGTGCGCTTCGGCGGGGACGTCTGGGGCCAGGTGGGCATGCGCTACAAGGGCAACTCCTCGCTGCGCTCGAGCTACCAGTCCGGCGTGCGCAAGTTCCCGTTCCGGCTCAGCTTCGACAAGTACGAGGACGACTCGCCGGAGCGGGCCGACCAGCGGTTCTGGGGCTTCAAGAAGATGACGTTCTCGAGCGCGTTCAAGGACGCCTCCCTCATGCGCGACAAGGTCGGGGCGGACCTGTTCCGGGCCAGCGGCGTGCCGGCCGCCCGCGGCGCCTTCGCGGCGGTGTACGTGGACTCCGGGGAGGGCCCGGTCTACTTCGGCCTGTACACGATGATCGAGGACCCCTCCAACAAGATGCTGTCGTCCCAGTTCGATGACGACTCGGGGAACCTGTACAAGCCCGACGGCACGGGGGCGCGGCTGCAGACCTTCGACGAGGCCTCCCTGATCAAGAAGACCAACGAGGAGGAGGCCGACTTCAGCGACGCGCAGGAGCTCATCGCGGTGCTCAACGGCGACCGGAGCGACGCGGCGGCCTGGCGCGCGCAGCTCGAGGGGGTGTTCGACGTGGACCGCTTCCTGACCCTGCTCGCCCTGAACCAGGCGATGGTCAACTGGGACAGCTACGGCTGGATGACCCACAACTACTACCTGTACGCCGACCCGTCGGACGATGGCCGCTTCGTGTGGATCCCCTGGGACCTCAACGAGAGCCTGCTCATCCAGGGCGGCGGCGGCGGACCGCCCGGAGGAGGCGGCCCTGGCGGCGGAGGCGGCGGCCCCGGGGGCGGCACGTCCGACTCGGTGCTGCTGGACGAGATCGGCGCGGAGTGGCCGATGATCCGCAACGTGCTCGATGACGCCGTCTACGCGCAGCGCTACGAGGAAGAGCTGGAGGCAGCGCTCCTGGGGGCCTTCGAGGCCAGCGCCCTGGAGCAGACGATGTCCGCGTACCACGCGCTGATCGCGCCCTTCGTGGTGGGCGACGACGGCGAGCAGGCGCCCTACACCAACCTGAGCGGGGCCAATTCGTTCGAGGCGTCGGTGGTGGGGGCCGGCGGGCTCGTGGAGCACGTGCAGGCCCGGCACGAGGCCGTCTCCGAGGCCCTGGGCCTCTGAGGCTCTGAGCTCAGTCGGACTCTTCGCGGTAGCGGAACTTGAGCCCCTGGGCCTGCACCACCACGCCGTTGACGAGGGGGGTGGTGGCGCGCAGGTCCGCGCCCGCCAGCTGGACCCGGCTGCTGTCGTCCAGCGGCTCGATCTCGTAGCCGCCCCTGGCCATGCGTCGCACGACGAAGCCGTTGCGGCGGCTGAAGGGCCCGCCGGGCAGCCGCCAGTCGGCGTCCCGGGCGTTGCTGAAGGTGACGAGCATCGACTCGAGCTTGATGCGCTCGACGCCGGTCTTGGTGGTCACCACGAAGTGGGGCTTCTGGCTGGTGGCGATCTGCGCCCGCACCCGCTGGATCTGGGTCGTGGACGCGGCCACGGTGCCGTCCCAGTCCCCCATCTGGGCGAACTCCGGGGCCGCCGGCATGGCCGAGGCAGGCACGGCGTCGTCCTCGATCCGAGCGGTCGTGGCGCGCTCCTTCTCGTCGACCCGCACCCCCTCGGCCTGGGCCACGGCGCCCCAGTGGGCGGCCTGCGCGTCCGCATCGCCAGCACCGACGCCTCCCTCGGTGTAGGTGATCGAGTAGGGCCCGACCTCCAGGAGATCCCCCTCCTTCAGGACGTGGGCGTCGACCTTGCTGCCGTTGATGAAGGTGCCCGAGGTGCTGTCCTTGTCCTCGACGATCACCTTGCCGCCGATGGTGCGCAGCCGGCAGTGATCCCGGGACACGAGCTCGTGATCCAGGCGGATGGTGCACGCGGATCCGCGCCCCACCGAGACCTCGTCCAGGTCGATCTCGACCGTCTGCTGCTTCTTCGATCCGAGCTTGACCACCAACCGCGCCATGCACCCTCCAGCCCCCGCGCGGATCCTACAACGCACGACGCTGATCACGGTCCGCCGGCCCGGCAGGCGTAGAGTCGGCCGAGTCCGCCGCCGCTCCGAGCGGGGCCTGACGATGGGAGCCCAACCGTGCGCCACCTCCTGCTCATCCCCCTGTGCGCGGCGCTGTCCGCGTGCCCCACCGCCGACCCGGGCCCGGAGCCCGCGCCGCTGACGCTGGTGACCTACAACGCGGGGCTCGCCATCGGCTTCGTGCCCGGCGCGGTGGAGCGCACCCCCGCCACGGCGGCCGCCATCGGCGCCCTGGACGCGGACGTGATCTGCCTGCAGGAGGTCTGGGAGCCCGAGATGGTGCAGGCCGTGCAGGCCGCCGCCACCAGCCACCCGCACCGCTTCTGGCCCGCTCCGAACCCCGAGACGCTGCAGGACCCGGCGTGCCTGGGCACGGACATCGATCCGCTCATGGACTGCATGGCGGCGCAGTGCGACGGGCTGTGCGCCGACGAGCTGCCCGCCTGCCTGCTGGAGTCCTGCGCGTTCCAGTTCCTGGGGCTGGAGAAGGACTGCATGCGCTGCGCCCAGGCCAACGTGGGGGCGACCCCGGACGAGATCGAGGGCATCTGCCGGGCCGAGGCCACCCAGTACGCCTATGACGGCGCCTTCGGCACGGGGATCCTGTCGCGCTGGCCGATCACGTCCACATCGGAGCTGCTGCTCGAAAGCACCACCACCCGGCGGTCCCTGCTGCACGCGGTGATTCAGGCGCCCACCGGCGCCGTCGATGTGTTCTGCACCCACCTCACGGCCGTGTTCTCGATCATCCCGTACCCCCGGTCGGAGGGGTCCTGGGCCGAGGAGCAGGCCGGGCAGATCGCGGCGATCCGGGCGTACATGACCGCCGAGGCGAGCACCGGGCGCATCGCGCTGATGGGCGATCTCAACGCCGGACCCCTGGTGGCCGCCAACGATCCCGAGCAGCCCGAGAACTACGAAGCCGCCGCGGCGGGGCTGGACGTGCCCTACGTGACCCAGGATCGGCGGTGCACGTTCTGCCCCGACAACGGGATCAGCTCGGTGGACAGCGACGACTTCGGCGTGCTGATCGACCACGTGATGCTCGACGGGTTCGCCGGCGCCACGTCGTCCACCCGCGTGCTCGACGACGAGATCACGGTCGAGACCTGCGGCACGTTCATCCCCGGGGCCCACTCGGATCACTACGGGGTGAGCGTGACGATCCAGCCCGATCCCTGAGTCGGCTTCCGCGCGCTACATTCCGCGCCATGTCGAACTGGCCCCCCTCGCTCCCCTCCCAGGCTGGCCGCACAGCCATCGTCACCGGCGCGAACACCGGCATCGGGCTCGTGACGGCCATGGAGCTGGCGCGGGCCGGCGCCCGGGTGCACCTCGCCTGCCGCAACCAGGGCAAGGCCGAAGCCGCCATGGCCTTGATCCGCGCGCAGGTCCCCGCCGCCGATGTGGCGTTCCTGGCCCTGGATCTGGCCTCCCTCGCCTCGGTGCGCGCCTCCGCCGCGCGCTTCCTCGCCACCAAGGAGCCCCTGCACCTGCTGGTCAACAACGCGGGGCTCGTGGCTCGGGGCACCACGAAGGACGGCTTCGAGCTGACCTTCGGCGTCAACCACATCGGCACGTTCCTGTTCACCAGGCTGTTGCTGGACAAGCTGCAGGCCAGCACGCCGTCCCGGGTGGTGACCGTGGCGAGCCGCGCCCACACCCGCACCCGCGGCATCGATCTGGACGCGGTGTGCCGTCCCACGCCGGCCGGCACGGGCTTCGGCCAGTACGCGCAGAGCAAGCTCGCCAACGTGCTGTTCACGGCGGAGCTCGCCAGCCGGCTGGAGGGCACCGGCGTGCAGGCGGTCTGTCTGCATCCGGGGGTGATCGCGTCCGACGTCTGGCGCCGGGTGCCGGCGTTCGCGCGGTGGTTCATGGGGCTCTTCATGCTCTCGGTGGAGGAGGGGGCCCGCACGAGCCTTGTGTGCGCGACCACCTCGGACCTGCACAACGGCGCCTACTACGACAGGGGGCGCCCCGTCGCCACGAGCGAGGCGGGCGCGGACCGGGAGATGGGCGCGGCGCTGTGGGCGGTCAGCGAGGAGTGGGTGCGGGGACCCTCAAGGAGCTGAGGGCGCCCGCTGGTGCAGCGGCAGCTTGTCGTAGCGGATCTCCACCCGGGTCTCGGGCGGCGGCACCTGGGCGGGGTCGAAGAAGTGCAGGGCCCAGCCGTCGGCGGTCTCGATCAGGCGCCACGGCCAGCGCTCCTCGATGCCCTCGGGGGGCACGATGTAGCCGTCCCCGAAGAAGGCGGGGGTGCCGGGCACGTACAGGGTCACCTCCAGGGTCTCGGGCAGGGGAGCCTCCTGGAGGGGGAACACGCTGATCATCCCCGAGGCAGCCTGACCGATGGACGCGACGAGCCCCGAGAAGTCCTCGGCGCAGATCGATCCGGCGAACCCGCCCGTGACCTCGGCGAGCTGGAAGTAGCGCCAGCCGCCCTCGGCCCCGTCGGGGAACTCGCCCCCGCAGTCGCCGGGCTCGCCGTCGTCGCCCAGGCCGATCAGCGCGCTGACCATGAGCTTGTCCGCCTGCCCGCCCTTGTAGTCCTGGAAGAGCTCCAGGTACTGGCCCACCGTGCCCCCGCTGTGGTCGTTCTCGTCGCTGACGTACACGATCACGAGGCGCGCGATGTCCCGTCGGAAGCCCTGGTTCCAGCCGCCGTGCAGGTCCGGGCTCAGCGCGCGGGCGGTGGCCGAGAGCCCTCGCTCCAGCCCCGAGCCCGTGATCCCCACGCGCACGCTGTCCCGGAACACGTCGGCCGCGTCGGGCGTGTCGGGGCGGATGAAGCGCGGCTCGCCGACCAGCCGCCCGTCGTCCGACTCGCGATCCGTGGTGATGACCCCGATGTGGAACTGGGTGCCGGCGATGAAGAACGACTGGATGAACGCCTCGAAGTTGGCGGCGAGCTTCTCCTGTTCGTCCGCCATCGACAGCGAGTTGTCCACGACGAAGAGCACGTCCACCACGGGCTCCGCTTCCTGCATGTACACGTCCACGAACGACTCGGTGATCGGGTCGAGCGCGGACTGGTTGCACGCCGCGGACACAAGGGCGACGCAGAGCAGGCAAAGGCGGGTGACTCGGCTCAAGCGGGACTCCTGGACAGGGATCGTCGGCGGCGGAGCAGCGCTCCCGCCAGCGCGCCCATCAGCGCCACGGACAGGCCCCCGGGCCGGGATCGGGTCGCATCGCACGAGCACAGACGGTGCCCGGCGCCGCGCCAGATCTCTCCCAGATCGCACGCATCGCCCTTCCCGTTTTCGTCCGCGTCGTCCTGATCCGGATTGGGGTGCTCGATGCAGTTGTCACACAGGTCTCCGCGGCCGTCGCCGTCCCCGTCGGCCTGGTCGGGGTTGAAGACCGCCTCGCAGTTGTCGCAGGCGCGGCCGATGCCGTCTCCGTCGATGTCGTCCAGGCCGCCCGTCCCCTGCTCGGGGTTCGGCACCTTCGTGCAGCTGTCGCAGGCGTCCCCCCGGCCGTCGCCGTCGGTGTCCACCTGGGAGAAGTTGGGCACCGTCGGGCACATGTCGCAGATGTCGCCGACGCCGTCGCCGTCCGTGTCCACCTGGGCGGGATCGAAGGCGCTGTCGCAGTTGTCGCACACGTCGCCGATCTCGTCGCCGTCGGCGTCCTCCTGGAGGGGGTCGTAGTGCACGGGGCACAGGTCGCAGATGTCCCCCACGAGGTCCTCGTCGGAGTCCTCCTGGAAGGGGTTGGGCTCGGCGTCGCAGTTGTCGCAGGCGTCTCCCCAGGTGTCCGCGTCGGTGTCCGACTGGTCCTGGTTGGGCGTGAACGGGCAGTTGTCGCAGGGGTTGCCGACGCCGTCCCCGTCCGTGTCCACCTGGGCCGGGTCGGGCAGCCCGGGGCACACGTCGCAGGCCTCTCCGGCGCCGTCCTCGTCCGCGTCGGACTGGTCGGGGTTGAACGTGGTGGGGCAGTTGTCGCAGGCATCGCCCACGCCGTCGCCGTCCTCGTCCAGCTGCAGGGGGTTGGGGACCAGCGCGCAGTTGTCGCAGGAGTCGCCCCGGAAGTCGCCGTCGAAGTCGCCGGAGCCCGGGACGTCCACGCAGTCGTCGCACTCGTCGCCGATGCCGTCGCCGTCGCCGTCCATCTGCCAGGGGTTCCAGGTGTCGGGGCAGCTGTCGCACAGAAGGGTCACGAGCTGCTGCGCGCCGAACTCGTCGGTCACGATCACGTCCCCGGAGCCGAGCCCGTCACCGTCGGGATCGTTGGCCGGCGGCAGGGGGTATTCGCAGCCGAAGTCCGCGTACTCGACGTAGTAGTCCGCGTTGGGCCAGGGGTCGCCGGCGAGATCGACGTTGGCGAGGCAGTCCGGGTCCGTCAGGTCCACGGGGGGCTCGTCCTGTTCGTCCACGCCGTTGCAGTTGAGATCCACCGCCCGGGCGGCGGATGGCAGGGCGCCCAGACCGAGCGCCGCGAGCAGGGACAGCAGGCGCATCACAGGTCCTCCTCCTCGTCCAGGTCGTCGAAGGGATCGTCCTCTTCGAACGGGTCGAAGTCGGGAGGAGCCGCGGAGTCGTCGTCGTCACCGGCCTCGGGGGGCGACTGGACGGGCGGCAGGCCGGGCGCTGCTTCGGGCGCTCCCTGCACCTCGGGCGCCGCCTCCGGGCTCATCACGCCGGTCTCTTCGCCCTCCTGCATGGTCCACGGCACCGGGGGCCGGGTGGCGTCCCAGTCGGGGATGGTGTCGGCCCACTTGTCGAGCTTGCTGACGATGTGGAACTCGACCCGGCGGTCCTCCTCGGCCACCGCCTCTTCCTGCAGGCCCCGGGCGCCCCGCGGCACCGCCTCGCCCATGCCGCGGGAGCTCAGGCGCAGCGAGTTGACCCCCTGCTCGACCAGGTAGCGGAACACCGAGCCGGCCCGCCGGTTGGACAGGTCCCAGTTGTAGGCCACCTTGCCTTCGAGGCTCGCGTGGCCCTCGATGAGCACGTGGGCGATCTCGGGGTGCGCGTCCAGGATGGCCTTCACTTCGTTCAGGATCGGGTAGCTCACGGGCAGCAGCACGTCGCTGTCCTGCTCGAACTGGATCGGCATGGTGATGCGGATGATCTCGTCTTCCAGCTTCGCCAGGGGCCCCTGCTCCACCTCGGGCACCACCTGCACGACGGGGGGCGGCGGCGGCGGCGGGGCCAGCTCCACCTCCATGTCGGGCTCCCCCTCGGGCTCGGGCTCCGGGAACGGCACGCCCTCGACGGGGGGCCGCTTCGGCGGCAGGCGCCGGGTGCTGAAGCCCACCAGGATCCGATAGGCGGGGGTGCCGTAGCCCCCGTTGAGCCCCACGCCGGCCCCGAGGTCGAGCTGCAGGAACTCGCTGAGGTAGGCCCGCGCGCCAAAGCGCAGATCCAGCGGGTTCTCGGCGCCGGGCTTGAGGAACTTCGCCACGGCGCCGCGGGACGCCAGCTCCAGCTGGAACAGGAGCTTGCCGGGCACCGGCCAGGCCCGCACGCCCAGGTTCAGGTGCAGCTCGGCGCCCAGATCCAGGTCGTACCCGGTGTGGATCTTCTTGCGGAGCAGGGCCTGCCCGGCCAGCACGAAGGTGACCGGCCCGAGCCCCGCCTGGGCCGCGAAGCCCGGCGCGAACCGGGGCTGGCGCTCGCCGGTGTAGGCGCCGGGGGTGCTCGTGGGGAAGAACGCCTCGGCGGACAGCGCCAGCGACACGCTCTTCAGACCCCAGAAGCGCCACAGCATGTCGGCGCGCAGGTCCCCCAGGGCCACGGGCGTGAGCTGCCCCCCCGCCCAGTCGCTGATCTGGCCCGTGATGGGCAGCGCGAGCCCGAACCCGAAGCCGTCCACGGGCACGTAGAAGCCGCCGATGGTGTGGGTCAGCCGGTGCTGCAGGACCCGCGCTTTCTCGGCGGCGACGTCGATGAGCACCAGGGGGCTGTTTTCGTACTGGCTCATGACGCCGATGCGGAAGCTGCCCGCGAGGCCCGGGTGGGCGCCGCCGGTGCCGAGCCAGCCCCAGGGGGCGAAGGACACGTTGAGCAGCTGCGTGTCCAGGGAGCCGCCGGCCTCCCAGTCCTGCTCGTCCTGGGCGGCCGCGAGGCCGGGCACCAACAGCAGCGCCAGGACCAGCGGGGCGATCCGGCCGGGCCGCGGCAGCGTCCGCCGGCGACGCCCCAGGCCCAGCAGTCCCAGGAGCAGGGCCAGCCCGAGCGGGCCCCGTGGGCTCCCCGAGGGGGCGCTGGCGCAGGCGCAGCCGGGCTCCTCGCAGATGTTGTCGGGCTCGAGGCAGGGCTCGGGCGCCGTGCACTCCAGGTCGCCGTCCACGCAGTCCTGGTCGATGCCGTCGCCGCACGTCTCACCCATCAGCGGGTTGACGAGCAGGTCGCCGTCGTCGCAGTCGCCGCACTGCACGAAGGGGCCCAGGCCGGTGCAGTCCGAGCAGGTGGTGAACCCGTCCGCGTCCTCGTCGGGCACGTCGTCGGACAGCTCCGAGCAGTCGTCGTCGATCTGGTTGCAGGCGATCTCGACCGCGTTGGGGTGCACGTTGAAGTTGGTGTCGCGGCAGTCGTCGGCGTTGAGCACGAAGCCCTCGGGGGGCTCCAGGCACCCCGACCAGATCCCCGCCGCGGCGGTGCCGTACCCGTCGCCGTCGTTGTCGCCCCACCACGTCAGGGGCACGACGTCGTTGTCGATGAGCCCGTCGCAGTCGTGGTCGATGTCGTCGCACTCCTCCTCGTTGCCGGTGAACATCGTGGGGTTGGACTCGTCGCAGTCGCCCTCGCACGCCGTCTGGTCGTCGCCGTCGAAGTCCAGCTCGTCGTCGGGCAGCACCCCGTCGCAGCTCTGATCGATCCGGTCGCAGAGCTCCGGCGCGCCCGGGTAGCGCAGGGGGTCGAGGTCGTCGCAGTCGCCGCCGGGCAGGTTGGGCCCGCAGGGCAGGGGCTGATCGCAGAAGCCGTCCGCGTCCAGGTCCACCGTGGCCGGGCTGCCCGGGTAGATCCAGACCGCGCCTGCGTCCAGCTCGGTGGCCGCGCCCACCAGGAGATCGTCCAGACCGTCGCCATTGATGTCTGCCAGCAGCCGCACGGTCTGCCCGAACCAGCCGCTCTGGCCGCTGCCCGCCAGGCGGAGCCCCGGCGTGCCCCACGGTCCTGCGGCCCATCCCGGGAAGACGTCCACGACGCCCGTGTCCACCAGCAGGGTGTCGAGCAGGGGAGCCCCCACGAGCAGGTCGTCCGCGCCGTCGCCGTCCAGATCCCCGCCGCCGTGCACCGCCCAGCCGTACAGCGCGCCGGCGTGGTCGGGCTGGTAGCTCCAGGAGGGCTGCGGATCCGGCGCCACGCCCCCGAGGACCACGAACGCGGCGCCCTCGAGGGCCTCCGGATCCGTCAGGTAGGGCGCCCCCAGAGCCACGTCGTCGAAGCCGTCGCCGTTCAGATCGCCGACACCGGCGACGCTGTGGCCCGCGCGGGCGCCCAGGAAGCCCGGAGCCACCAGCACGTCGGGGCTGGCCGCCAGCGCCGCGCCGGTG
>CALAGR010000465.1 GCA_937891735.1 uncultured Pseudomonadota bacterium | reverse complement strand
CGACCCACCGCGTCCAGCACCTCCCGCACCGACGCGCCCCGCCCCGTGCCCAGGTTGAAGGCCCCCCCGGGGCCCCCGTCCAGCAGGCGCGTCAGCGCGAGCACGTGCGCGTCCACGAGATCGAGCACATGCACGTAGTCCCGCACGCAGGTGCCGTCGCGGGTGGGCCAGTCCGTGCCGAACACGGTCAGCCGATCCCGCCGCCCCAGGGCCGCCTGCACCGCGAGGGGCACGAGGTGGGTCTCGGGCGTGTGGTCCTCCCCGGTGGTGCCGTCGGGCCAGGCGCCCGCTGCGTTGAAGTAGCGCAGGAAGATCGGCTCGATCCCTGGGGTGGCCCGCAGCGCAGCCTCGGCGCCCACCTTGCTGGCGCCGTAGGGATTGCACGGCCGCGCCGGCTGGTCCTCTGTGATCGGGGTGGGAACGTCGTCCCCGTACGTGGCCGCGGTGGATGACAGGACGACCGCAGACACCCCCGCGGCGGCGAGGCCGCGCGCCAGGTTCGCGGTGCCCCGCACGTTGACGTCGCGGTATCGCTCCGGCCAGGCCACGGACTCGGACACGAGGGCGAGGGCCGCGAAGTGCAGGGCGGCATCGACGGGGTGCTCGCGCAGCAGCGCATCCACCGCCGCCGCGTCCCGCACGTCTCCCACCACGAGGCGGGCCCGCGGGTCCACCGCCCGCCGGTGCCCGGTGAGCAGCGAGTCGAACACGACCACCTGCGCGCCCAGGTCGCACAGGCTGCGCACGGCGTGACTGCCGATGTAGCCGGCCCCACCGGTGACGAGGATGCGCGCGCCTTGCAGCATGCGGTTAGTCTGCCCGTCGTGGCGACGCCGGTCACCTTGGGGCCCTTCCAGCTCCGCGCACCCATCGCCCGTGGCGGCATGGGAGAGGTGTGGCTGGGTCACCACCCAGGACACGGGCTCGACGTCGCGATCAAGGTCATGACGGGGAAGCAGGTGCTGCGGCCTCACAGCCGCGAGGCCTTCCGGAACGAGGTCCGGGCCGTCGCAGGGCTCGACCATCCGGCGATCGTGCGGGTGTTCGACCACGGCGAGATCCCCGCCGCGGCGGAGCAGCTGAGCCGCGGCCGCCTCACCGCGGGCACCCCCTACCTGGTCATGGAGCTGGTCCGGGGTGGCTCGCTGCGCACCGTGCAGCCCCAGAGCTGGGACGCGCTGCGGTCGGCCCTGCTCGAGCTGTTGGAGGCCCTCGCCCACGCTCACGCCCGAGGCGTGATCCACCGGGATCTGAAGCCCGGGAACGTGCTCGTGGCGGCCCCGGACGAAGCGGGGGCAGGCCTGAGGATCACGGACTTCGGGCTCGCGGCGCTCGTGGAGGACCCCTCCGTGCCCCTGCGCAGCCGCTTCATCATCGGGACGCTGCAGTACATGGCCCCCGAGCAGGTGGCGGGGCACCTGCGGGACCTCGGTCCGTGGACGGACCTGTACTCCCTGGGATGCATCGCGTGGCGGTTGGCGACCGGCACCCGGGCGTTCGAGTCGGCGAACACGCGCGAGCTCATCCGCCAGCAGCTCGACCAGCCACCGCCGCCCTTCCTGCCGTACCTGCCCACGCCCCCCGGCCTCGAAGGCTGGCTGCTGCGGCTGCTGCACAAGGATCCGGCCCGGCGCTTCCAGCGCGCCGCCGACGCGGCCTGGGCCCTGCTCCAGCTCGGCGGGGCGCCACCGCCGGACCACGGGTTGGGGTTCTTTGAGCGGGACGCGCCGAGCACCGGCGCCTACAAGCGGCTGAGCGGAGGCCGACCCATGAGCTGGACGGGGTGGAGCTCCCGGGCCTCGAGCGCCTCCGAGTACCCCGAGCTGCGATCCGCCACCGGAGAGGACATCACCGCCTCGGGCATGCGGGCGCCGGCCGACCCGCGAAGCCGGCAGGACGCGGGTCCTGCCTGGACCGATCCGCTGCCCCCGCTGCCCGACGACTGGCGCGCCCTGCACCGGACCCGGGACGAGTCCTCCCCGCTGGGGGTGGGGCTGGGGCTGCTGGGGCTCCGCTCCAACCCCCTGGTGGGCCGGGCCGCCGAGCGGGATCAGCTGTGGGACGCCTTGCGGACGGTGGTGCAGACGGGCGGCACGCGCGCCGTCGTGCTGACCGGGCCTTCGGGCATGGGCAAGTCCCGCATCGTGCAGTGGCTCGCGGAGGCCGCTCACGAGACCGGCCACGGCACCGTGCTCCGGGCCACCCACAGCCAGATCCCAGGTCCCACCGACGGACTCGGCCCCATGATGGGTCGCCACCTGGGGTGCATCGGGCTCGCCCGGCAGGACGTGGACCAGCGGGTGCGCGGGGTCCTGAGCCGCGGCGGCGTGGACGATCCCTGGGAATGGGCGGCCATCGCCGAGCTCGCCAGCCCGCGACGGGGGCCGGAGGGCGCGCAGAGCGGCCCGGTGGTGCGCTTCGGCAGCCCACAGGAGCGCTACGCCGTCCTGCAGCGGGCCATCGACTACGAGGCGCGGCGGCGACCGGTGCTCCTGGTGCTCGCGGATCTGCAGTGGAGCGAGTCCACAGCGGAGTTCGCGCGCCTGTTGCTCGCCCAGCGGACCGCGCGGCCCGTGCTGATCGTCTGCACCGCCCGCACCGGCCCGACGGGGCTCCCCACGTGGGTGGCGGACCTGCTGTCCAGCCCGGGGTGCGAGGAGCTGAGCCTGCCTCCCCTGCCCTTGTCCGACCAGTCCGAGCTGCTCGACGCGCTGCTGGGCCTCGCCCCGCGGGTGGCCTCCGAGGTCCTGCGGCGCACCGAGGGTCAGCCCCTGTACGCCACCCAGCTCCTGGGGGACTGGGTGCGGCGCGGGGTCCTCATCGCCACCCCCGACGGCTACACGGTGCCCGACGCGGAGCTCGCGCTGCCCGACACGGTGCACACCCTGCAGGCCCGGCGGCTCGACCGGGTGCTCGCGGGCCTGGACGAACCGGGCGACGGACGGGCGGTGATCGAGCTGGCCGCCGCCCTTGGCCGGTCGGTGGCCACCCGGGAGTGGGAGCCGGTGTGCGCCGCCGCGGGCCTCACCGTGCCGGAGGACCTCGTGGGCGCCTTGATCGACGAGGGCCTGGCGGAGCGGGAGCAGCAGGGGTGGCGCTTTGCCCACAACGTCCTGCGCGACGCCGCGGAGCGGGAAGCGACGTCCCGGGGCCGGTGGACCCGCTGGAACGGCGTGGTGTTCGACACGCTGGTGCAGCAGCTCGATCCCCACCGCGCCGGAGCATCGGAGCGGCTGGCCCGACACGCCCTCGCCGCCGCGCGCCCCCGGGATGGCCTGATCTGGCTGGAGCGCGCCGCCCGGGTCCTGCGGCGGCTGGGCAGCTACGACCGGGCCGCCGCGCTGCTGGTGGAGCACGCGCAGGTCCGGGCCGCCCACGGGGTGGGGGAGGACGACCCGATCAGCTTGACCGCGCGCGTGCTGCAGGCTCGGATCCTCGCGGCCCGCGGCGGCTACGAGCAGTCCGAGGAGCTGACCCGGGGCATCATCGAGGCAGCCCGGGCCACCGGGGAGCACGACGCGCTGGCCGAGGCGCTGCGGCACCTCGGCTTCATCGCCTGGCAGACGGCCCGACACCCGCAGGCGCGCGCCGCCTACAGCGAGGCCCTGGTGCTGGACCGGGAGGCTGGCAACGAGGTGGATGCGGCCCGCTGTCTGCTCGGTCTGGGCGTCGTGAAGTTTCGCGCCGATGGCGATCTGGCCGGGGCCGCGTCTGCGTTTCAGCAGGCGCTGGGCATGTTCGCGCACCTGGACGAGGGGCGCGGGGTGGTCGATGCCCTGGGCTGGCTGGCGATCGTCGAGCGGCGCGGCGGCAACTTCGCGGCGGCGCGGGACCTCCAGCGACAGGCCCTGGCGACGTCGAAGGCGATCGGACACCGCTTCGGCGAGATGATGGCCCTGAACAGCATCGGCGATGCCTCGCGGCTGCTGGCGGAGCTGGACGAAGCGGAGCGCTGCTATCGGGAGTCCCTGAGCATCGCGCGGTCGACCGGATCCGGCGAGCAGGTGTGGCCGCAGCTCAACCTCGGGCTGACGCTGCTGGCCCGGGGCCGGTACCTCGAGGCGGAGGACCTGCTCGACCGCAGCCGGGAGCGCCTGGAGCAGATGGAGCGCAAGGCGTTCGTGGGCTGCGTGCACGCTGCGCTCGTGCCCTGCGCAGCGGCTCGGGACGACTGGGAGGACTTCGACACCCACCTGTTCGCCGCGCGCCGGATCCTGGAGGAGACAACGATGATCGACGCAGACGTGGCCTGGCCCCTGGAGCGGGCCGCCGAGCTCGCCGGGCAGCGGGGCCAACCCGTGCGCGCTGCGGCGGCCTCCCACCTCGCCGCGATCCAGAGGAAGGCGCTGCAGACCCCATGACGACCGGCTCCCGACACCCCGACGCGCTCCTCGCCCAGATCGGCGACACGCCCCTGGTGGAGCTGACCCGCCTGCAGCCGAGGCCCGGCGTGCGGCTCTTCGCCAAGCTCGAGGGCCAGAACCCCACGGGCTCGGTGAAGGACCGGGTGGCCCTGGCTCTGGTGGAGGATGCGGAGCGCCGCGGACGGCTCCGGCCCGGCCAGACCATCGTGGAGGCGAGCTCGGGCAACACGGGGATCTCGCTGACCATGGTGGCCCGTCGCAAGGGCTACGACGTGCGCATCGTGCTGCCCCGGGAGATCGCGCCGTCCATCGGAGACGCGCTCGCCCTCTTTGGCGCCGACTGCATCTGGTGCCCCAAGTGTGTGGGCATGGACGACGCGATCCGGCGGGCCCACGAGCTGAGCGAGAAGCACGGCTGGTATCCCCTCGGGCAGTTCGACCAGCCGGCCAACGTCAACGCCCACTACCAGGGCACGGGGGGCGAGCTGCTCGCGCAGCTGCCGCAGATCGACGCGCTGGTCGCCGGGATCGGCACGGGCGGCACCGTCATGGGGGTCGGGCGCCGGCTGCGGGAGGCGAATCCGGACGTCAAGGTGATCGGCGTGGAGCCGGTGCTCGGGGATCGGCTCCAGGGCCTGCGCTCGCTGACGTCCGGGTTCCGCCCGCCGCTGCTCGATCTGGACCGGCTCGACGGGCGGATCCTGGTGAACGCCGCGTCGGCGATCTCCGCCGCGAAGGAGCTCGCCACAACCGAGGGGATCTGCGCGGGGATCTCCGCCGGCGCCACGCTGCACGCGGCCCGCAAGGTGGCCCAGCGCATGGAGTCGGGGAACATCGTCCTGATCTTCAGCGACGGTGGCTGGAAGTACCTGCCCGCGCGCCCCTGGGAGGCCGCCCACGCTGGCGACAAGCGGCTGGACGACATGCACTGGTGGTAGGGGCCGGGCTGGGTTCCCTCAGCAGGGTGTTCCCATAGTCAGCCCGTGCGGGCCTGGAGCTCGCTGAAGAAGCGGGCGACGTGCAGCCCATCGCACAGGGCGTGGTGGGCGGTGAGGCAGACGGACAGCCGGTCTGCCACCACCCGGCCCCACAGGATCCGGGGGACGCAGTCGAGGGGATCCCCCGAGGTGGCGTGGGTCGTGCCCGTCACCTCGATCCATGGCAGGCAGCTCAGGTAGAGCAGGTCGTCCCGGTGCTGCAGCGACAGATCCAGGCCCGGAATCGCCACGGAGGCCTGCACGGCGGCCTTCACCCCGCCCACGAAGCGCGCGCGATCCGGGTCCCGGCGAAAGCCGCAGAACGTGAAGGAGCCGTCATCCCGCGCGGTCGTGCAGGTGCAGTCCACCTGGTCGTGCTCGACCACGACGTCCCGCCCGTCCTGCACGCGGATCCGGCGGCGCAGCTCCGGGACGGCGTTGGCCGCCTCGAGCATCGCGTGCAGCAAGCCCGGAAAGAGGCCGCCTTGCGCCTTGAGGCGGGCCGAGTCCACCCGGACCGGCGAGCAGATCGTGAACAGCGGCGAGGAGAAGGCCCGGAAGTGGGCGTACAGCGCGGCCCGGGGACCGACGGTGGGATCGATGATGCGCACACCCCGAGACTACGCTGCGGTCAGATCGAACGAAGGAACGCGAGCAGGGCGTCGCGATCCGCCCGGTCCAGGTCGAGCCCGTGCACGTGCCCCGCGTCGCGGCTTCGCTTGGCGTCGAACAGCGCCTCCAGGCTCGGGAACCGGCCGTCGTGCAGGTAGGGGGCCGTGCGCCCGACGCCGCGCAGGCTGGGGATCCGGTAGGAGCCGGACCAGCGCACCGGCGACAGCCCCGCAGATGGATCCGTCCCGATGGACTCCACGGAGACGACGACGTCCGACGTGTACAGGGGCGGGGCGTGGCAGGCGTCGCAGGAGGCCTCCTCGAACACCTCGGCCCCCCGCGCGGCGGCCAGCCCGGGATCGGCGTCGAGGGGCTCGGGGGCCGGCAAGGATCGCTGCCACACCGCCAACGCCCAGCTCAACACCCGGGGGATCCGGCCCCGCGCGCCGCTGGCCGTGATGAACAGCGTCTCGCAGCGCACGGCCAGGGTCGCCGTCTGCCGGTTGTGCCAGTTGCGGTTGTGGTGCAGTGAGGGCATCTGCCCGAGCCCGCCGAAGTCCGGGAACGCGTAGGGGTTGAACTGCCCGTCGGACAGCACATCGGCCCGCCCCGGGCCCAGCCGGTCCAGGTCGCCGGCCAGGGTCGAGTCCATCTCCGGGGGCAGCTCCCCCGGGGTCAGCCCCATGGTCAGCAGCCGCGCCGCCCCCACGTTCATCGCGCGGTTGGACAGGATCCCGTCCAGCTCCGGCTCCTGCCGGCCTCCGTAGCTGGCGTGGCACTGCGCGCAGGTGTTTCCTATGCGCGCTACACCATCGCCGTCCACGAACACCCGCAGCCCCACGGTCGCGCCGTCCTCGTCCCGCAGCCAGCCCGTCGCGTCCAGGGCCCCCGGCACCCCGGCCAGCACGGTGTAGGTGCCCTCGCTGCGCAGCGGGTACTCGAAGAACACGCGGCGCCCCAGCGCGATCCACTCCTGCTCCGTTTCGGGCAGGGTCTCGGGGGTCAGGGTCGTGAGCCCGCTGCCCGCCGCGATGGGCTCGCCGGCCACCGCCGCGTCGATGTCCTCGTCGGTGAACGGCCGGGAGGGGAAGTCGAGCACGGGCAGCGCGTCCCATCCCTGCCCTTCCAGCCCGTACCGCTCCAGCCGCTCGGCGGCGTACAGGTTGTCCTGGGTGGTGAGGTCGCGCTCCAGGATCCCCCGGCGGTAGCTCGCCTCGGCGATGTAGGCGAGCGGATCGTCGGGCAGGTCCTCCCAGACCTCCGGTTGGGGGCAGGCGGGCAGGACGGCGATCCCGGCCAGGAGGATCGCGATGGAGGAGCAACGCGGCATCGGTTCACGCTGACACGGCAGCAAGACCCGCGCCACCGCGGCGGGCGCGTGCAGCAGGGGGGCGCTACCGTGGCCCGATGCGTGTCCGTTGTTCCCTGTTCGTCGCGGGCGTCCTGCTGGGCCTGGGGTGCCCGGCGGATCCCGATCCTGGCCCCCAGGGCCTGCAGCCCGGCGAGCCCCTCGGCCTGGAGCTCCCCCGTCGATCCATCTCCGCGGACGAGGTCGGGGTGATCGTCAACACGGACGATCCGCTGTCGGCGCTCATCGCCGAGACCTACCTGCTCGCCCGCCAGATCCCCGCCAAGAACCGGATCGAGCTGGCCCTGGGCACCGCCCCCAACCTCGACCGCGTGAGCTTCGCGGCGCACCAGGCCGTGATCGACGCGGCGTTCGGCGACCGGATCCAGGCCATCGCCCTGACCTCCATGACGCCCCAGACCGTGGACTGCATGGCGGTGTCGGCGGCGGTGGCGCTGGGCTTCGACGAGCGCTGGTGCCAGCCCGGGCCGCCCTGCAACACCACGGATCTCGCCGACACCTACGACAGCGACACGACCGCGCCGTTCACGGACCTGGGGATCCGCCCCACGATGATCCTCGCCGCCGCGACCCTTCAGGACGCCCAGGACCTGATCGCCCGAGGCGTCGCCGCCGACGGCACGCTCCCCACGGGCCGCGGCTTCGCGGTGCGCACCACGGACAGCGCCCGCAGCACCCGGTGGGAGGAACTGCTCGGGGCCGTGCAGACCTGGGGCGAGGTGCTCGACCTGACGTACGTGGACAACAGCGGCGGGGGCGGCAGCGACCTCATCGAGGACGAGGACGACCTGCTCTTCTACTTCACGGGTCTGACGGAGGTGGCGGGGATTGCGAGCAACACCTGGCGGCCGGGGGCCGTCGCCGACCACCTGACGTCCCTGGGCGGGCAGGTGCCGACCTCGTCCCAGATGAGCGTACTGGCGTGGCTGCAGGCGGGGGCCACGGCGAGCTACGGCACGGCCATCGAGCCCTGCAACTACCCGAGCAAGTTTCCCGACCCCGAGGTGCTGATCCCCCACTACCTGGGCGGCAACACGGTGGTGGAGGCGTACTGGAAGTCGGTGTGGATGCCCGGCGAGGGCAACTTCGTGGGGGAGCCGCTGGCGCGCCCGTGGGGCGGAGCCCAGACCCGTTACGAGTCCGGTCTGTGGACGATCACCACCACCAACCTGGTGCCCGATCAGCGCTATGCGCTGGAGGTCGCGGCGACCCCGGACGGGCCCTGGGAGCACGTGGAGCGCATCGAGTTCGAGACGCTGGATCTGCAGGTCATCGAGGTGCTCGATCCGGCCGCGGGCTGGTACCGATTCATCGAAGACTGATCGGTCCGCACGATTTCCGCCCCGGAATCGAGAGTCCCCCATTCCTTGGATGACGCTCGGTTGGATGCTCCGACCGCGCCCACCCCCCGGAGTGTGAGATGACTGCGATCCGATCCCTTCTGATCCTGCTGTTGATGTTGGCGGTGCCCTCGTTCTGGGGCTGCGACCAAGGCGCCAACGGCCAGAGCGGCCTGACCTCGACGAACAACGGCGGCGAGGCCGAATCCGGAGACGACGACGGCGAGGAAGACGACGGCGACTGCGACGAGGACGACTGGGGCGACGACGACGACGACGACGACTGGGGCGACGACGACGACGACGACTTCGAGATCCCGGCGGAGTGCGAGCCGGCCCTGGACGCCGCCGACGCCTGCTGGGACGCCCTGGACGAAGAGGCCGAGGAGGAGGCCATCGACGCGTGCGAGGAGCTCGAAGACCTGCTGTGGGAGTGCGTGGACGACGCGCTGCCCGAGTAGCCGGCGAACCGGTTCGTAGCGGGGCGGCCTCCATCATCGTGGTGGGGGCCGTTCTCGTCCGGACCCGCCCCCGCGCCTTGTTAGAGTCAGGCGGTGAAGCCCTCCTCCTGCGCGCTCCTCTGCTTCGTCCTGCTGCTCGGCTGCGCCGAAGGCACCATCGGCGTCCCCGGCCCCGGCCAGCCCGATCCCGACCCGGCTGATCGGTACGCCGCGGCCCTGTACGCGCCCGAGCACATCGTCGAGATCCGGATCGAGATGGATCCCGCGGACGCATCCGCCCTGGCGTCCGAGACCAACGACATCTTCAGCCTGCTGGAGGGGGCCGACTGCATGGACACGCCCTGGTCCGGCCCCTTCACCTGGTACCCCGCCGACATCTGGGTCGATGGGGTCCTCGTCGAGCAGGTGGGGCTGCGCAAGAAGGGGCTCATCGGCTCGCTGTCCACCACCAAGCCCTCGCTCAAGGTGAAGTTCGACAAGTTCGTGTCGGGCCAGAGCCTGTCTGGCCTGGAGCGCCTCACGCTCAACAACGCGATCTCCGATCCGAGCCTCATCAAGCAGTGCCTCGGCTACCGGCTGTTCGAGGCCGCGGGCATCCCCGCGCCGCGCTGCAACTTCGCCCACGTCGTGGCCCAGGGCAGCGACCTCGGGATCTACGTGAACGTGGAGCCGGTCAAGGAGCGGTTCCTGCGGCGGGCCTTCGCCGGCGACGACCGCGGCGACCTGTACGAGGGCACGCTGTCGGACTTCCGCCCCGGCTGGACGGGCACGTTCGAGCCGGACACGTCGGCCACGGATCCGTCCCTGGGCCCCATCCTCGCCGTCACGGACGCGTTGTCCGAGCCCGACGACGGCGACGCCCTGGCCGCCCTGGAGCAGGCGCTGGATCTGCAGGCCTTTCACCGCTTCTGGGCGATGGAGGTGCTGATCGCGCACTGGGACGGCTACGCCGGCAACCGGAACAACTTCTACGTCTACCGCCGGTCCGGGGCGCAGGGGCTGGAGTTCCTGCCTTGGGGCATCGACGGGATCCTGTACGGGGGCGACAACCTCGGCGTCACCATGGCGAGCTCGGCGCTGCCCAACCGGCTGTGGCGGATACCGGCCCAGCGGGCGCGGCAGATCGAGGTGATGCAGGAGGTCTTCGACGCGGTTTGGGACGAGGACGCGCTGCTGGCCTCCATCGACGCGATGGTCGAGCTCGTGGAGCCCTTCGCCCTGCCCGATGATCGACGCGCGGACGAGACGGAGGCGGTGCGGGACTTCGTGCGGGACCGGGGGGAGCGGCTCGACGACGCCCTGAACAGCCCGCTGCCGACGTTCGAGGCGCCGGCGAACGACTCGGTGTGCCTCGTGGAGGCGGGGGAGCTGACGGTGGCGTTCGAGACGACCTGGGACACCCTCGGCGCGCCCAACCCGCTGAGCATCGGGTGGAGCTCCATCACCGGCAGCTACCACGGCGATCCGGTGGATCTGACCGGCGCGGCCGTCGCGGGGCTGAGCGGAGGGCAGGTCCTGGTGGGCGCGCTGGCCTGGGACCAGCCGGACGTCGTGCGTGAGGTGGTGGCGGTGGTGCCGACGTGGCAGATCAGCGCCGAGCCCATCCCGCTGGGGGGCTTCGGGGCGGGCGCGTACCTCATCGACGTGGACACGTCGGTCGAGCCGGCGGTGTCCCGCACGCTGGGCTCGCTGCGGAACGGCTCGCTGCAGTTCACCCAGCTGGTGGGCGAGCCCGGTGGGGCGGTGGCCGGCAGCTTGTCGGGGACGCTGTACGACGGCGGGCCCTGAGCGGATCCGGGGCGAGCGGGAAGCCGCGACGGCGCGCCAACCGCTCGACTGCGCCGAACTCCCGGGCTTCACGCACCCCGGACTTGCGCGATTCGCGCTCACCCCATTGCCATCCTGCGCGGTCTGCATATCATCCGCATACTATGTGGCGCTCCATGCTCATGAACCTCATCGCGACCGGGGACTACCGGACCCAGGGCCAGCTCGTGTCTGCCTTGCAGGCGAAGGGCCAGGACGTGACGCAGTCCTCCGTGTCCCGCGAGCTCGCGTCCCGGGGCGTACACAAGGTCGCCGGGCGGTACGTGTCCCCGGCCGGTCGTGGGCTGCCCCCCGGGGTCGTCGTTCTGCACGCCGCCGTCGCCCGCGGACCCATGCTGGTGCTCAAGACCGCCCCCGCCGTCGCCCCGATGCTCGCTCAGGCGATTGACGAGGCTGGAATCGCCGGCATTCTCGGCACCCTCGCCGGCGAGAACACCGTGTTCGTCGCCTGCACCCCGGACGCGGACCTGCGCACCCTGCGCGCGTTCGTGTCCCACCCCCTGGCTTAGTGGAGGAGGCGCCATGAGAGTGCGGCTCGACAAGATCGCGTCCAGCACGCGGAACGCAAAGCTGCACCGCGACGTGATCGTGGGAACGCCCATCCCCGCCGTGGCGGGCACCGTGGTCGCGGTGCGCGTGCTCGACTCCAAGGCCACCTACAACTCGGTGGAGGACGTGCACGGCCGCATGATGGGCATCAACAAGGGGGACGTGCTCGCCGGCGTGCTGGGGGCCCGGGACGCGCTGCGCGGCTACGCGGGCGACGTGCCGACCTCCGTGGCCCCGGGCGACGTGCTGCACCTGCTCAACCTGGGCGGGGTCATCGGCATCTGCACCTCGGTCAACCCCGACGTGGGGCTGCCCTGTCGGGTGGAGGTGCTCGGCGCCGTCATGAACTTCCCGGAGCTGGGGCGCCGGATCGGGGTGCCCGCCTCGATCTTCCCCGGACCCGTCGCGCCCCGGGCCGATCTGCCTGCGGACATGCCCCCCCTGATCCTGGTGGCGGGCTCCTGCATGCACGCCGGCAAGACGGCCGCCGCCTGCATGCTCGTCCGCGAAGCCACCGCCCGCGGCATGAAGGTCGCGGCCTGCAAGGTCACCGGCGTCGCGCTGCGGCGGGACTCCCTGGAGATGCTGGATCACGGCGCCCTGGACGCGGTGACCTTCGTGGACACCGGGATCCCCTCCACGGCCGCGATGGAGGGGGCCGACGTGGTCGCCATCGCCCTGGGCTGCATCGCCGCCATGGGAGCCACGGGCGCAGACCTGATCATGGTCGAGCTCGGCGACGGCATCTTCGGCCGCTACGGCGTGGACGCCCTCCTGCGGGACCCGTCCCTGAAGGCCCAGCGCGGGGCTCTGGTCTACGCCGCCAACGATCCCGTCGCGGGCTGGGGCGGCGTGCAGTGGCTCGCCAGCGAGGGCTGGGCTCCCATCGTGGTGACCGGCCCGGCCACCGACAACGCCGCCGGCAGCTCGCGGATCGAGGAACTGACAGGCATCGCCGCCATCAACGCGCGCACCGAGCCCACCGAGCTGGCGGACCTCGTGCTGGGCGCCATCCTCGGTCCGGTGACGGGGATGAAGGCCCACGGCGGCAACGCGCCATGAGGGTCGGCGTCGTCGGGGCGACGGGCTACGCCGGCGCCGAGCTGGTGCGCCTGCTGCTGGGTCACCCCAGCGCCGAGCTGGCCGTGGTGGCGTCCCGGGGCGCCGCCGGACGCAGGCTCGATGCGGTGCATCCCGGCCTGTTGGGGTGCACCGAGCTGGTCTTTCAGGCGCCGGCTCCTTCCGCCCTCGCGGAGCTGGACGCCGTGTTCCTGGCGGTGCCCCACGGGACCGCCACGGCCCTCGCGGGCGCCCTCGATCAGGCCGACGCCCCCCTGGTGATCGACCTGTCGGCGGACCACCGGCACGCCCCGGGCTGGGTGTACGGCCAGGTGGAGTGGCACGGCCCGCAGCTCATCGGCGCCACGCGGATCGCCGTGCCGGGCTGCTTCGCCACCTGCATCGAGCTGGCGCTCGCGCCGTTCGTGGCCTCCGGGCGCCTGCATGGGCCCGCGCGGGTCGTGGCCGCCACGGGATCGACGGGCTCCGGCGCCACCGCGACGGGGGCGACCCACCACCCCGAGCGCTTCGTGAACATGCTGGCCTACAAGGTCCTGAGGCATCAGCACGCCCCGGAGGTGACGCGGTTCCTGCGGGGCCTCGGTGCGTTCGACGCCCTGCACTTCGTGCCGCTGTCGGCCCCCGTCGATCGCGGGATCCTGGCCACCTGCTTCCTGCAGCTGGACGGCGGCGACCCCCAGGACACGGACCTGCTCACCGACTTCCTCGCCGCCCAGTACGCCGAGGATCCGGCGGTGCACGTGCGCGCCGGATCCCCCGAGCTGCGCCACGTCCGGGGCACCGCCCGCTGCCACCTGTCGGTGCACGCCGACGGCGCCGAAGTGGTGGTGCTGTCCGCCATCGACAACCTCGGAAAGGGGGCCGCCGGACAGGCCCTCCAGTGCCTCAACCTCGCCTGTGGGCTGCCGGTGGACACCGGTCTGCGCGCCCCGGCCCTGCTCCCGTGACGGACCCCATGAGCGCCCTCCTCGACATCATCAGCCCCCCGTCCCTCCTGCCGTTCGAGCTCGTCTCGGGGCAGGGCAGCCGCGTCTTCACCTCCGACGGAACGCCGTATTGGGACTTCTACGGAGGCCACGCCGTGGCGCTGCTCGGCCAGGGGCACCCCGGCTGGGTGCAGGCCCTCGCGTCCCAGGCCACCACCCTGTCCTTCGTGACGACGGTCGCGCCCCTGGCGATCCGGGAGGAGGCCGCGCGCAGGCTCGCCGCGTTCGCGGGGCTGGATCGGGTGTTCTTCGTCAACTCCGGCGCCGAAGCCAACGAAGCCGCCCTCAAGGTCGCCCGCAAGGCAACGGGGCGGTCCGTCATCGTGGCCATGGAGCGGGGGTTTCACGGACGCACGATGGCGTGCCTGGGCGTGACCCAGTCGGCCAGCTACCGCAGCCAGCACTCCCCGGTGCACGGCGACGTCCGATTCGTGCCCTTCGGAGACATCGAGGCGCTCGACGCGGCCCTGGACGACACCGTCGCGGCGGTGCTGCTGGAGCCCCTGCAGGGGATCGCGGGGATCCTGGAGCCACCCCCGGGCTACCTGACGGACGTGCGGGCGGCCTGCGACCGGGTCGGCGCCCTGTTCATCTGCGACGAGATCCAGACCGGCGTGGGCCGCACAGGCCTGCCCTTCCGCTTCCACTCCGAGCCGTGCCGACCGGATCTGGTGACCTGCGGCAAGTCCCTGGGCAACGGCTTCCCCGTCGCGGCCCTGCTGCTGACCGAGGCCATGGCCGCCACCACCTCCCCCGGGGAGCACGGCACGACCTTCGGCGGAGCACCCCTGGCGTGCGCGGCGGCCATCGCGGTGCTCGACGCCATCGAAGCCGAGGACCTGCTGCCCAAGGCCCGGGCCATCGGCGCGTTCGTGCGCTCCATGGCCCCCGGGGGCGCACGGGCCGTGCCCGGCGTCGTCGCGGTGCGGGGCGACGGATGCCTGCTCGGTCTGATCCTGGATCGTCCCGCGTCCAGCGTCGGTGCGGCCCTGCGGGACGCGGGGATCCTCACCGGCACCGCCCACGATCCCTGCTGCCTTCGCATCTGCCCGCCCGCCACGCTGCCCGACGAGGCCCTGCACGCCTTGCACGCCGCCCTCGTCGCGGCCCTGGGAGACTCCTGATGGAACGCCCGCTGCTCCTCCTCGACGCCGTGCCCTACCTGAGGGCCTACGCCGACCAGACCTTCGTCATCAAGCTCGGCGGCGACCTGGTCGGCCAGCCCGCCGTCCTGCAGACCGTGGCGCGGGACGTGGCGGTGCTGCATCGGGTGGGGATCTCCGTGGTCGTCGTGCACGGCGGCGGACCCCAGCTCGACGCGATGACCGAGCGCCTGGGCCTGTCGGTGGAGCGAGTCGCGGGACGCCGGATCACCAGCCCCGAGGTCCTGGGAGCCGCCAAGATGGTGTTCCAGCAGCTGTCTCTGGAGCTCGTGACCGCGCTGCTCGGCCAGGGGGAGCGCGCGGTGGGGCTGTCCGGTGTGGACGGCCGCACGGTCCGGGCGGTGCGTCGCCCCGAGGTGCAGGTCAGCGACGACGATGGCACCCGCCGAAACGTGGACTTCGGCCAGGTCGGCGACGTGGTCGGCGTCGACGTCGGGGTCCTTCGGGGGGTGCTGGCGAGCGGCTCGATCCCCGTCATCAGCCCCCTGGGGGTCGATGACAAGGGGAGCGTCCTCAACGTCAACGCCGACACCATGGCGGCCGAGATCGCGGTGGCCCTGGGCGCGGCGAAGCTCCTGCTGCTCACCCGCGCCCCGGGGATCCTCGCCGACCTGGACAACCCCGGGTCGCTCCTGCACTGGGCCGACCTGGAGCAGCTCGCCGCCCTCGAGAAGAGGGGCTCCTTCAAGGCCGGCATGCGCCCCAAGGTGACCGCCGTGCGACGCGCGCTGGTGGGCGGCGTGGCGCGGGTGCACGTCCTGGACGGGCGGCGGGACGGCGCGCTGCTGGAGGAGGTGTTCACCACCGACGGCTGCGGGACGCTCGTGGTGTCCCACGCATCCGACACGCCCGCCGAGCCCCTCGCCTGAGACCGGTATGGTGCGCTCCGGATGAACGACCCTCGCCAGGCCAGGATCCGCTCGGTGCTGTGGGCGGTGCTGGTGGTGAACCTGCTCGTGGCGGCGGTGAAGATCGCGTACGGGCTGTTCGCTCACTCCATCGCGATCCAGGCGGACGCGCTGCATTCCACCTTCGACGGGCTGGCCAACCTGGTGGGGCTCGCGGCGATGGCCATGGCGGCCGCGCCGCCGGATCCGGAGCACCCTTACGGCCACCATCGCTTCGAGATGCTCGGCGCGCTGGGCATCGCGGCCCTGATCGGCGCCACCGCGGCGGGCATCGCGTGGCAGGCGGTGCGCAGCGTGGGGCAGCCGAGCGCGGCCCACATCGAACCGGGCGGGCTCGTCCTGCTCGGGGTGCTCGCCTGCGTCAGCCTGGGGATCTCGGTCTACGAGGCGCGGATCGGCAAGAGGCTGGACAGCCCCGTGCTCGCGGCGGACAGCAAGCACACGCTCACCGACTTCTTCGGCACCCTCGTGGTGTTCGGCGCGGCGGTGGGGATCTGGCTCGGCGTGGCGTGGCTGGACACGGTGGCGGCGTTGCTGGTGGCGGGCCTCGTGTCGTTCGCGGCGTGGCAGATCGCCGCCTCGGTGCTGCATGTCTTCCTGGAGACGGCTGCGGTGGACCCGGTGGCGGTCGAACGGGCGGCGTGCAGCGTTCCGGGGGTGCGTGGGTGCCACAAGGTCCGGTCCCGGGGCTCCGAGGGCGCGATCTTCGTCGATCTGCACATCCAGGTGGACCCGTCCGAGGCAGTGCAGGTCGCGCACGACCGCTCCGGCGCGGTCAAGGCGGCCATCCGGCAGGCGATCCCGGGCGTGGTGGATGTGCTCGTGCACATCGAGCCCGACGAATGAAGTCCCCCTGTCGCGCGCTGCGGGCCTGATGGCGGACCGTCCGCGTTTGCCCGTGCTGCCGAGCCTCGCGATCCTCGCCGCGACGGCCGGGATCCGCCTGGCCTCAGCGGGGGGGATCGACCAGCACGCCGCGTACCGCGCCCCCCTCGGCTCCCGCCCGTGGCACCGCCCACCCCTGCTGGACTGGATCACCATGATCGCGGCCCCTGAGCGCCGGGAGCTGGTGGCGGTCGCGTCCGGCGTGCTGGTCGTGTACCTCGTGGGGCGCCTCGCCATGCACCACCTGGGTCCCCGCGGGGCCCTCGCGGCGATGGCGCTGGCAGCGCTCTGCCCTCCCCTGGTGACCGCCGGTTCGTGGTGGGATCAGGCCAACCTCACCGTGCCGCTGTGCGCGGCGACCGCCCTGGCCTTGATTGCGCAGCTCGAGGGGCCCACCCGGAGCACGCTGCTGGGGCTGGGCGTGCTCGCCGCGCTGCTGACCGCCTCGGACTGGGCCGGCTGGGCCCCGGTGATGGCCTGGGGGATCTGGCTGGCGGGGTTCCCCCCGTGGTGGATCGAGCGGTCCCAGGCGTACCGAGCCGCGGGGGCCCTGGGGGCCGGCTTCGCCCTCGCGGTGGGCCTGTACGTGTTCATGGCGGCACAGGGGGCAGATCCGCGCGGGGCCCTCGGCTGGAGCTCGATCCCCACGGGGCTTCCAGCCCTGCAGGGCCACTTCGACGGCATCGCGTCGCTCCTTGTGGGCCGGGCGCAACACCTTTCGGTGCTCCTGCGCGATGCCATCGCAGTGATCACCATCAGCCTCGTCGTGATCGGAGCCCGTCGGGCGCGATCCACCGACCGTCCGTGGAGCGGAGTCCTGCTCGTCGGCACGGCCGGCGCGTTCCTCGCGGCGCTGGTGGTGCATCCGTGGATCCCGATCGCCATCGACAAGTCGATCTGGTACATGACCCCGATGGTGCTGTGCCTCGCCCTGGCCGCCGTGTGGCGCCGCCGGGTGCCGGCCGCGGCGCTGCTGGCGGTGGGCCTGGTGGGGTGCGACGCCGACGCCGACGGCTGGACCCGGGCCCAAGGTGACTGCAACGACGACGCGGTCAGCGTGCACCCCGACGCGCCCGAGGTCTGGCTCGACGGCCTCGACAACGACTGCGATGGAGTGATCGACGACTCCACGGACTACCGGTACCTGGACGAGCAGGAGCCGAACGACGTGACCCTCGCCGACTGCTTCTCGCCGTCGGGGCAGGATCTGGGCGAGCTCGCCGCGTTCGGCCTGCTCAACCGGGTGTCCGGCCGCATCGACAGCGTGGTGGACGACTCCTACGACGAGGGCGACCTCGACTGCTTCGTGCTCCGGTTTCCCGAAGACTCGGGTCATGTGAGGCTCGAGATCCGGCTGGAGTGGCCCGACGCCGACTCGGATCTGGACTTCGCGGTCCAGGGACTGTGGGAAGGCGAGCAGCAGGGCTTCGCGCTGGCCGATGAGCCGGGCCCGAGCCCGGAGTTCGCCGTGACCACGTCGGGCTTCGACGGCGGATCACCTTTGTGGCTCTGGGTCGTCGGATACGCCGGCGCTCCCACCGACTACTCCATCGATCTGATCTTGAGGTAGCGATGAGCGGACACCTCGTCAAGGAGCTGACCGACGAGGGCTTCGTGCCCTTCGCGTTCGGCAACCCCAGAAACCTCGCGGAGCTGCATCCGGCGCCGTTCGGGGCGGCGCTGCACATGATCGCCTCGGACGATCCCGAGAACCTGCACTACCACCACGCCATCAACCGGCTCAACGGCCTGGCGTACGGCGGCAAGGACATGGGCATGCCGGCCTGGGTGCAGATCGACTGCGGGATCCTGCCGTCGGCGTTCATCGGGTTCGCGCTGCCGAGCACCCGGCTGCCCGACAAGCTCAAGTGGCAGATGGACATCCACGACGACGTGGGGCTCGTGCCGGTGGCCGAGGCGATCAGCATTCCCACCATGCAGCCGGGCCGGTACACGAGCTTCTCGATGTGCTCGGTGATCCCCGGAAAGCAGCTCGGCTACGCGGCGAAGCTGCTGTCGTTGAAGGCGTACGGATGCCGGCGCTCCCTGGGGGTCGCTCAGTTCGACAACTTCGCGCTGCGCATCCACACCCGCTTCGGGGCGCTCGAGATCACCGAGCCTCACGTGCCGTACCACACGTGCCCGGAGAACACGTTCGTGTATGGCTGCGATCTGCGCGGCGGCGCGGTGCTCGACATGCTCGAGCGCGGCCTGGTGGTGGACGACGACCGCGAGCCCACGTTCCTGCTCGACTCGAGGGACACGGACAAGATGATGGAGATGGCGGCCCGCACCCGCGCGCGGACCCATCGGTACTGGCTGTTGCCGCCCGGGGCGATCCGCACCGAGCACGGCGTGCAGAACCCGATCCTGGAAGAGACGCTGCAGGTCCGGTGAACGCCCCTCAAACGGGGTGAGCTCTCCGAGCTGGCGGGGTACAGAGGTACCTCGGCCCCCAAGACGCTCTCAACTCGGGGGAGCTCGCAGAGCTGGACCCGTTCGGGGGCACATCTGCCAGAAGACGCCACTGAGCTCATGGAGGTCTCAAAGCTGGGCAGGGTTCAGGGGCATTTTCGGCTGCCCGCAGGGACTGATCACCCGCGAACTCGGGGCAGCTCTCAAAGCTGGCCTGGTTGAGTGGTACTTCGGCCAAGGAGTGCCCTCCGAACTCGGAGGAGCCCTCAAAGCTGCGGCGGCTCCGATGGAGACGGATTCACCGACCTGGTCGTGCTCGGCGGCTCGCGTGGCGGCGCCCGGGATCGTCTGCGCGGCGGGAGGCCCGGCACGCCCATCGCCTGGGTGGCGGCTCCTGCCTGGCGTGCTCCTGCCTGGCGTGCTCCTGCCTGGCGTGCTCCTGCGCCACCCCGCGAGCCTGCCCTACAGCTGATCGAGCACGGCCTGGGTCTGCTCGCGGCACCACCGACTGGCCCGCCAGCCCGGGTCCCAGCCCTCCAGGAAGCGCTGGAAGTCCGCGCACGCCCAGGGGAACAGCCCGCGCCACTCCTCCTCCAGGTCGTCCGCGTCGGCCGCCGGGACCCGCTCCCGCAGCGCCGCGAAGTACACCTGCAGGCCGTGCTCCGTCGCGCTTCGGGTCTCCCCGAACAGCAGGTAGGCCACGTCCTTCATCCCGCAGCCCCCGCCGACGTACTGGAAGTCCACCGCCGCCACGGACCGCCCGTCCCGGGCGAAGCAGAAGTTGGCGGGCTTGGCGTCGCCGTGCACGAACGTGCGGTAGCGCGCGCCACTGAGCCCAGCGTCGATCACCGCCGCCGCGTCCCGCAGGGCCCCCGCCGGCATCGCCCGCAGCTCGTCGGGGCGGGTCTGCAGGTGCCAGTAGGTGCCGGTCGCCCACAGCCCCCGGGGACGCTCGCCCAGGAACGTCGCGTGGAACGCGGCCAGCCATCGAAGGCACAGCGCCAGACGGGCATCGCTCAGGAACGGAGCCCGCGCCGACAGACCGGAGGCGTCCAGGTCCTCCAGCACGAACAGCCAGCCGCCGTCCCGCTTCTCGCACCCCAGCGCCCGCGGGACCCGGCACCCCTCGCCGCAGCGCGCGGCCCACTGCTCGTACCAGGCCTGCTCCACCGCGTAGGAGCGCAGCTTGCGGTCATGGGAGCGCCCCCGGCCCGCGCCCGGCTGCACGTGCTTGACGACGACCGACTCCACCGCGGCGCCTCGCAAGGAGTACCGGGCCGCCTCGCCGTACCCGCCCCAGAGCTGCTGGATGCGCTCGACGTACTGCGCCGAGTCCGCTCCTGCCACCTCCGCCACGCGCCCCGCGCGGTCCCGTCGCTCGCCGTCTCCGCGCCCCATGTGGCCTCCAACCAGGCGGCTACCCAAAGCCCAGGGCGCGACCTCCCTGGTACACCACGAAGCTGGCCACCCAGGCGAGCCCGGTCATGTACACCACCATGAAGACGGGCCAGCGCCAGGACCGGGTCTCCCGGCGGACCGCCGCCAGGGTGCTCATGCACTGGGCCGCGAACGCGAAGAACACCATCAGCGACAGGCCCACGAGGGGGGTGTAGACCGGGCGCCCGTCGGGCCAGCGCTCGGCGCGGATCCGCTCCCGCAGCGTGGCCGACTCGGAGTCCACCTCGCCCAGTCCGTACACGACCCCCATCGTCGCCACGAACACCTCCCGGGCCGCGAAGGATCCGACGAGGCCCACGCCGATCTTCCAGTCGAAGCCCAGCGGCGCGATCACCGGCTCCAGGGCGTGGCCCAGATCGGCGGCGTAGGAGCCCTCCAGCGTGGCGCTGTCGATGCTGACGCCCGCCGCGAGGGAGGCCGGATCCACCCGGGGAAAGCTCAGCAGGCCCCACAGCACGATCGTGCACACCAGGATCACCGTGCCCGCCTCGGTCAGGAACACCTTGCTGCGGTCCCACATCATGCGCAGCACCGTGGCCGCGGCGGGCCTCCGATAGGGGGGCAGCTCGAGCAGCAGGGGCTGGTTGGTGCCCTTGAGCACCGTGCGTCCCAGGACCGCAGCGGCCACCAGCGCCGTCACCAGGGACAGCAGGTACATGAACGCGAGCACCAGGCCCTGCAGCGGCAGGCCCTTGATCGTGGCCGGGAACAGCGCCGCGATCAGCAGCGTGTAGACCGGCAGCCGGGCCGAGCAGGTGGTCAGCGGGACCACCATCATGGTCAGGAAGCGATCCCGCCGCCGCTCCATCGTCCTGGTCGCCAGGATCGCCGGCACGGCGCAGGCAAAGCCCGACAGCAGCGGCACGAAGGCCCGGCCGTGCAGGCCCACGGACTTCATCACCCGGTCCATCAGGTAGGCCACGCGGGCCATGTAGCCCGAGTCCTCCATCAGCCCGATGAGCAGGAACAGCAGCAGGATCTGGGGCAGGAACACGATCACCGCCCCCACCCCGGCGATCACGCCCTTCACGAAGAAGTCCTGCACGATGCCGTCCGGCAGGACCGCAGCCACGCCGTCCCCCAGGAGCCCGAACGCGGCCTCCACGAGGCCGATGGCCGGGTCGCTCCAACTGAACAGGCCCTGGAACAGCAGGGTCATCAGCAGGACGAAGATCCCGAAGCCCCAGATGGGGTGCACGAGCACGGCGTCGATCTTGTCGGTGACGCCACGCCCGCTGCCCGGAGGGCGCGTGACCAGGCGGTCCAGCGTGCTGTCGAGCCACGCGTAGCGCGCGCTGGCGACGGCCTCGTCCAGATCCAGATCCGCCGCCGCGAGGTCCGCCCGGAGCGCCTGGATCCCCTCCGCGATGGCCGCCGGCGTGGGCTCCTCGTCGCCCGCCTCCTCCACCGACATCAGCGCCCAGATCCCCTGCGCCCGGGTCCGGCCGGGGTCCGCGGTGCCGGGCAGCCAGTCCGCCACGAGAGCCCCCGCCGCGGCGATGGTGGGCTCGAAGGCGGGCGGCAGCGCGGTGCGGAACGTCGACAGGCCTCGGGTCGGATCTTCGAGCAGCCAGCCCAGCCGCGTCAGCAGGTTCTCGAACCCGTCCCCGGTCCGCGCGCTGCAGGACACCACCGGCAGGCCCAGGGCCGTGGAGAGGCCCGCGACGTCGATGTCCACGCCCCCCGCCAGCGCCTCGTCGGACATGTTCAGCGCCACGAGGGTCGGCACCGCCAGCTCCGCCGCCTGGATCGCCAGGTACAGGCTGCGCTGCAGCTGGGTCGCGTCGGCCACCAGCAGGATCGCGTCGGGCGCCTCGTGCCCGCCGAGCCCGAGCAGGGCGTCGATGGCGATGCGCTCCTCCGCGCTGCGCCCGCACAGGCTGTAGGTGCCGGGCAGGTCCACCAGCTCCGCGTCCACCGTGCCCAGCTGCACGTCGGCCGCGGTGTGCTCGACCGTCACGCCGGGGTAGTTACCCACCCGCAGGTTCGTGCCGGCGATGCGGTTGAAGAGCGACGTCTTGCCGGTGTTCGGGTTGCCCAGAACGACCACCCGCTTGCGTGCGGTGGGCGCCGCAGCCCGTCGCTTGCGCCGCGGCAGCGCGATCAGGGGCTCGTTCAAGGCAGGACGCCTACTTCGTCACGGCGACGGCCGCGGCCTGGGCCTTGCGGATCGAAACCCGCCCGCCCCGCAGCTCCAGCTCGAGGGGATCGCCCATCGGCGCCTGGCCCACGAGCTTGACCCGCGTGCCCGCCACGAAGCCCATCTCGAGCAGACGTCGGCGGAACGCGCGGTCCCCTCCGACGGAGTTCACGGTGGTCCACTGGCCTTTTGTCGAGTCGAGGAGAGTCATGCAGCGTACTGATAACGATTCTCAATATCGCTGACAAGGACATTCGTCACATTCGTCGGATTGATGATCCGGTTGGTTCAGGACGCCATTGGTGGGGGTGGCGATGACGAGGGGCTGTCTCGTTCTCGAAGGGTCGGTGGCGGCCCCCACGGAGTTCCCGCGCAGAGCCGCGGAGGCGCAAAGACGTTGTCGGCCCCGTCTTCCCCCCGGACGTCTTTCCAGACCACGGGGACGCGGACCTCCCTGGCGACTCGGTGCCCGCGCTTGCGCA
>CALAGR010000464.1 GCA_937891735.1 uncultured Pseudomonadota bacterium | reverse complement strand
GGGGCGCTGGCGCCGCGGCGGTCGGGACCGGCTCGATCACGTGGTGGGTGGCCGCCGAGGACAGGTCGGGCGGCCTGCGGGCGGGGATCCGTGGGGCGGCGGCGCCAGGTCGGGTGCTCAACGCGGCGGCCATCGCCACGCAGCTCTCGTACCGGTCCGCCGGATCGATCTGCAGCGCGGTGCGCAGGACCTCGGCCACGGCGGGATCCCGGCCCGGCACCCAGTCCGGCATGGTCCAGTCGCCGTTGATGATCGCGTGCATCGTGTCGTAGTCGGTGTCCCGGTCGAAGGGACAGCCCAGCGTCACCAGCTCCAGCAGGATCGTGCCCAGGGCGAACAGATCGCTGCGGTGGTCCACCGCGGCGGCGTCCCGGATCTGCTCGGGGCTCATGTACGCCAGCGTGCCGATGCGGGCGAAGGCGGCGGTGGAGTGCTTGCTGCGGCGCTGCTCCCGGAGCTCCCCCTGCACCTTGGCGACCCCGAAGTCCATCACCTTCGGCAGCAGCCCCCGGCCTTCCCGTTCCTCCAGCAGGACGTTCTCCGGCTTGAGATCACGGTGCACGATGCCGCGGGAGTGGGCGTAGCCGACCGCCTCCAGCACCGGCAGGAAGAGCGTGCGCACCTCCCCCGGGCTGGGCGGGCCGGCCGCCGACGCGAGCCAGTCGGCGAGGTTTCCCCCCCGCACGTAGTCCATGACGATGCCCGCCACGCCGGGCTCGATGATGACGTCGGTGACCCGCACGATGTTCGGGTGACGCAGCAGCGCCTGGACCCGCGCCTCGTCCAGGAAGCGCCCGCGGATCTCGGGCCGGCCCACGTGCTCGGGCAGCAGCACCTTGATGGCGTGCTCCGTGTCCAGGTGGCGATGCCGCGCGAGGTAGACCTGCGCGAAGCCCCCATCGCCCAGCTCGGACAGGATCTCGAAGTTGGCGACGTGCGCGCCGGGCTCGAGCATGCAGGCTCAGTCCTTGTTGTCGGTGTACAGCTTCTCGAGCAACCAGCCGCAGCCCACGCCGACGGTCAGGCCGCCCAGGAGCTTGACGATCTGGTTGGAGACGCCCAGGGACTCCAGCAGCACGTAGGTGGCCGCCAGACCCAGGAACATGCCGCTGTAGTAGACGAGATCCTTGGTCGTGTACTGGGGAGCCATCGGGCCTCCGGGGCTGTGCTCACGGCGAGCCAGCGAGGTTGTCTGCGAGCGTACGCCGCACCGGCTCGAGCAGCGCGAGCTTGACCACGCAATCGGCCCCGAAGAACACGACGGCGGCCACCCACCGCGCCGCGCGGCGCTCCGGCGTGGACAGGGTACGGCCTGTGAGGCGCGCGAGCGACCAGGACGCGATCTCCCAGGTCAGCAGCAGGTAGCACAGCCCCCGCAGCGCGGACCAGGGGTGCCAGCCCAGCAGCAGGGCCGGGGCCACGCTGTCCGAGCTGTCGATCAGGCGTCCGACGTAGAAGTTCATGAGGTCCACTTCGTAAAAGCCCCGCAGGAACGCCACCATGCCCAGGGACAAAAAGCAGTACACGACGATGCCCACGAAGAGCTGCAGGTGGGCGGGCAGCCAGTTCATCACCTGGTACTCGGGATCGACGCCGGTGCGGATCCAGACCTGCTGCTTGTCCCAGTAGTCCGCCGCGTCGGGGAACATCCCGGCTACCTCCGGCGAACCTGCGGCGAGGGTGATGGCCACCGCGTTGTGCGCGGCGAAGCACAGGCCCACCACGGCGAGGCCGCGCACCGTCCGGTCCTGGCGGACCGCGGCCAGGAACAGGGGGAACAGCAGCAGTCCCGAGGCGGTCTGGTGCCAGCTCCCCCCCAGCACCCACGCCAGGAGCAGGGGCAGCACGCCGATGGCGATGGCCGCGGGGGCCCACAGCGGGCCGTCCAGGAGCGGCACCGCGAGGCCGCTGAAGCGCCACGCGCCGGATGCGGAGCCCCGGGGCAGTCGGACAGGGCCCAGCCACCGGGGCTCACGGTCCCGCGGCTGATCCGGGTGGGGAGTGAACGGCGTCGGTGGGGCCAGGGCTACTTGCGCGGGAAGGGAATCAGGAAGATGCCCGTCGTCTTGTAGAGGATGAGATTCCCGACCCCAAAGATCAGGATGAAGATGATCCAGCCCTTCATCCCGCTGTCTTCGCCTTGCTCGCTCATGTCGTCCTCCCCCGGTGCTCGGGAATCGAATGTTACCAGCACCCGCAGGAGGGTCAGCGGGGGGCGGGATCGGCGCCCGCCAGCGCGCGCTCGATCCGTGCGGTGAGCTCCGCTTGGTGCCGGTCCCGGGCCCGGCGCGCGGCGCGGCTCAGGACCTCTCGGGTCGCCGCTGCGCCGCTCCGCTCGGCCAGCACCAGGGCCCGCTCCACCTGCTCCGGGGTCCCCGCCAGCAGCGCCCGCTCGACCTCGTCCCCCAGCGCGGCGGGCACCGCGTCCGCCAACGCGGCGGGCATCCACGCGCGGTCCCCCAGGCTCGGGTCATCGATCAGGTAGTAGCGGACGAGATCGCGCCGGGCCTGCGCCCCGAGGGCCCCCGCCGCCAGCTCGCCGCGCTCCAGCTGCTGGGCGGCCAGGACCGTCCTCCCCGTGGGCTCGGGGTACACGAGCTTGCGGGTGCCCTCGAAGAACGGAAGGTTCGCCGCCATGGCCAGCGCCAGCGCCACCGCGCCGAGCACCGTCAGGCCCACCAGCCAGGCCAGGCCGCGGGGGGTGCGCAGCAGCGCCAACAGGGCGTTCATCGGCGCGATCCCAGCCTTCGGGTCAGGGTGCGGCGGGTGGAGCGACCCACCAGCGCGCCCGCCAGGAGCAGCGCGCCCAGCAGCGCCCACAGCGCCAGTGGCTCACCGCGCAGCAGCCACGCTGCCCCCACCACGGTGCTCGCCACGGCCCCGATGCCCGCGCTGGGCAGGGCGATGGGTCCCAGGGCGCCGCCCCGGGCGGCCGGGCGGGACAGCGGCACGTCGGAGAACACCGCCCCCGCCGCGAGGTTGCTGCACAGCACGACCACCAGCCACGTGCCCAGGGCGAAGCCGGCGGCGTGGGCCGGCTGCCTCCAGCTCACCTGGGCGGCCACCCCCAGGGCCACCGTCGCCGGCAGCAGCACGAGCAGCAGCACCCCTCGGCGCATGCCCTCGGCGAGCTCGGCGGGCTGGGGAGCCGCGCGCAGCCGCCACGCCGCGGCGAAGTCCCGGCTGAACAGGGTGTTGTAGAGC
>CALAGR010000463.1 GCA_937891735.1 uncultured Pseudomonadota bacterium | reverse complement strand
CGCGGGGATCGAAGGCGGACTCGGCGCGCCCGGCACGCTGGCGGTGGTGCCCCTGCGGGCCCACGTCCGCGCCCGTGGCCCGGTCAGCGAGGCCGTGGATCTCGGAGCCGAGGTCCGGTGGGAGGGGCTGCGCCGGATCGGGATCCCGCTGCGGGCCCCGTCCGCCCTGGAGCTGCTCGCGCCGGACGGGTACGGGGTCGCCCGGCTGAACATGGTCACCCGCATCGGCCGCGTGCGCCTCGATCTGGGCGGCGGTCCCACCGTGCAGCCGGTGGTCGGTGGCACCTTGCGCGCCGGCGGCATCGGCAAGCTCAGCGCGTCGGTGCCGGTGGGCGGCGTGGGGCACATCGGCGGTCTGGCGGTGGTGGCGGGCTTCGGCCGGTCCATCGCAGGCGGCGGCGGGGCCTCGGGAACGCTGGTCCTCGGCCGGTTCGACGCGACGCTGGAGGGCACCCTGCTGCACTTCGCGGGCATCGACCACTCCGCCGGCTGGGTCGGCGAGCTCCGGGCCCGGGCAGGGGTCCTGCTGCCCCCGCCGGTGGCGCGCGGGCCGTCGGTGCGGATCCTGGGCCAGCTGGCGGCGGGCGCCGACCGGATCCTGCTCGCCTCCATTCGCGGGGGGCTCGCCATCGAGGTCGTCGCTGGCAAGCCCGCCGAGATCCGGAGGCGCAAGTGACCGGCAACCGATTGATCGTGGTCGCGTTGGCGGCCCTTTGCGCGATGGCCTCGGTGGTGGTCGCGGACGGGGGAGGGGAGGCGGACATCCCGTCGCTCATCGAGCCCCTGCCGTTCGAGCACAGCAAACACCGCGCCGAGATCGAGCGCCTCGGCCTGGGCTGCGTGGACTGCCACGCCTTCGGCGGGGCGGTGCAGGAGACCCCGCCCGCGCCGGTGGATCACGCGGTCTGCCACGGCTGCCATCGAAACGGCGTGCCCGGCGTGTCCAACGCGCCGTCCGCCTGCGCCACCTGCCACCCGGTGCGCGACGAGCTGCTGCCCCCCACCCACGGCCCCGACTGGCTCACCGCCCACGCCGTGCCTGCGCGCTCGCCGCGGTCGGCCTGCGGGGACTGCCACGAGCGGTCCGTGTGCATCGACTGCCACGCCTCCCGCGGCGCCCTGTCCCGCAACCCGCACCCACCGGCGTTCCGGGCGGTGCACGGGGTGCAAGCGCGGCTCGATCCCGCGTCCTGCGACGGGTGCCACATGGCCGAGTCCTGCGTCGCCTGTCACACCGAGGGGGGCGTGCCATGGTGAGCCGGATCCCCGCGCTGCTGCTCGCGGCCCTGGTCTGCGCGGGGTGCACGCCGCCGTGCTCGGACGGGTCGATGCTCGAGTCGGAGGGCGGCTTGGTGGTCGTGCGCGACGAACATCCGGACGCGTGGGAGCGGTCGGACTGCACCACCTGCCACGCCCTGGATGGCCTGCACCGTCAAGGCTGCGCGGCGGTGGATCTCGCGGCGGTGCGCGAGCAGGTGGCCGCCGACGGAGTCGATGGATGCCCGGCCTGCCACGGCCCGATGGGGGTGCAGGAATGACCCGGCGCGCGACCCTGCTGTTCATGTTCGGCCTGCTCCTGCTCGGGGCGCAGGCCCGTGGGGTCGCTGCGGGTCCCGCGAAGCCCGGACCTGCCCCCGTGGCCACGGCCGGGCCGGTCAGCCCCCACGAGGATCCCGCGGCCTGCGCCGTCTGCCACGGGCCCGGCCTTCCGGACACGGCGCCCAACGACATGCAGCTGTGCCTGGACTGCCATCCCGACGCAGACATGCACCCCGTGCGCGTCACGCCGGACACCACCACGGTGCCCGAGGGGTGGCCGCTGCAGGACGGCGGTATCGCCTGCTTCACGTGCCACGCCGAGCCCGGCTGTGACGCGGAGCGCAGCCATGAGGTGCCCTGGCTGCGCGGCGGTCCGGTGCCGCGCAACGCGCTGTTCTGTGTGCGGTGTCACGACGCTGAAGAGCTCAAGCGGGTCGATCCCCACCACCCCCGCGCCGCCGGAGCCGTCGGTGCCGCCTCGGATCCCTCCTGCGTGGCGTGCCACCACGGCAAGCCGGAGGACGGAGCGCTGCCCGCGGACTCGAAGCTGCGCACGGCGGCGGACCAGATCTGCGCCGAGTGCCACGGCCCAGCCCCCCACATCGGCGTCAGCACCCACGTCGGGATCAAGCCCCGAGCCGACATGCCGCCGGACGTGGCGCTGCCGCTGGACGCCGCGGGGGTGATCCAGTGCTGGACCTGTCACGACGCCCATGGCAGCGCGGGGGAGCACGCCGAGCGCGCCCGGCCACCCAGGGCGCGGCGGGCTGCCGACGCGCTGCGTGCCCTCGCCCGTCCGGATCGCGACCTCAGCCTGGAGGGTGACGGCGACCCGGACCATCCCCCACTCATGGCCCTGCCCGGGACCGGGGACCGGCTGTGCCGGGCCTGCCATGGAGACGGTGGATGAGACGTGTTCTGCTGATACTGCCGCTGCTGATGCCGCTGGTGGCCTGCGACATCCTCAACGACGCGTGGGAGGGAGCGGCGCCGATCTCGGCCACCGACGAGGCGATCGCGGTGCCGGTGCAGGTGCGGTGGCGCACCACGCTCGACGCGGTCGGCCCCACCGATCTGCAGCCCCTGACCGACGGCGGCTACGCGGTGCTCGACGGGTGGGGGCGCCAGCTGCTGCTCTTCGACGACGCCGGCGCCCCCGCAGGGGTCATCAAGGGGAGCTCGTCCTGGGGGCACCCGACGCGGTTCCAGGTGGTCGAGGACGGGTTCCTGCTCGCCGATCCGGGGGACTCCGACGAGCCCGGCGCGGTCGTGCGCATCGACACCCGTGGCACGGTGCAGGCGCTGCTGCACCCGACCCCCGCCCCCCTCGTGGTGGCGCTCGCCTGGGACCGGATGCTGGTGGCGGACCGCGCGCAGGGGCTGTCGTCGTGCGATCTGGACGGTGCGGGGTGCGAGCCGGTGGTGATCGAGGCCTGTGGCGAGCTGTGCCTGCTGACCGATCTGGTCCGGCTCCCCGACGGGGCGATCATCGCGACAGAGCCCCTGCACTCGAAGATCCACAGCATCGGTCCGGACGGGTCCGCCACGTTCGGGCACTTCGGGCACCATGTCGGCGCCCTGGTCCAGCCCAAGGCGATCACGCCGGCGGGCGAGGCCCTGCTGGTGGTCGACTCGAGCCTCGGGTTCGTGCAGCTGTTCGACCGGAAGGGGGAGCCCCTGGGGCCCCTCGTCGCCGACGGAGAGCTCCTGCGGCTGGACCACCCGCTGGCCGTTCGTCGCCTCGCAGACGGATCGTTCGGGATCCTGGCGGCGGGCACACCCGAAGTCGTGGTCGTCTCGATCTCCGCCGACACGCTGGCCAAGGCGCCGGCGCGGGCCTCGGCGCGTCGCCTGCGCGTTCCGCTCCCCGCCCAGGAGGCCGATGAGGCCGAGACCTGCCGGCAGTGTCACGACGGCTTCGTGATGGACAGCCGCGCCAACTGGGATCCGTCCCGCGAGCACCACCCGGTGGGCATCGTGCCGGAGCGCGAGCTGCCGGCCTTCTTCCCCCTGGACCCGGAGGGCAAGCTCAAGTGCGGCACCTGCCACTCGCCCCACGGCGTGGTGGGCCTGGAGGAGGCCGCGGAGGTAACGACCCCCGGTGACCGCGCCCAGCTGGTGCGGCACAAGGCGCGGGGGCGGGCCATGACCCGCCTCGAGACCGAGGGCGCGGCCATCTGTCTGCCCTGTCACGAAGAGACGGCTCACGGAAGTCTCACGGATCGGGAGGGGCTCGTGGATGGCTCCGAGTCGGGGCATCTGGTGGGCGACGCGCTGCGCGAGGCCCTCGCCAAGCGCCCGGACGCCGACGAGAACGTGACCCAGGGCGACTGCCTGGGCTGCCATGTCCCCCACGGGGCGGGCTCCGAGCCGCTCCTTCGGGCCGCGGATCTGGGGGCTTCGTGCCTGGGGTGTCACGCCGGCAACGGCACCGCCGCGTCCAACCACCCCCGCGGACAGGCGTTCGGCAAGGACACGCCGCGTCCCGGCGCCTCCGCCCGGCTGGTCCTGGACGACGAGGACGCCATCGGCTGCGGCACGTGCCACGACATGACCGGCGGGACCGGCCCCGGCCTGCTGCGGTCCGTCGGCACGAAGGGCCCGATCTGCCTGGCCTGTCACGAGAACCGCAAGGCGCTGATCCGGTCGAGCCACGGCAAGGTCAAGGGAGACCTGGGGATCCCCTGCCTGGGTTGCCACGACGTGCATGGGGCGCCCATCTCCGACGAGCTGCTGCGGCCTGCGCTGCGCGACGGCAAGGCCTGCGCGTCGTGCCACGGACCCGGAGGAAAGCAGCACCGCAGGGACGTGGCGCCGGGCGAGCGTGGTCACCCCACCACGGACGTCGGCGACGGGGACCGGCAGATCGCCGGCTGCGACAGCTGCCACGACGTGCACGCGCCCGACAAGCCCCGCCACCCCTGCGCGGACTGCCACCCGGCTCCCGTGGCCGCCGCCAAGCGCCTGGGCGGCCACCTCGGCGCCAAGTGCGTGGACTGCCACCCGATCCATGACGACGCGCCGTCGCCGCCGCCGTCCGCGGCCGACACGAACCCCGCCGACGGGCCATGCCTGGCGTGTCACGGGGCGGACGCGCCAGGGTCGGTGGAGGCCCGCGTCACCGCCTACTCGCACCCTGAGGCGGTGTTCCTGCCCGACGGGCAGCGCTGGAACCCCCTCGGCGCGCTGCCCCTGTTCGGAGCGGACGGCGAGCTCCTCGGTCCCGACGACAACGGCTCCCTGTCCTGCCGGAGCTGCCATCGTGTGCACGGCGGCGAGCCCGGCGACGTCGAGCCGCTTCGCCGCAAGGCCGCTGTGAAGGCCTGCGCGCCCTGCCACGGCACCGACGCCCTGCCCCTGTACCGCTGGTTCCATGACCCGACCCGCAGGGCCGGGCCGACGAGGTGACGATGTCCTCTCCATCCCGCGTTCAGGTCGTTCGCATCGCTCTCGCCTTCGGCGTGGGCGTGACCCTCACCGCGCTGGCGTGGCCCCAGATGCACTTCCTGTGGTCCTCGTTCGTGCACTCGGGCTTCTAGCGATGCGCATCCCCCTCCCAGGCCGTGTCACGGCCCTTCTTCCCCACCTCCGCTACTGGCTCCTGGACGGCTGGACGCCCGTCCTCGCCGCCGTGGCGGTGGTCGCGGTGCTGGCCGGCGCCGCCGCGGGCGCGCCGATCGGTGATCGCCTCTTCAACTACCAGTGGTCGGACGCCCGGTTCTGCAACGACTGCCACGCTCACGACTACGCGAACGAGGCGTGGAAGGAGTCGATCCACGCCGATCTCACGACGTGTCACGACTGCCATCGCGTGCCGATCCGCCACTACCCCCGCAACCTGTGGGTGACGATCACGGACCCGCCCCAGACCGCGGAGGACATCCCGCATCCCCAGATCCCCGTGGTGATCTGCGGCGCCTGCCACCTCGGGGAGTGCGACCCTCACGAGCTGACCGGCCCGATGCCGGTGAAGCTGTGCGATCAGGTGGTCAAGGTGGATCGGAGCCGGCTGCACCGGGTGCACCTGGAGTCCAAGACCCGCCTGCCCGGCGCCGGGCAGGGTGGCGCCCTCGACGAGGGCCACGAAGAGGGCCACGAAGATGGCACGATCACGTGCCTGGACTGCCACGGGGCAGGGGAGCGGCAGGTCCATCGCTTCTCGGACGACGTCATCGCCTGCTCGAAGTGCCACGAGCGACACGCCACCGAGCTGGGGCTCGAGGGCCTGCCCTGTCGCCAGTGCCACGGCTCGGCGTTCCTGGGCGGCTCCGCGGAGAGCTACCCGCCCATCGATCTGCCGGAACCCACGCTCCCGAGCCACTGACCATGAACCGCTCACATCCCGCTCGACCATCGACCAAGGAGTCGCACGTGCGAACCAGCCGCCTCCTCGCCGCCCTTCTCGTGCTCGGTGCGTTGGTCGCCGGTTGCCCCACCGACGACCCCGATCCGACCCCCGCGTCGCCCCAGGTGTTCGTGGACGGCACCCACGCGGTGCAGGTCGGCGCCACGCTCCAGCTGACCCCGACGACCATCGCCGGGACGGACGCCGGATACAGCTGGACGAGCTCGGATGACAGCTTCGCGACCGTGAACGCCGTCGGCCTCGTCACCGGCGTGGCGGTGGGCGAGGCGAGCATCACGGTCAGCGGGGACGACACGGGAGCCTCCGCCGCCCACGCCATCGTGGTGACGGCCGTGCCGATCAGCGCCGACGTCACCGTGACCGTGAGCGGAGCGTTCTACGTGGAGGTGGGGGTCTCGGTGGCCTTGACCGCGACGACGGCCAACGACACCGACTCGGGCTACAGCTGGGTGACCGACGATCCGACCGTCGCGAGCATCGACGATCAGGGGGTGCTGCTCGGGCTCACCCCCGGCGTCGTGACCGTGTCGGCGACGGGCCTGGACACGGGGGTCTCCGGGGTCCTGGGCCTCGTGGTGGCCACCGAGATCCCGCACCTCGCGGAGTGGGCCGGATCGGCGCACGCCGACCTCAGCGCCAACGCGTTCCACTGGTGGGACGAGGACGGCTCCATCCCGCCGGCCTGCGCCCGCTGCCACAGCACCCCGGGGTTCCAGGCGTACATCGGCGCGGACGGCAGCGAGCCCGGCGTGGTCGAGAACGACGCGCCGCTGGGCACGGTGATCACGTGCGAGGCCTGTCACAACGACGCCGCCAACGCGCTGTCCGCGGTGACCTTTCCCTCGGGCGCGACGGTGGACGGGCTCGGGCCCGAGGCGCGCTGCATGACGTGCCACCAGGGCCGCGCTTCGACGGACTCGGTGGACGCGGAGATCGCCGACGCGGCGCCCGCCGACGCGGACACGATCTCGACGGATCTCGGCTTCGTGAACATCCACTACTACCCGGCCGGCGCGACGATCATGGCCGGCCTCGCCCGGGGTGGATACCAGTACGCAGGGCAGGTCTACGACGTGCGGTTCCGGCACGTGTCGGAGCGGGACACCTGCGTGGAGTGCCACTCGCCCCACACCCTGCAGGTCCAGGTGCAGACGTGCGCCACGTGCCACGAGGGGGTCACCACCACCGACGATCTCCGGGACGTGCGCATGATGGCGTCCGCGTCGGTGGACTTCGACGGGGACGGCGACCTCACCGAGGGCATCTACTACGAGCTGGTCGGGGTGCGGGCCGCGGCCATGGCCGCCGTGCAGGCCTACGCCAGCCAGAACAGCGCGCCGATCTGCTACGCGCCGGACGCCTTCCCCTACTACTTCAACGACACGAGCGGCGACGGCACCTGCGACGGGGCCGAGATCGACTACGCCAACCAGTACGTGTCGTGGACGGCGCGGCTGCTGCGGGCGGCCTACAACGTGCAGCTCGCGACGGTGGACCCGGGCGCCTTCGCCCACAACGCCAAGTACATCATCGAGCTGCTGTACGACGCGGCGATGGACCTCAACGGCGCCCTGACCGCGCCGGCGGACCTGTCGGCCCTGGTGCGCAACGATCCGGGCCACTTCAACGGCGCCGGGGAGCCGGCTCGCCACTGGGACGAAGACGAGGCCGTCTCGGCGTCCTGCAGCAAGTGTCACGGCGGGGCCGAGGGCTTCCGCTTCTACGTGGAGCATGGGGTCGGGCTGGAGGTCCTGGAGCAGGCCAACGGGCTGGACTGCGAGACCTGCCACGACACGTTCGGCAACGTCGACGATCCGCTGGACGCCTACGCGCTGGTCCAGGTGGACTCGTTCGCGTTGCAGAGCGGCGACGAGTTCGTGGCGCCGGACAACGCGTCCAACATCTGCTCCACCTGCCACGCGGGACGCAAGACCGGCGCCGACGTGGACAGCAAGATCGCCTCGGGGACCCTGTCGTTCCAGAACGTGCACTACCTGCCCGCGGCCGGGGTGCGGCTGGGGAGCGAGGGCCACCTGGGGTACGAGTACGCGGGCCAGGACTACTCGGGCACGCCGGGCAACCACGCCTGGGATCCCGGCTGCGTGTTCTGCCACGACCCGGTGGCCAGCAACCACAGCTTCCAGCCGGCCGAGGTGTTCGACGCGGGGGCGTGCTTCGTGTGCCACTCCCTGGCCCCGGAGGTCACGGACGTGCGCGGCGCGTCCCACCCCCTGGACTACGACGGCGACGGCGACGCCACCGAGCCCCTGGCGGACGAGCTGGCGCCGCTGGCGGCGGCGGTCCTGGCGCAGATGAACGCGGTGGGCGGGGTCTGCTACGCCGCCACGAGCTACCCGTACTTCTTCGCGGGCGGGGACGCGACGGGCGCCTGTCAGGCGGGGGAGGCGACGTTCAGCAACTCGTTCGGGGCGTGGACCCCGGCGCTGCTCAAGGCCTCGTACAACTATCAGGTGTGGGCGAAGGACCCGGGCGGCTGGGCCCACAACTTCGACTACCTCGCCCAGCTGCTGTACGACACCTACGCAGACCTGGGTGCCGATCCCGCAGCCGCGGGCTGGGTGCGCCCGGTCCCGTAGGGCAGGGGACCCTGCGCCGGTCGGCCCTCAGCGGGCCGGTCGTGCGAGCCGGAAGCCCGTGGCTTCGTCGCCGCTCCACCGCTCCAGGGACCGTCGGCGCCCCAGGTGGCAGCCGGAGGGCAGGCTCGTCCAGCCCCCGCCTCGCACCGGCCGCAGAGTGGGGTCGCCGTCGAACGCGGCGTCGCCGCACCAGTCCCGGGCCGAGCCGGCGAGGTCCCGCACCCCGTAGATCGACACGTCCGTCGGAGAGGCGCCCACGATCCCCGGCGCGGGTCCTCCGGGGCCGCTGCCGCTCACGAGCGCCAGGGTCGCGTCGAACGTGTCGCCCCAGGGGAAGCCGCGGCCGTCGGCGCCTCGCGCGGCCTTGTCCCACTGCGCTTCGGTGGGCAGCGACCAGGCCAGCCCGTCGCGCTCCGCCCGCCAGGCGGCGTAGGCCGCCGCGTCGTCCCAGGTCACGCCCAGGGCGGGCCAGCGCGGGTCCCAGCGGTCCTCGCTCCGGTCGGTCGGAAGGGGCCAGCGACGGCCGGGGATCGCGTCCAGGAAGGCGCAGTACTCCTGCATCGTCACGTGCTGGCGTTGCAGGAAGAACCCGTCCCGCCCCGAGGCCCCGGGGGGCACGTACACGCAGTCGGGGCCGATGTCCGCGTCAGAGTGCAGCGGCACGGGCGGACCGGCCGTCCAGCGCTGGCCACGCCGCAGGAACACCGGGTAGCGGGTGTCGCGCAGTCCCGGGGAGCGCAGCGTGAGCAGGTAGCTGCCCCTGTCCAGGGGAGCGTCGACCAGGGGGGTGCGTCCCAGCAGCGCTGGCGGACTCAGGGTCCACACGAGGCCGCGTTGGTCGAAGCGCTGGATCAGCACCTCGGCGTCGGGCGGATCCGTGTTCAAGGTGATCGACCCGGCGCCCCGCAGGATCGCGGTGTACCGGCCGTCGTCCCAGGCCTGCAGCTGGGTTCCGTGCAGGACCTGCTCGGGCACGTTCCCGGTGGTCTCGGCTTCGACGAACCGGGTGAAGTGCGCGTCCGCCAGCAGATCCCGGGCTTCGGCGCAGTCCGGGTCCTGGGTCAGGGCGAGGTGGCACGCCACCAGCAAGGCCCCAAAGGCCCGGGCCCGCTCCGGCAGCAGCTCGGCGAGCTCGGATCGCGCCTCCAGCAGATCGGCCTTGTCGGCCAGGGGAGTCCAGGACGGCAGCTCCCGCTCGAGACGGGCGATCTCGAGCCGCAGCGAGTCGGTCTGATCGGTGGCCACCCGGTACAGGGCCCAGGCCCCGCGGGCCTGCTCCATGCGCGCGGCTGCGCGTCGCTGGCGTTCGGTGATGGCGGCCTCGTCGCTGGTGTCGTGCTCGCTCATGCGGCCTCCCTTGCAGAATCTACCGCTGGTTGAGCGCCGCGCCCGACCGCCGTCAGACGTTGAAGCGGAAGTGCATGACGTCTCCGTCAGACACCCGGTACTCCTTGCCCTCCACCCGCAGCACGCCCGCCGCCTTCAGGGCCGCTTCGCTGCCGTGCTGCATCAGGTGCGCGATGGTGTAGACCTCGGCGCGAATGAAGCCGCGCTGGAAGTCGGTGTGGATGACCCCCGCCGCCTCGGGCGCCTTGGCTCCCACGGGCACGGTCCACGCCCGGATCTCCTTGGGACCCGCCGTGAAGTAGGTCTGCAGCCCCAGCAGTGAGTAGGTCTCCCGCGCGAGGGCCGCGAGGCCCGGCTCCTGCAAGCCCATCTCGGCCAGGAACTCCGCGCGCTCGGCGGCGTCGAGCTCGGACAGCTCCGCTTCGATCTTCGCGCAGATCACCACCACCCCCGCGCCCTGCTCCTGGGCCAGGGCCCGGACCGCGGCGACGTGCTGGGGCTCGGCGGACAGCCCGGCCTCGTCCACGTTGCATACGTACAGCACCGGCTTGGCTGTGATGAGCTGCGCGTCGTTCACGCTGAGCTGCTCCTCGACGGACCAGTCGCCGGCCCGGGCGGGCTTGCCGGCGGCGAGCAGCTCCATGAGCTTGCTGGCCACGGAAAGGTGGAACTTCGCGTCCTTGTCGGCGCCCTTCGAGGCCCGCACGTACTTGTCGTACCGCCGGGTGGCGGTCTCCAGGTCCGACAGGATCAGCTCGATCTCGATGGTCTCGATGTCCCGGAGCGGGTCGACGTTGCCCTCCACGTGCACGACGTCGTCGTCCTCGAAGCAGCGCACGACCTCCAGCACCGCGTCCACCTCGCGGATGTTGGCCAGGAACTGGTTGCCCAGGCCCTCCCCCTTGCTCGCGCCGCGCACGAGCCCTGCGATGTCCACGATCTCCACCGCCGCGGGGATGATCTTCTGGGACGCGATGAGGGAACGCAGCTGCTCCAGCCGCGCGTCCGGCACCGGCACCACGCCGATGTTCGGCTCGATGGTGCAGAACGGGTAGTTGGCGCTCTCGGCGCCCGCCGCCGTCAGAGCGTTGAAGAGGGTGGACTTGCCAACGTTGGGCAGCCCGACGATGCCGGCTTGAAGCGCCATGGGATCTCCTGGGGACGCAGCGGTATACGGACCTGACGCCCGCTTGTCGAGGCTGATCCGCCGCAGGCTGGTAGGCTCGCGAGCCGTGAACCGCACCCTCCTCCTCGTCCTCGCGTCGGTCACCGTGCTCGGGTGTTCCCGCACCGAGCCCAACGCCGGCGCCTACCAGATCACCTCGCGCGACCAGTGGGTCGGCGGCCCCGCGGCCGACGCGACCGTCGGCGACTACATCCTGGAGAACGGCAACATCCGCGCCGGGATCCTGGACGCGCGCTGCCGCCCCTCCACCCAGGGCACCGGGCAGACCTGCTTCTCGCCGGGGCCGGGCGTGTTCGGCGGCTCGCTGGCGGACATCGATCTGCGGCGGGCCGACGGCGCCACCTCCAGCGGCGCCGGCAACGACCTGTTCTCGGAGCTGTTCGACTCGGTGAACATGGAGCTCATGGGGACCCGGGAGGTCACCGTGCTCGCCGACGGCAGCGACGGCGGACCGGCCATCGTGCGGGCCCAGGGGCCGGCGGGCCAGTACATCACCTACATCGAGCTCATCGGCGACATCATGAACCTGCCGCGTACGTGGCAGATCACCGACTACGTGCTCCGGCCCGGCGACCGCTACGTGACGATGACCACCACCGCGGTCTTCGTGGACGAGGACGCGGACGGTGAGCTCGTGCGGCCCGAGGATCCCTGCGGCTGGTCCGTCGGTGATCCGGGCCTGCCCTGCGACGCGTTCCTGCTTCCGCCCGTGGTGGGCCAGCTGCCGCTCATCCAGGGGCTCAACGACGGCGCCACCACCATCGGCGACTTCTTCCTGGCCGGCGGCGACCTGGACGTGTTCGTGCCGGGCATCGGCTTCGACGAGGAGATCGCCTCCAACGAGGCCTTCCTCGCGGGCCGCAACTCCGTCATCGATCCCTTCTTCTTCCCGTACCTGGCGGCCACCGGCAACGGCACCAGCTACGCCATCGGGACGGGCGGTGACCTGTCCGCGCCGCTGTTCACCAGCTCGCTGACGGCGGTGTTCGGGGTGAGCTTCCAGCCGGAGATGGACAAGGAGGGCGAGCCCATCCAGCCCCCCGCGGGCACGACCTTCAGCTACCGGCGCTGGCTGGGGGTGGGTCAGGGCGACTCGGGCACGGCGTTCGACGCGCTCATGGATGCGTACGCCGACAACGGCTACCCCGTCACGCTGGGCACGCTGTCGGGCCGCGTGGTCGAGGAGACGACCATGAAGGGCCTGTCGGGCATCGACGTCCTCGTCTACCACGACACCGGCGCGGCGCTGGACGGCGACGGGCTGCCCCCGGACACGGACCTGTTCAGCCAGTACATCACCGATCCCGGCATGGACCGGATCGGCGACGGCTCCTTCGGCGGACGGCTCCCGGTGGGTCGCTACCTGCTCGTCGCCAAGGAGCAGGGCCGGGCCGCCACCGCGCCCCTGGCGGTCGAGATCACCGAGGCCGCGACCACCGAGATCGGCCTCGTCGCTCCGCGCACCGCGACCCTGGACATCTCCGTGATCGACGAGCAGGGCCGGGACCTGCCCAGCAAGGTGTCGCTGCGCCCCGCCGACGACGCCACGCCCCGCAACCGCACCGATCTCGGCGATCCCTTCTTCGCTGGCGGCTTCTCCGAGATCGCGTTCCTGCCCTACGGCGAGGCGCGCCTGCAGGTGCCGGCGGGGCGGTACGACGTCCTGGTGACCCGCGGACCCGAGTACTCCATGTGGGACAGCCGCATCGACGGCGACGCCCCGGACGGCATGGTGTTCGGCGCCGGGCTGGCCGCCCAGCTCCAGGTGGAGCTGCACCGCGAGGTGGACAGCACCGGCTTCATCAGCGCCGACCTGCACGTGCACGCCGCGCCGTCGCACGACAGCGGCGTGTCCCTGGAGATGCGCACGATCACCATGGCCTGCGAGGGCGTGGAGTTCCTGTCGAGCAACGACCACGACTCGATCACCGACTACCGCCCGGTGATCGACGCCATGGGGCTCAACCCCTGGCTGAGCGCGTCCGTGGGGCTCGAGACCACGACCCTGGAGCTCGGCCACTTCCTGGCCTTCCCCCTGACCATCGACTACGACGCGCCCCACAACGGCGGCGCCTTCGACTGGACGGACCTTCCGCCCCTGACGATGGTGCGCGGCCTGCAGAACCTGGGCGCGTACGGGCCGGAGGAGACCACCACGTTCGTCGGCCACCCCCGCGACGGGATCCTGGGCTACTTCGACCAGTTCGGCATGAACCCGTTCGAGGACGACAACGGCAAGCCGAAGCTCGAGTTCAACCTGCTCAACATCGCCAACCCCATCCTCGAAGACGCGGACCTGTACTTCACGTTGGACTTCACCGGGCTGGAGCTGCTCAACGGCAAGCGCTTCGACATCATCCGCACCCCCACGAAGCTCGAGATGGACTGCTACGCCGCGAGCGAGGCCGGCGAGGCCCTCCCCGGGGGCTGCACCGAGGCACCGACGATGTACGACTTCGTGGCGCGCACCCTCTCGGAGCAGGCGCGGCTGGACGACCTGACCGACGCCGCCGGCGGGCTGTCCACCGAGCTGCAGGGCCAGGTGGACGACTGGTTCACGCTGCTCAACCTGGGCTACCGGCACACCGCGCTCGGCAACAGCGACACCCACGGCACCACGAAGGACGAGTCGGGCGCCCCCCGCAACTACGTGGTCAGCGGCGTGGACGATCCCGAGCTGATCGACGAGCGGGCGGTCTCCAAGGCCGTGCGCGAGCACAGGGTGGTGGCGAGCTACGGACCCCTCATCACCTTCACCGCCGAGGGCCCGGCCAACACCGTGGGCAGCGACGTGTCCGTCACCGACGGGGACGCCACCCTGCAGATTGAGGTGCAGTCCCCGCGCTGGATGCGGGTGGATCGGGTGGAGCTGTACGAAAACGGCCGGTTGATCCGCGTGTTCGAGGACGAGATCACCCCCGACCAGGTGGTGAAGCTCGACGTGAACTTCACCGTCGCCCCGCGGGACGCGGACGGCGCGCCGATGGACGCGTGGTACGTCGTGGTGGCCATGGCCGACCAGGACCTGGCGCCGCTGTACACCCCGGTGGACGTGCCGCCGCTGCAGCTCAACGACGTGGTGGTGGGCGCGCTCAGCGGGCTCGACCTGGGGTCCATCGGCATCGGCGCGGCGGTGGGCGACGCGGCGCCCTTCCCGAAGGTGCACCCCGTGTACCCCTACGCCATCACCAACCCCATCTGGATCGACGTGAACGGCGACGTGGACGGCGACGGCGTGCCCTTCGAGGCGCTGGGCGCGGTGCCCGGGTGGATGCGCGCGGCTCCGGAGGAGTAGGCGCGGTCAGTCCTGGCGCAGCGGCCCCTGGACCCGCAGCACGACGTCGTTGAAGTCGAGGTCGCCGCCGCCCTCCAGATCCTCGAAGCCGATGAGCCACGAGCAGTCGCCCTCGTAGGTGACCGCCACGTGCACGACCCCGTCGCTGTTGCGGCTGCCGGGCCCGGACTGCCAGTGCAGGCCGGTGTTCTGCACGTCCACGCCGAACACGAGCTCGGTCTCGGCGGGGTAGGGGCCCAGGGTCAGCGCGGTGCCCACGGCGTCGGACCAGGCCTGCACCAGCGGGATCTGCTGGGGCGCGTCGAGGACCAGCGCGTCCTGGTAGGCCGTGTCCGACAGCACGAAGGTGACCGTGATGGGCTCGGAGCCGTCGGTCACCACGAGCAGCGCCGCGGGGTTCTCGTCGTAGCCGTCCTCGGGCTCGAAGCAGACGTCCACGGGCGGAAGATCCGGCTCACGGGGATCGGGATCGAGGAAGTCGGGGATCCCGTCGCCGTCGCTGTCGGTCAGCCCCTCGTCCGCGTCGGGGATGCCGTCGCCGTCGCTGTCGGTGTCCTGCCAGTTGGGGATGCCGTCGCCGTCGGGATCGCCGTCGCCCTCGACGCTGTCGGGGATGCCGTCGCCGTCGGTGTCGACGGTGTCGTCGTCGTCGTCGTCGTCGTCGTCGTCTGGGCCCTCAGCCGAGTCGTCGTCGTCCAGGAACGGCGGCGCCACGCCGTAGGGCAGCTCCAGGGGCTCGTTGCAGCCCCAGACCAGCAGCGCGAGGAGCGGGATCGGCGAGCGTCGCATGCACAACCTCCATCCCCATCATGGAGCAGGGCGGTGCCGGCAGATGTTGTGGGGATCTGCACGTTCTGCGGCGGGGGCGGCGGGGGCGCTCAGAGCTCGAAGTAGGCCGCGTCGCCCCGGTTGTCCCAGGCGAAGAAGGGGGGCACGGCGTCCTTGGCCCGGCTCTCGAACAGCCGGAACGCAACGCCGATGGGGGCGGGGGCGAGGTCGTCGTGGGGCGGCGGGAACTCCACCTCCCATCGGCGGTTCTGGGCCGTGCCACCCCACCTCGTGCCGATGGCGACGAAGCGTCGCGGGCGGAAATGCCCCCCGGTTGGCCGTTCGCCTACAGCGCCTCGAGCACCGCCAGCACCTCCGCGAGGCGCGGCGCGATCCGCTGCGACAGCAGGGGCAGCTCCGCCCGGGCCGCGAGGGCCGGGGGCAGCGGCAGCTCCATGCCCAGCACGCGGTCCACCGTCTCCTTGAACTTCGCGGGGTGCGCCGTGCACAGGAACACGCCCACCTCGCCGTCGGTCAGCTCGCGCTCCAGCACGGCGAAGGCCACCGCGCCGTGGGGCTCGCTGAGGTAGCCCAGGCCGTGCAGCCGCCGGATCGCGTCCTCCGTCGCGGCGTCGCTCACCACGCCGCGGCCCAGATCGTCCAACGCCCAGCCCTGGGTGCGCATCAGCGCCTGCACCCGGGGCCAGTTGCTCGGCACGCTGACGTCCATCGCGTTGGACAGGGTCTGCACCGTGTCCCGGGGCTCCCAGGTGCCGGTGGCGAGGTAGCGCGGCACGGTGTCGTTGGCGTTGGTCGCCGTGATGAAGCGGCGCGCCGGCAGCCCCATCGCCCGGGCCATGAGCCCCGCCGTGAGGTCGCCGAAGTTGCCGCTGGGCACGCAGTACACCGCCCGCTCCCGGGCGTCGAAGGGCAGGCGCGCCGCCGCTTCGAAGAAGTAGGTGACCTGGGCCACGAGCCGCGCGAGGTTGATGGAGTTCGCGGAGTTCAGCCCATGCCGGGCGCGCAGGGCCGGATCGTCGAAGGCCTGCTTCACCAGGGCCTGGCAGTCGTCGAACGTGCCGTCCACCGCGACGGTGTGCACGTTGCCGCCGATCGTGCAGAACAGCTGCTCCTGCAGCCGGCTGATCCGACCCTGTGGATACAGCACCACGCAGTCGATGCCCGGAGCCCCCGCGAAGGCGTGGGCCACCGCCGCGCCCGTGTCGCCCGAGGTGGCCGTCAGGATCGTCACGCGCTCACCGCCGTGCAGGTGCGCGAGGGCCTCGGCCATGAAGCGGGCGCCGTAGTCCTTGAAGGCCAGGGTGGGTCCCCAGTACAGCTCCAGCGCGCAGATCCGGTCGGTGACGGGCACGAGGGGCGTGTCCCAGGTGAAGGCCCGGGTGACGATGCCGCGCAAGGCGTCGGTGGGGATCTCGTCGCCCACCAGCGCGTCCAGCACGGCCACCGCCCGGGTGTGCGGATCCGCCACCAGCAGGCCCCTGACGTCCTGCAGCTTCGGGATCGCGTCGGGGAAGTACAGCCCACGGTCGCGGCCCAGCCCCTTCCGGATCGCCGTGGCGAAGGACACCTGCTCGCTCGGATCGCTCAGGTTGCTCGCCCTCACGGGACCACCTCCACCGTGGCGCCCGCCTCGGGGATCCGGCAGATCCGCGCGAAGCCCGGCCGGCCGGAGATGAGCTCGGTGGCGAAGCGGTCGCGGATGCGGCGGGCCGTCTCGGGATCGTCGGCGATGGCAAACACCGTGGGGCCGGAGCCGGAGATCCCCGCCGCCAGCGCGCCCTCGGCGATGGCGATGGACCGGGCCCGCCCGAGGTGGGGCAGCAGGGCCTGGCGCCACGGCTCGGCCAGCACGTCCACCATCAGCTCCGCCGCGAGGCGCGCATCCCCCGCGTGGCAGGCGTGCACGAAGCCCGCGACCCGTCGTCCGTGGTCGATGGTGACGGCCTTGCCGTAGGTGTGTGGCATCACCGCTCGGGCCGCCGCCGTGGACACGGCCGTGCCGGGATGGAGCATCACCCACCGCCAGCTGGGGAAGATCGGCACCCGGCAGCTCACTGCCCCCGGGTGGCCCAGGAGCAGCTGCAGGCCCCCCAGGTAGGAGGGGCCGACGTTGTCGTAGTGCACGCTGCCGCTCACGCTGCCCTCGAGCTTGCCCATGATCGTCAGCAGCGCCTCCGGGGACAGGTTCGTGCCGTACCAGGCGTCGAACGCGAGCACCCCCGCCACGATCGAGGCGGCGGAGCTGCCCAGCCCGCTGCCCACCGGCAACCCCTTGTGCAGCGTCACGGCGGCCGGCCGGACCCGCGCGCCGGGCGCGGCCATCAAGGTGAGGCGCGCCTGCTCGACGAGGTTGTGCGCGGTCGCCGCGGGCAGGGAGTCGGCGAAGGGACCCTCGGCCACGAAGCTCGGCTCGGAGGCCTCCTGCACGGTCACCACGTCGCCCATGAACGGGCCGGCCTCGGCGCGCACCGCGGCCCCGAGGATGTCGAAGCCCACCCCCACGTTGCCGATGGACGCCGGCGCGCGTGCCACGACCTGCATCAGTCGTCCCGCCGCCACGCCAGGCAGCGCAGCACGTCCGCGAAGAGCCCCGCGGCGGTCACGTCGGGCCCCGCGCCGTAGCCTCGAAGGACCAGCGGATGCGGGGTGTAGTAGCGGGTGGTGAAGGCGAGGGCGTTCTGGCCGTCCCGCACGCTGGCCAGGGCGTGGGAGGCCGGCACCGCTTGCAGGCTCACCGCGCAGCGGCCGTCGGTGATGCTGCCGATGTACCGCAGCACGGAGCCCTGGGCCTTCGCGTCGGCGGTCTGCCGCGCGAACCACGCATCCGCGGTGGCGGTGCGGGCCATGAACGCCTCGACATCGCCGGTGGCGTCGAAGCCCGGAGGCAGCAGCGGCTGCACGTCGATGTCCGACAGGTCCAGGGGCAGGCCCGCCTCCCGCGCGAGGATCAGCACCTTGCGGGCGACGTCGGTGCCCGACAGGTCGTCCCGGGGGTCCGGCTCGGTGAAGCCCCCCTCCCGGGCCTGACGCACCGCCTCGGAGAACGCCACGCCGTCTTCCAGCAGACCGCACACCTGGCTCAGGGAGCCGGACAGGATCCCGGTGAAGCCCAGCAGCCGATCACCCGCCCGCAGCAGGTTCTGGAAGTTCTCGATGACGGGCAGACCGCCGCCGACGTTCGTCTCGAACAGGAAGCGCCGCTTGCGCCGCCGGGCCGCCGCGCGGATCGCCCGCCACAGGTCCATGTCCGCGGTGTTGGCCTTCTTGTTGGCGGTCACCACGTGAAAGCCGGCGTCCAGATAGGTGGGGTAGGCCTGCCCGATGGCCTCGCTGCTGGTGCAGTCCACGATCAGCGGGTTCACGCGGTTGCTGGCGATCACCAGCGCGCGCATGGCGGCCAGGGAGAACGGCTGATCGGCGTGCGCCAGGGCCTCCTCCCAGCGGGCGGGATCGATGCCGTCGGGATCCAGGGCCATCACGCGGCTGTTGGCGACGCCGCACACCCGCAGCACCACCCCGTCCTCGGCGAGGGCGTCTGTCTGGTCGGCGACCTGGCCCAGGAACCGACGTCCCACGTTTCCGACGCCGATCACGAACAGATCCAGGGACAGCTGGCTGTCGAAGAGCGTCTCGTGGATGGCGCGGATGGCGCGGCCCGACTCGTCTTGCCGGATCACCGCGGAGATCGAGCGCTCGGAGCTGCCCTGGGCGATGGCCACCACGTTGACCTGGGCCGTGCTGATGGCCTGGAAGAAGCGGGCCGCGATCCCGCGCGCGGACTGCATGCCGTCACCCACCACGCTGACGATGGCGAGCCCGTCCTTCAGGCCGATGGGGTCGAGCAGGCCGTTGTGCAGCTCCAGGTCGAACTCGTCCTCCAGCACCTGCCGGGCCGTCGTCGCCTGGGCCGTGGGCACGCAGAAGGAGATGGTGTACTCGGACGAGCTCTGGGTGATGAGCACGATGGAGATGCCGGCCTGGGCCATGCGGGCGAAGACCCGCGCCGCCATGCCCACCATGCCCTTGAGCCCCGGGCCGGACACGTCGAACATCGTGACCGCGTCCAGGCTCGAGATCCCCTTGACCGTGCTGTCGTCGTGCACGGTGGGTCCGATGTGGGTGCCCTCGGCGTCCGGGTTGCCGGTGTTCTTGATCACGCAGGGGATGTGGAAGCGGGCGATGGGCGCGATGGTCTTCGGATGCAGCACCGCGGCGCCGAAGTAGGACAGCTCCATCGCCTCGGCGTAGGACAGGCGGTCCAGGAGGCGCGCGTCCGGCACGATGCGGGGATCGCAGCTGTACACGCCGTCCACGTCGGTCCAGATCTCGCACAGGTCGGCGTCCAGGCAGGCGGCCAGGACCGCGGCGGAGTAGTCCGACCCGTTGCGGCCCAGGATCACGAGCTTTCCGTCCGCGTCCCCCGCGCAGAAGCCGGGCATGAGGCTGATGCCCGTCCTGCCGGCCCTGCTCTCGGCGAACCGCGCGCGCGACACGTCGAGCTTGACCGCGCTCTCCCGGATCGGGCCCGCGGCGAGCAGGAGCTCCACCGGATCCAGACAGGTGACCCCGTACCCGTGGCTGCCCAGCCAGCCGGCCATCACGGCGACGGACATGCGCTCGCCGGCCGAGGCGAGGCGCGCGTAGACGTGGTCCGGACACTCCTCGAGCAGGGCGATGGCGGACAGGGCCTTGGCGGCCCAGGCGATCTCCGACTCCAGCGCGGCGCGCGGACGGGCGTCGTCAAAGCCCGGGGCGGCGATCTTCAGATCGTCAAGGATCCCGCGCGCGAGGGCGCCGATCCGGTCCAGGAAGGCAGCCACGTCGCCCCCGGACAGCGCCGCGTGCACGGCGCCCACCAGCAGATCGGTGACGCCCCCGGGGGCCGATAGCACCACCGCGCAGGGGCCCGCGCTGGCCCGGTTGATGATGATCGAGGCGGCCGCGCGCATCCGGTCACCGCTGACCAGGGACGAACCGCCGAACTTGAGGACTTGCATCGTGTTCCCGCCGTGGCCGGAGCCGCGACAAGGGTAGTCAGTCGATGCTCTTCACGTACAGGGGGTAGGTGCTCGAGCTGCCCGCCTCGCCGTGGTGCTGCTCGACCTGAACGGCCCCCGTGATCTTGACCCGGAGCTCGTCCTTGAGACCCTTGATCTCGATGGGTCCGTCGATCCGGCAGTCGAGCCGCTCGGCGGCGTGGGCGACGGGGATGGGGGAGTCGAAGCCCTGGGCGGCGATGGCCACGAGGGCGACGGCGATGACGGTGAGAACCACGCGGGTGTAGGTGTCCATGAGCAATGGTGGCCCCTGATCGGTGGTCTTGCACGGGATCTGCGCGGGATCGCCCTGCAATCAGGACGCGCGGGGCGCGGGGGCACGACCTTCACGCTGGTGCTGGAGGCGGGGCGCAGGTTCGGCCGAACCGACTATCCTGCGCGACCATGAAGGTTCAGTGCTTCACCGTCGGCAACTTCCAGGTCAACACCTACCTGGTCACGGACGAGGCCACCGGCCACGCCGCGATCATCGACACGGGGGAGACGGACGAGCTGGTCCGCCGTCTGCGCGCCCTCGATCCGGCGCCGGACATCAAGATGATCCTGCTCACCCACGGGCACCTCGACCACGCCGGCGCGCTGTCGATGCTGCAGGCCCAGTGGGACGTGCCCACGAGCCTGCCGAAGGACGAGGTGCCGCTGTTCCAGACGCTGCCCATCCAGGGGACGATGTTCGGCCAGCCGTCGCTGAACCGCCCCTGCGGGCGCATCGATCACTACGTGGTGGACGGGGACACGGTCCAGCTCGGGGAGACCACGCTGCGGTTCCTGAGCACGCCGGGGCACACGCCGGGGCAGGGCTGCTGGTACGACGACGACGACATCATCGTGGGGGACACGCTGTTCGCCGGATCGATCGGCCGCGTGGACTTCCCGATGAGCGACGGGGCGCTGGCGAAGGTCTCGCTGCGGCGGCTGCTGGCGCTGCCCGGCCACATGCGGGTGCACTCGGGGCACGGGCCCGTCACGACGCTCGACAAGGAGCTGAAGACCAACCCGTTCCTGGGCTACTTGCGCGTGGAGCGGGGTTTGCCGGCAGGCTGGGGCATGGACTGGTGACGAGAGCGCCTGAGGCGCGGGATCTCGGCGTCGGGCTGCGTCGTCGCTTGTGCGGCGTGTGTGAACACGCCTCCGCGCTCCTCCTGGCCCTCCTTGACCTCCCGCACCTCCGGCGCTCCCGGGCCTGAGGCGCGGGATCTCGGCGTCGGGCTGGGTCGTCGCTTGTGCGGCGTGTGTGAACACGCCTCCGCGCTCCTCCTGGCCCTCCT
>CALAGR010000462.1 GCA_937891735.1 uncultured Pseudomonadota bacterium | reverse complement strand
CGTGGGTGCCGCCGCAGCCCCCGTGGGTGCCGCAGCCCCCGCCCCTCTGCCTCGCGCCTCTGCCTCTAGGGGAACGCGGGGTCGGACGGCAACCAGAACAGCGACCAGCCGTCCGGCGTGCTCGTGTAGTCGAAGCCCGTGGCGAAGTCCCAGGTGACGTCGCGAACGCCGCGTCCCGAGCCGTACAGCGCGCCCGGGGCCGGCAGATCGCCGAGCCACTCCGCGGCGACGTCGATCTCGAAGTCGCTTCCCCCACCGGGGGTCCAGCCCGTCCACACCGGATCCCCGAACTCGTCGGTCAGGTTGATGGTCGCGGCGCCGTTGGTGATCGTGCCCACGGGCGTGACGCGCATGTCACCACCGCTCATGCTGGCGCCCATCGAGACGTACTCGGGCATGGAGCCGAGGTCTGCGCCGTCGGTGACCCCTTCGCGGAACATGCAGGTCTTGCGGCCGTCGCTGGTGGTCTGACAGGCAGCCACCGTCGGCACACCGCTGCCGACGCCTTCGAGCAGCTCCAGGTCGAAGGTGCCGCTGTTCGCGCTCGAGTCGTGCAGGACGTCGAAGTCGTACCACTGGAACTTCGGGTCGACCCCGGCCAGGGGGGAAGACGCCGCGAAGGAGTAGTTGCTCGCAGAGGCGGGGCTCCAGGTCCCGCTCAGGCTGGTGGTCGTGACCGCCGCGAGCTCGAGATCCGTCGTGGGCGAGGCACCGTTGCCGTCACACGTCAGGGTCTCGGAGATCGCGAACCCTGGGATGGAGCCCCCGTGGGCCTTCGCGATGACCAGGTACGGCCCCTGGGGAACCCGGAGGAACCCGGTGATCTGCACCGTCCAGCCCTGGGAGGGGAGCGTGGTGTTCCAGCTGCCCGTGCTGGAGTCGGTCAGCAGGCGCAGCTCCATGGAGCCCTCGCCGGCGGCGATGCCGACGTCTTCGGCGTCGCCGGAGATGTTCGGCACGCACTCCACGCCGAGGTCCGGGCCGGTCCCCATGTTGACGGGGATGTCCCAGTTGAACGCAGCAGGACCCTCGGGCAAGCGGAAGCTACGCAGGACGCCGCCGTCGCAGTCCACATGCACGGTGGCCCCGGCCCCGGAGAGCTGGAGGCTGAACCCGCCGTCGGAGCCAGACTCCACGGCCCCGTCCACGGTCTCGCCCACGAGGCACCCGTCGAGGCCGTTCCCCCGGTCCGCGTCCACCAGACGCCCCGCGAAGGTGATGCCGTCCCCGCCGCCGGTGGAGTCGTCGTCATCGACCCCGCCCGTCGGGCAGCCCGCTGCGAGGAGCGCAGCGCTGGCGAGCGCAACAACGATCCGCGACGTCTGATCTCTACCCCGCATGCCTCTGTCCTCCGCTTCGACCCGATCCTACCGCGAGCCCAAGAGAAGAGGGCCGACGGGGAATGCCCGCCGGCCCTCTGTGAACTCAACTGCCCGCGAGGCGGGCGTCGGTGCCTACTGGATGCCGAGCGCGAAGTAGCGGACGTCGCCGTTCGGGACGAACACGAGGCTCTCGCCGGTCACGGTGCCGTCCGGCACGGTGAAGGTCACGGTCGAGATGACGCCGTTGTCCAGATCCTCTGCGGTCAGGTCCACGTCGTCCGACCCGCTGAAGATCTCGGGATCGACCTCTGCGTCGAAGTCGTCGCCGCCGGTCTCGAGCATCGCCGACTCGCCGTCGAAGGTGCAGAACCAGAAGCTGTCGACGTTGAAGGAATCGACCGGAGCGTCGGCCTCGGACACCATCACGAGGGAGACACGGTCACCGATCGACGCGTCGCTCGGGGTCACGCCGACAATCTCGAAGTCCGCCGTGCCGGCGACCTGTCCGCCAACGCCCCACGGGGTCGTAGCGCCGTCCTCGAACCCATCGTTGGAGCCGAAGTACTCCTGGCAGCCGGAGAGGGAGATCAGCGCGGCAGCCGCGAGGGCAACAGTGGAGAAACGGAAGATGGCATGCATGACGGTCGGTCCTTTCGGAGGGCTCAATGGTCCTGAAATGGTAGCTCAGTTGATGGGTGACAGGGAGGTAAAGATCTGCCCGCAGCGTGTCTCGGAGACAGTGAACATAGATCCGGAGCGTGCGAACGCCACCCCTGGTTTTGCAGAATCAGCGGCTGTCACCGATCGCGATGTCCAGGGGCAGGCCGTCGAACGTGATCAGCAGTCGATGCATCGAGTTTGCGGCGGGTGCAGTGGGGTCGACGAAGAAGCGGTACCCGAAGCGAACACGTCCGTGTTGCACGTCCGCGCCGAGGTCCAGCCCGACGCGCGTGGACTTCACCTGGTCGATGGTGTGCTCCAGCTCCCAACGGCATCCGCCGCCTTCGGCGCAGCGCGCGACGAGGTCCTCCGACCGCTGCTGGAAGCGGTTCCAGCCGACCCGTAGCCCGATCGTGGGCACCACGTAGTCCCGGCTGCCCTCCACCGCGATGGGGATCCGAGCGCCCAGGTCCAGCCCGAGGTCCATCGACCACCACAGGTCGCGCCCCCGCGAGACGGACGTCCCGTCCTCGAGCTCTTCGGTGAAACCCGCCCGCGTGCCGACGGCCGCTTCGAACCAGGGCTCAAGCTTGAGGGTGTCGAGGATCGCGACCCGCAAGCCGACGCGCGCGAACCCACCGATGATCGATGGGCGGTTGTGAGCTGCGAGGCCGCCGCCGGCCAGGGACTGCAGGTGGCTGCGTCGTACGTAACGTCGATCCCGTGGCGCAGCGAGCAGCGCCGTGATCGCCAGGGGGTTGGTGACGAGCGTGCGATCACCGCCGCCGTCCACCGCCCGTCGCACGAGGCCCAGCAGGTGCCCGCGGGCGTCCAGCACCGGGCCGCCGGCGTCGCCTTCTCCCGGGCGTCGGTCGATCAGGAAGTCGGGATGGCCCAGGTCCTCCAGGTCCTCCTCCTTCGGCTCCGGCGTGGTCGCCACGACCCGGCCCACCACGGGGCTCCAGGTGGTGAGGTCCCGGGTCTCGAACTGCTCGATCGACAGCCCGATCGAGCCACCGTGACCGACGAGGATGGCCGCTTCGCCCACCGGGGGAACGCGCTGTGCCAACACGGCGCCGGCGCCCTCCTCGACCGGCTTGTCCAGGGCGAGCAGGGCCAGGCCATGCAGTCGATCCCACGCGACGAGCCGCGCCGCCGAGCCGTGTCCGTGGCCCGTCACCACCGCCGCCTGGTACCCGACGTTCACGGTGCGCAGCAGGGTCAGCACGTGGGTGCCGTTCTCGACCAGCACACCACCTCCGACGCGTCCGGAGGCCACCACGCGCACGGTCCAGCCCCTCGCGTCCTGCATGATCGAGGCGAGGTCCAGCGACCCTGAGGGGGAGAACGTCGGGTCCGGCGGGGCCGGTGGTGGCGGCACGTCGATCAGGGGCTCGGGGCTGGGCTCGGCTGCGCCGGCCGAAGGAGGAAGCGAGAGCAGGGCCGCCAGCGAGAGCCATGCGAGCGCGCCAGTTCGGCGTCGGTGGGTCGTCATCGGGATCTCCGGCGTGCGCGCCTGGGCGGGCGCCGCCGCCTATCATAGGGTCATGACCGGTCGAGCCCGATTCGTGGAGCTCCTGCGGGCTTCGGTGTTGCGACTCCGGGGCCGCGCTCGGCCGCGGGGCGCGGACTGGCACCGTGCCGGCGTCGGCGGGCGCTGGGACGAGCTCGGCGCCCTGCAGTTCCAGTTCATGGTCGACCACGGCCTGCTCCCGCACCACCACCTGCTGGATGTCGGCTGCGGCTCCCTGCGCGGCGGCGTGCGGTTCATCCGGTACCTGGAGCCGGGGCACTACGCCGGCATCGACAAGGAGCCCGACCTGCTCGCCGCAGGCCGCACCATCGAGCTGGCCCGGGCCGGCCTGACCGACGCTGCGCCAAGGCTCCATGCGACCGGCGAGTTCGATCTGGACTGGCTGGACCCCGCCGTCCGCTTCGACTTCGCCCTCGCGCAGTCGGTGCTGACGCACCTGCGACCCGGTCTGGTGCGGCTGTGCATCGAGCGGGTCGTGGCGCGGCTCGCTCCCGACGGGGTGTTCTACGCATCGTTCTTCGAGGCCGACGATGATCGCGTCCGACTCGGGCCCTCCCACGGCTGGCGACAGGACGAACTCCAGCACCCCCGCTACCCTTTGTCCGTTCTGCGGGGACTGGCGGAGGAGGCCGGCGCGCAGCTCGAGTATCTGGGACCGTGGGACCATCCGCACGACTCGCGCATGGTGGCCTTGCGTCGTTCTTGAATGGACAGGACGGAGTCCGTCATCCCCCCTGATCGCCTGCTGAGGATCGCGGCCGCCTACCACGTCGTCGCGGGGCTGGTCTTCGCCGTCTTCCCCGTGGATGCCCTGGCCAACCTGGCGCTCGATCCGCCCCGCTACTGGGCCCTGTGGTACGCGGCGTGCTCCGCCCCGCTCGTCATGGCCGGGCTGCTGCAGTTGGCGCGGCGGCGAGCAGATCTTCGCGCGGGGCTCGTCGCCGCGGTGGCTCTATGGAACCTCGTGGCGATGGTGCTGGGGATCTTCTTCGTTGTCTGGAGCGAGCTGCCCGCCGTCCTGTACGGCCCCGCGGTGGCTGCCGGGATGTGGGCCTGGTTGCTGTGGGGCGTATACTCCCCCGACCCGTGAGCGGCTCCACCAAAGGACGGTTTGTCTCGCTGATCGCGCGGCTCGGCGACGAGCTCGACGACGCGTCGGCTGGACTGCGCGTGACTCCCGAGTGGAAGGGGGTCCGGGCCGTGCTCGACGACCACGCCGCTCGGCAGGACACCCTCGCCGCCGATCCCGTCACCCTCGAAGACGCCATCCGAACCCTGGAGGCCCAGGGCGACATGCTCGCGCTGGCTCGTGAAGAGGTCGCCGAGAGCGACCGGCACGCGTCCGCCGAGCGGGTGCGGCGGGAGCGTGAGGACAAGCTGGTCCTCGCCGCGGCCCAGGGCTGGCTCCGCCCGTACAGCCTGTTTTCGGTGATGGGCCTGGTGATCGGACCGACCATGGGAGTGGCGTTCGGGGAGTGGGCGCTCGTGGGCGCGCTGCCGGCCCTCTTCGGGTTCCTGGAGATGCGCCGTCGGACCCAGCTCATGGACGGCCGCTCCTGGGTGATCCTTAACGACGAGGTGCGGAACCTGGAGGATCGCATTCGGCTGTATCACGGGATCACCGCGGTGGCGGTGGCCGTGGCGGTGCTCTGGTTCGTCCTGGCCCTGGCGTCGGGAGCCACCTCGTGAGCGAGGCCGGCTCCGGGCGGCCCACGACGATCGTGCTGGACTGCATGGGTTCCGACCACGGTCCGCTCGAGGCGGTCACCGCGGCGGCGCAGCTGTCCATCGCGCGTCCGGACTTCCATCTGCTCCTGGTGGGAGACGATGCACAGCTCAGTCCGATGTTGGACGAGCTGGAGTACGACCCCGGCCGCCTCTCGATCCGTCACACCGATCAGTGGGTGGCGATGGACGAGTCCCCGCGCGGAGTGTTCGACCGGAAGCCCGAGGCCTCGATCCTCGTGGCGTGCAAGATCGTCTCCGACGGCCGCGCCGACGCCGTGGTCACGGCGGGCAACACCGGTGGCGCCATCCTCGCCGCGGCCCTGGGGCTCGGGCGCATTCCCGGGGTCCGCCGGGCCGCCCTCGCCGCGGTCACCCCCACCGAGCAGACCCACGGGCCCAACCAGGATCCGTTCTCGTTGCTGCTCGACGTCGGCGCGACGCTGTCCGCATCGGCTCGGGACCTGGTGACGTTCGCGATCATGGGATCGGCCTATGCGAGCGCGATCAGCTCGAACCCCGCGCCGAGCGTGGCCCTGCTCAGCAACGGCACCGAGGCGCACAAGGGCCCCGCCGAGGTGGTGCAGGCCCACCGGATCCTGGCCGGGCTCTCGGAGGTCAACTTCGCGGGCAACGTCGAGGGCCTGGACATCCCTCGGGGCAGCGTCGACGTCGTGGTCACCAACGGCTTCATGGGGAACGTCGTCTTGAAGATGCTCGAAGGCATCGGTGAGGTCATCTCGGACCTCGCGCAGGACGCCTACGCCCGCAAGTTCCTGTGGCGCTTCGGGCTGACCATGCTGTCGTCCGGGCTGCGCCAGATCCAGCGCGCCCTGGACTGGGAGGAGTACGGCGGCGCGCCGATCCTGGGGTTCGCCCAGCCGATCATCAAGGCCCACGGCCGCAGCCGCGCCAAGGCCATCGCGAACGCCTGCAAGGTCGCGGCGAAGGCCTCGCGGTCCGACATGATCCGGGTGATCGAGCGTGCCGTGGCCAGGATCCCCGACGAGGACGGAGAGGAGGAGGCGCGCACGCGCGACCCATGAGCTGGCGCCACGTCTACCGCTGGGACCTCGACAAGACCTACCTGGACACCGACTTCGAGTCGCTGCGCAGGCTCGTCGGAATCGCGTTCGAGCGTCCCGAGGAGAAGATCAACGTGCCCGGCTCGGCGGCGCTGCTGCGGGAGCTGTGCCGGGGGGGCGAGGACCTGGCTCCCAGTCGGATCTGCATCATCTCGGGATCGCCTCGCCAGATGAGGCGCACCCTCGAGAAGAAGCTCGAGATCGACGGTGTGCGCTGGGACGAGTTCCACCTCAAGCCGCAGTGGGAGAACCTGCGCCGGGGCAGGTTCCGGGCCGTTCGGGACCAGGTCGGCTACAAGCTCCCGCTGTTGCTGCGCTCGCGTCGGGACACCGAGGGGATCGGTGAGGTGTCCGAGACGCTCTTCGGGGACGACGCCGAGGCCGATGGGTTCATCTACAGCCTGTACGCCGACGTGCTCGCCGGCCGGGTGGGTACGGACGCCCTGGTCAAGACGCTCAAGGCGGCGGGTGCGTACTCGGACGCGGTGGACGCGAGCGTGGAGGCGAGCGAGTCCCTGCCCGCCGTCGACGCGGTCGAGCGGATCTTCATCCACCTGGACCGACGGACGCCGCCGGCCTTCTTTCGCGCCTTCGGGCCGCGGGTGGTGCCGGTCTACAACTACTTCCAGGCCGCGCTGGTTCTCTTCTCGGGAGGGCACCTGGCCGCACAGGGGGTCGTGACCGTCACCCGCGCGTTCCTGGAGGCCGAGGGCCACAGCGCCGATTCCCTCGCGAATCTGTTTCAGGACGTCGTGCGGCGCGGGCACCTGCCCGCCACGGCCATGCAGGAGCTGGCGATCGCCATCCAGGAGCTCGATGACGTGCCCGACGAGGCGGAGGTGATCTGGAAGGCGGTGCAGCGGTTCATGGACCTGGGCCCCGCGCGCCGCTTCATGCCCCCCGCTCCGCCCGCCGACCTGGACTACGGCCACCTCCTCGACCACCTGCGGTCAAGGGAAGCCTGACGGGTCAGGGGTCCCGGCGGAAGAACGCGCGGTAGGTCTGCTCGAGCTGCTCCTGCGTGCTCTGCACCGACTCCCCCCACAGCTCCGCGGCGAACGCGCAGGTGCCCTTCACGGTGGCCGGCTCGTTCGTGGTGTCCCGGACGGGGGGCAGGTAGGGGCAGTCCGTCTCCAGGAGGAGCTGTTGGCGCGGCAGCGTCTGCAGCATCCGCGTGAAGCTCTCGGAGCGGCGCGCGTTCGCGGGGATCGAGAAGTGGTGCCCGAGCTCGCTGGCGATCTCCCGCGCGAGCTTCAGCTTGCCGCCGAAGCAGTGCCAGTTCACGCGGCGGGCGCCCATCTCGCCCAGGATCTCGAAGGCGCGCCGCTCCCGCTTGCGGGTGTGGATGATGATCGGCTTGTCGAAGTCGAGGGCCACCTGGACGAGGGCGCGGAAGAGCTGCTCCTGGCGGGGCCAGAACGCCGCGGGCACCCAGTACCCGTCGAGCCCGATCTCACCGATGGCGATGGCCTGCTCGGCGCGGGCGCGCACATCGGCGACGGCGTCTTCTCCTGTCCAGGGGCCCGGCGCGCGGGGGTAGTCCACGCCCGCGGTGTGCATCTCAGGCAGCACGGCGTCCACGGGGTACAGGCCGTAGGCCGGCCGGACGAGGTCGCCGTGCTCCGCCGCGAGGGCCGCCACGAGCGCGTTGTCCTCGGGATTCAACCCGTTGCTGATGATGGAGGTCAGTCCCGCTGTCCGTGCGTTGGACAGCACGTCCGCGACGCGTGGAAGCAGACGGGGATGCGTCAGGTGCGCGTGTACGTCGAACAGACCCATGATCACTCCGGCCGCGGAGCATAGACAAGGCGGGTGACCGCGCGCGGTCCCTCCGTGTCCGGCTCGTGTCCGGTTCGTGTCCGGCTCGTGTCCGGTATCTCGGACAGATACCGGACACGGTGGGGGTGCCCATGACGCATCCTGTGAAGAAACAGCAGCTGATTCAGCAGGTTGGCTTTCGACTCAGATCTGGCGCGCTCTCTGCAACACGGCCGGCTGTGTCCTCCCCTCCAATCACATCCCGCCTTCGTCGCCCGGGCCCGGTCCCGCTGGCGCTGCCTGCCCTCGGCCTGCTGCTCGGTCTGCTCGCCGGCACACCGGTGATCGGGCCCGGGTTTGCGTCGGGGAGCGCGGCCGCCCTGTTGCTGGCGGTGGGAACCCGCGCGGTGGCGGGGCCCCTGGCGGACGCTGCCGTGCTGTCCGCGTGGGTCGCCCTGGGCACGCTGCGCGCGTCCTACCAGGAGCCTGCGGCGTGGGTCCCCAGGGACGACGCGGTGCTCGTTCGCCTCTGCATCATCGGACCCTCGGGCGACCGCGGCACGCCGGTCCGACTGCTGGACGCGTGGTCGGGTACGCCGCCGACGGACGGGGTCAGGGTTCGCGTCGGGCGGGCGCACCTCATCGGTCCGGCTTCGAAGCTGTCCGGGCTGGGGCGGGGATCCGTCGTCCTGACCCGCGCGCGCGTGCTGGACGGGTGGGGGCGGACCGTGGTCCTGGTCGTCGGCGGCGCTCCGATCCTCGTGGAGAAGGCGCGGCCCCCCTCCCGCCTGGGGGGCGCCGTCCTGTGGGCGCGGCGGCGAGTCGGGCTGGCGCTGGGGCGCATGTCCCCACCGGAGCTGCACGGCCTGTTTACGGCGCTGGTCCTCGGGGATCGCTCGGGCCTCGCGCCGTTGACCTCTGAGGCGTTTGCCCGCACCGGGACGGCCCACCTGCTCGCGATCTCGGGCCTTCACGTCGGCGCGTGCATGTTTCTGTTCTGGAAGCTCGCTGCCCGGCTCCTGGGGTACCTGCCGTCGGCGTGGACGGTCGCCGGCCTTCCAGCCCGCCTCGGCGCCGTCGCCGGCCTCGCCGCCGCAGCGGGCTATGTGGTCGTGGCGGGCGCGCCGGTGAGCGGCCGCCGGGCGCTCGTCATGGCCGCCGTGCTTGCGGTCGCGTTCGGCCTCGGACGGCGCGTGTCCCCTTGGAACGCCCTGGCGGCGGCCTGTGTCTGCGTGCTCTGGGTGGATCCGGCGGCGGCGCGGGCGGTCGGATTCCAGCTGTCGGTCCTGTCGGTGGGGGGGCTGCTCGCGTGGGCGCACTGGGCATCGATCCCCGGCTCGCGGTCTGCGCTCCTCGGGGTCCTGCGGGCCGCGGCCGGACTCCTGTGGACCGGGGTGATCGGCACCCTCGCCACGGCGCCGCTGGTGGCGTGCGTCTGGGGTCGGGTCCCGCTCGCGGGCCTTTGGGTGAACACCGTCGCGGTGCCGCTGCTGGGCGCAGCCACGATCCCGCCGCTCCTGGTGGGCTCCGCGCTGGGCGCGGTCGATCCGGTCCTGGGCGCGCCGTTCGTGTGGGTGGCCAGCTGGCCGGCCCGGCTCGGGCTCGGGCTCGTCGCCGCCCTGGCCGATCCGGTCGTCGCTCCCGTGATCCCGTGGCATCCGGCGCCGATCGTGATCTGGAGCCTCTATGGCGTCGTCGCGGCCCTCGTCGTCCTGGGACGGGACCGATGAGCGCCGGTCGCACGCTGCCTGCGCTCGGCCTGCTCGCCCTGGTGTGGGCGCTGGTGGGACCGGCCCTTACTGCCGTGGATCGCACGGATCGTTCGCTGTGCATGACCGTACTGGACGTGGGACAGGGGGACGCGCTGCTGCTCGATCTGCCGGGCGCCGTGTGGCTCGTGGACGGGGGCGGCGCCCCGGGGTCCCGCCGAGACGTGGGGGAGGACACCGTCGTTCCGGCCCTGCGGGCCCGGGGCATCGACCGGCTTGATCGGGTGGTCCTCACGCACGGCGACGCGGACCACATCGGCGGCCTGTTCGCCGTCCTCGAGCAGCTCCAGGTGGGCGAGCTGCTGGTGCCGACCCGGCAACACCTGTCGAGCGCGGAGCGCATGCTGCTCAACCTCGCACGGCGACAGGGCGTCTCGATCCTGATCGCGGACGAGGGGGCTGAGTTGGGGCCCTTGCCGGGGGGCACCCATGGAGCGCTGCTGCATCCGAGCCCGGGCTGGGAGCCGGCCGATCCCGGAGACCGGAACGCCAGATCCGTCGTGTTCCGCATCGGTCTGGGGGGCATCGACTTCCTGCTGACCGGCGACATCGAGGCCGAGACGGAGCGTCACCTGCTCGACCGGGGAGTGCTCACCCCTGCTGCGGTGCTCAAGCTCGCACACCACGGATCCCGGACCTCGACGACCCCAGAGTTGCTCGGTGCCGTCGATCCCCTGCTGGCTCTGACGGGCGCGGGGCAGGACAACCGGTTCGGCTTTCCCCACACCTCGGTCGTCCAGCGGCTGCGTGCCCACGGCACCGAGATGTACTGGACCGGTCGGCACGGCGCGCTCCGGGTCTGTACGGACGGATTCGCGATCGAGCTGGGGCCGGTGGTGGGGGAGGGGCCCGGGTTCACGCCGTGGATCGCACCTGCAGAGGTCGTGGCGCGCTGGCAGTCGCTGGTTCGGACGACGACGCCGGCGGGCGGGCTGGCCTCCCCCCCGGCCGTCGCGGGCAGTGATCGCCAGCAGCCCTCGACGCCTCGGAGCCGTCGCGCCTCCAAGACCCGCAAGCGCAAGAGGTCGAAGGCCGCCGCACCCAAGACGACCGAGCCCGCGACGCCGGCGCCGCCCACGCTGCTGGATGACCGGGAGTGGCGCAGTCGACGCAAGAGCGCGCGGATGAAGGCCCCGTGGCGGTCCCGATGACGCGGCGCGCGGTTCGCCATGCCGGCTCAGCCGGGGGTCAGCGCTGCTTCGATCCGGGTGCGCAGGCGCCGGTCCTGGGCGTCCGCGGGACCGAGGCCCAGCAGGCCCTGGCGCCGGGCGCGGGCGCGGGCCCACGAGTACAGGAGCCCGCCCGCCAGCACGATCGGAATGGACACGGCCTGCGACGTGGACACCCGCTGGCCGAGGAGGGCCGGAAGCACGAAGCCGCGCTCGAGGTCGAGTCGGAACAGCTCCAGGATCGGGCGGGTCGCCCCGTAGGCCAACAGGAACGCGGCGACGACCTGCCCGTCGAAGGTCTGACGGCGGCGCAGCGCGGTCAGCAGGGCGAAGAGCAGCAGCGCGTTCAGGCTCGCGTAGACCTGGGTCGGGTGCAGCGGGATCCCCCGAAGCGCCTCTGGGACCTGGCCCGACAGGAACACCACGCCCCAGGGCCACTCCACACCGGTGCCCCAGTCGATCGGGCGCCCGAAGCAGCACCCCGCGGTGAGGCAGCCGAGCCGCCCCAAGGCGATCCCGATCAGCACCCCGGGGGCCAGGATGTCACCGGTCCGGAGCAGGTCCATCCGCCGGCTTCGACACCACCAGGCGCCGGCCAGGGCCGCGCCGATGAGGCCTCCGTACAGCACCATGCCTCCCTCCCAGAACCTGAGGAGGCGCATCGGGTCGGCGATGTATCCGTCTCGCTCGGCGGTCAGGATGTGTCCGAGTCGCCCTCCGAGCACACCGGCGGCGGCCAGGACGACCGTGAGCTGCAGGACCAGACGCTCCGGTGTCCCGCTTCGTCGCGCCTCACGCACGGCGACGAAGGCGCCCGTCACCAGCGCGAGCAGCAGCCAGGTGAACCAGCCCGACAGCGCGACGTCCCCGATGCCTGGCAGGTGGCCGTGCAGCAGCCAGGGTCTCACGGCTGGTCCTGCCCGAGGTCGTCGCGCCGGGTCAGCAGGTGCCAACCGAACAGGACGATCCCTGCAGTGATCGCGAGATCCGCCAGATTGAAGATGGGCCAGCGGCCGCCGAGCCATGCAGGGGCGGCCACTGCCACGAAGTCGGTGACCTCCCGGTACAGCAGCCGATCGATGAAGTTGCCCACCGCGCCCGCCATCAGCAGGCACAGGGTCCAGGCCAGGGACCTCTCGTACGCCTGCAGTCGCCGGAACCATGCGGCCAGGACCACGAACGTCACCAGGGATACGACCGTCATCAAGGGCAGGCGAAAGCTGCTTGCCTCCAACAGGCCCCAGGCGATGCCACGGTTCTCGACGTGGGTGATCCCGAGCAACGATCCGAGCACCGGGATCGCATCGCCGAGCTGCAGATGCAGGCGCACGACAGCCTTGCTGGCCTGGTCGAGCGTGACCACGGTGAACAGCACGGCAGCCAGGAGATTGCGGTGTGGATGGGGCGGCGGCGCCCCCATATCAGTTGAGGCTCACGTCCGGGATGATGGGCATCGGCGTGAGCTCCAGCAAGGCCGAGATGGTCGCTTCGTCGGCCCCGGGGAAGGTGTAGTCCGCGAACTCCGAGGGGGACACCCACCGGACGTCCGCGACCTTGATCGGCTTGACGTCCTGATCGTCGGGGACCTCGCACCGGAAGACCTGCATGTCGACCGTGTAGTGGTCGTACTCATGCACGACCTCCATCACCATCTCGCCGACCTCGACGTCGACCCCGATGCGGTCGAACAGCAGGGAGCGCAGGACCGCTTCGGACGAGTCGCCGTCGGGGACCTTGCCCCCGGGGAACTCCCAGAGCAGGGGCAGGGTGCTCGTGGAGAGACGCTGCGTGATGAGGTAGCGGCCTCCCCGACGGACCTCTGCTGTCACCACGCGGATCTTCTGGCCGTTGTACTTCTTCCTCATGTCGACCCCGGTGTCCGTGCGGTCGGAAGGTCCGATCCTTCCGCCCAGGGAAGCGCGGACGGTAGCACAGGGTCCCTGGGCGGCCCTGTCCGACATCCAAACCGTGCATCCCGGCGCGGCGATGTGGTGCGCAGGGATCCAGTATCGTGTCGGCCGTCGGGCCGACGCGGCTCGTCCGGAGGCTGACCAATGCGCCGCGCCCTGCTCGCCGCTGCTGTGCTGCTCCTCGCCACGTCCGCGCAGGCGCGCGACGCGGCGCCGGACATCCAGCAATTCAAGCCCGCCACCGACGTGGACGGCTTCATGCTCGTTCACGACGCCTCGCTGCTGCCGCAGTTCCGGTTCGGAGTCGGTTTCACGCTGAACTACGCGGTCAATCCGCTCGAGGTCCAGGCGCCGGGATTCGGACGTCAGTTCGGCCTCGTCGATGGACTGGTGGGCGGCGATCTCGTGGGGAGCTTCGCGGTCTTCGACTTCTGGGAGGTCGGGCTCCGCGTCCCGTTGATGCAGATCCCCGTCGAGACCGACTTCGTCGCGAGCGCTGCGTTCCCGGGTCGCAAGATCGCGTACGGCTTCGGCGACATCCTGATCGACAGCCGGATCCGCATCCTCGACCCCGCCGAGAGGAAGATCGGCCTGGCGATCAATCCGTGGCTCACGCTTCCCACCGGCAACGAGCGCATCGGTCTCGGTCGTGGCCTGCCCGGCACGGGCATCAAGCTCATCGTGAGCCAGAAGTGGAAGTGGTTCCACTTCGCCGTCAACGCCGGCTACGCCTTCTTCGCGCGCGCCACCGTCGCAAACCTCACGACCGGCAACGAGTTCACCTACGGCGCGGGCCTCGGCATCGATCCCATTCCCGGGATCCTCGAGATCAACCTCGAGCTGGACGGGAGCCTCATCGCCGGGCCCAACGACCGCGATGACAAGGAGCGCTTCTTCGACCCGGCCCACTCCCCGGCCGAGGTGCTCCTGAGCCTGCGGGGGAACGCGCCCAACGGCATCACGGTCTACGGCGGCGTGGGGAAGGGGATCTCCAACGGGTACGGCTCGCCGGATGTGCGGTTCTTCGGCGGCGTCGCCTACGCGATCCACACCCCCCGGGATCGGGACAAGGACGGGCTGCACGACAGGATCGACGCCTGCGTCAAGGACCCTGAGGACGTCGATGGGTACCAGGACGAAGACGGCTGCCCAGACCCGGACAACGACGCCGACGGCGTGCTGGACGTGTCCGATGCGTGTCCGGACGTGCCCGAGGATCTCGATGGCTGGCAGGACGCGGACGGCTGCCCGGACCCGGACAACGACGCCGACGGCGTGCCCGACACGTCCGATGCCTGCCCCAACGATCCCGAAGATCTGGACGGCTTCGAGGACGAGGACGGCTGTATGGAGCCCGACAACGACGGGGACCTCATCCCCGACGTGTCCGACACCTGCCCGCTGGCCCCCGAAGACATCGACGGGTTCCAGGATCTGGACGGCTGCCCCGACCTGGACAACGACGGCGACGGCGTCCCCGACGCGGATGACCTCTGCCCCGACGAGCCCGAGGACATCAACGGCGTCAAGGACACCGACGGCTGTCCCGACGCGACCCTGGCGGTCAGGACGAAGGACTCGATCGTCATCCTCGAGAAGGTGTACTTCGCCACCGGCAAGGACCGCGTCCTGCGTCGGTCGAGCCCGGTGATCCTGGCCGTGGCCGCGGTCCTCAAGGCCAACCCGGAGGTGCTCAAGATCCGGGTGGAGGGGCACACGGACGATGTGGGCGACGACGCCCGCAACCTGGACCTGTCGCAGCGGCGTGCCGAGTCGGTGCAGCGGGAGCTGGTGAAGCTCGGCGTCGCCGGGGATCGCCTCGAGGCCGTCGGATACGGCGAGGTTCGGCCGATCGACACCAATCGCACAGACGACGGACGGGAGCGCAACCGCCGCGTGGAGTTCACGATCCTGGTGACCGACGCCGGCACCGCCGCCGTGCCCGAGAACCTGTGGGGCGCGCCGGCTCCGACGCCCACCCCGGCCCTGGTCGAGCCCACGCCCGTCGATCCGG
>CALAGR010000461.1 GCA_937891735.1 uncultured Pseudomonadota bacterium | reverse complement strand
CGACGACGACACCACCGGCGACGACGACGACGACACCGCCGGCGACGACGACGACGACGACACCACCGGCGACGACGACGACACCACGGCCGTGGGCGACGACGACGACCTCGTCGTTCCCGGCGACTCCGGCCCCGAGTGCGGCTGCAACCACAGCGACGACGGTCCGGGCGCGGCGTGGTGGATGGGGATCTGGGCCCTCGCGGGCGCCGGGCTCAGGCGGCGGGGCCGTCGATCACCGTAGGGATGACGATCTTGTGGATCGTGACCGCGTCGGCCACGCCCTTGAGGGTCACGGGGCCGATCTCCACGAACCGGCCGTTCATCACCCCCGCCCCCTCGCACACCGTCCGCGTGTAGTTCGTCACGATGAGCTCGCCGGCCTGGGCCTTGCTGCACAGCCGGCTGGCGAGGTTCACGGTGTCGCCGATGGCGGTGTACTCCACGAACTGGGGTGAGCCGATGTTGCCCACCACCACCTTGCCGCAGGCGGTGCCGATGCCGGTGCCCACCGGCTCCAGGCCCCGGGCCACCCGCTCGGCGTTCCAGACCCCCAGCCGCTCCATGATCCGCACCCCGGCCCGCACCGCCCGCTCCCGGTGATCCGCGGCGGGCACGGGGGCCCCGAACCAGCAGAGCATGGCGTCCCCCATGAACTTGTCCACCACCCCCTCCTCCGCGATCACGCAGTCCACGAGGATCGTGAAGTACTCGTTGAGCAGCGCCACGACCTCGGTGGCCCCGAGTTCCTCGGTCAGGGCGGTGTAGCCACGGATGTCCGAGAGCAGCACGGTCACCTCCCGCGCCTCTCCCTCCAGGGAGATCTCGCCCCGGTCCATCAGCTCCGACACCACCTGGCTCGCCATGTACTTGCCGAACATGTCCCGGAGCTTCTCGCGCTCCCGGAGCCCGTGCGCCATCTGGTTGACCGCCCGGGCGAGCTCCCCCACCTCATCGATCCGGTCCTCGGACACGCGCACGTCCAGATCCCCCTGTCCGATGCGGACCGCCGCCTCCGCGATGGCCCGGATCGGCTGGGCGATGTTTCGGGCGAGCACCGCGGCGGCCGCGAAGGCCAGCCCGATCCCCGCCAGGGCGAAGAGCAGCCGCCGCAGGGAGCGATTGGTCAGCTCGAGCAGCAAGGTGCCCACGGGGTGATCGGCCTGCACCACCGCGATGACGGCGCCGCGCGCGTCGCAAATGGGCGCCCACGCCGAGATCCAGGTGTCGGTGGCGTTGGTGTAGGGCCCCTCCGAGCCGGGCTGGCCGGTGGCGAACGTCTCGGCCACCCCGGGCCGCAGCTCCTGCAGGTCGCCGATGTACGGCGTCTCGTTGGTCATCACCACGAACCGGGTGGCGCCGCGGTCCTTGCGCAGCGTGTAGACCGGACTCTCGAGGTGGGCCGACTCCTGGAGCCGCCGCAGCCGGCCCTGCAGCTCGATGAACGCGGGGCTCCGCGGATCGCCCGTGCGCGCCACCTCGTCGTGCAGATCCGGGTCCACCAGGGGGGCGCCCACCGACACGGCGGTCATCAGCTGCTTGCTCAGGCTGGAGACGAGCTCCGCCCGGGCGGCGTGGTGGTCCAGCCAGCCCGCGATGCCCACGGCGACCACCACCGCGGCGCTGCCCGCCAGCCCGATGCGCACCGCCAGGCGTCCCACGATGAGGCGCTTGAGGGCGGCGAGGGGACCACGCCGGGCCTGGAACATCCACTGCAGCGCGCCCAGCAGCAGCGCGCCCAGCAACGAGCCGAGCAGTCCGACCAGGCGGCGGCTCGTCTGCCCCGCCACCAGGGCGTCGGCGGGCCGGTCCACCTCCACCAGCGCGACGACGGCGCCGTCCGCGGTCTTGATGGGGGCGTAGGCGGAGACCCAGCGGCCGTGATCGTCGCCGTACAGCCCGGTCCGGGCGCGGTCGCCGTTGTCCAGCACGGGGCGCATGGCGGGGCGCAGCACGTACGCGTCGCCGATGAACGCCGTCTCGTTGGTCATCACGACGAACTCGGTGCCGCCGTCCACCGTGGGCCGCAGGGTGTAGATCGGCGACTCGATGCCGCGCCGCTCCTGGGCCTCCCGGAGCATGCCCCGAATCGACAGGAACGCCGGGGACGCCTCGTCCTGGGGGCCGTTGATCGACTCGTGCTCGCCGGCGTCCACGTGGGCGGCGACCTCGGCCGCCACCGACTCCAGGAACTGGCCCTCCCGATCCACCTCGGTCCGAAACGTGAGCTCTCCCCATCCCAGGATGCACAGGGCGAGGACGACGAACGCGATGCCGACTTGGCGGAGCCAGGGTGTAGTCATGGGAATCGCAGGGTATCAGCGCCGTCCGACGCTCAGGTCCCGCAGCGCCGACTCGGGATGGCTACCTCTCGTCCGGAAGCCCCGGATGAGCGGTTGCGGTAGTTCCCAGGTCGGGGGCGTCAGAGGCGTCCGAGGTCAAGGAGAACGAGGGACTGCAAGGAGGCGTACTTCCGTACGCCGCACGAAGCGGGCCTGAAGTTCGACGCCGAGATCGGGTGGATCGGGCGGTCCCGGACGGGAACTGGCTACGTTGCCTCGGTGCGCCTGAGCCTCGTCGAGCGGATCTCCGACCTGTCCCCCGATGCCTGGGCCCGCCTGGACCCGGGACGCTCGCCGTTCATGGAGCTGCCGTTCCTGGAGGCGCTGGAGCACAGCGGCTCGGTGGGCGCGGCGACCGGGTGGAGCCCGCTGTTCGTCACGGCCTGGAGCGACGAGGGCGCGCTGGTCGGCGCGGTGCCGGCCTTCGTGAAGGCCCACTCGTACGGTGAGTACATCTTCGATTGGGGCTGGGCCCGCGGGGCCCAGGCGGCGGGCATCGACTACTACCCCAAGCTCGTGGTGGCGGCGCCCTTCACGCCCGCCACGGGGCGTCGGATCCTGCTCGCTCCGGACGCAGGCCCCGAGGTCATGCCCTCGCTGATCGCGGCCACCGTGGACGTGGCGAAGCAGCTGCGCCTGAGCTCCGTGCACTGGCTCTTCGTCACCGACGAGGAGCGCGCGGTGCTGGAGCAGATGGGCTTCCTGACGCGGCTGACGACCCAGTACCACTGGGAGAACGCGGGCTTTTCGGACTTCGAGGGCTTCCTGGGGACGATGCGCAGCAAGCGGCGGCGCGAGGTGCGGCGCGAGCGGGCCCAGGTGGCCGAGGCGGGGATCCAGGTCCGCATGCTGACCGGGCCCGAGATGCAGGACAGGCACTGGGCCGCGGCGGACGACTTCTACCGGCACACCTGTGGCCGCAAGTGGAACGACCCCTACCTGGAGCCCGGCTTCTTCGAGCGGATCCGCGCCACGTTCGCCGACCGGGTGGTGTTCTGCAGCGCGGAGCGGGACGGCGTGGTGTTGGCCGGATCGCTCTTCTTCCGCCGGAACGACGCGCTGTACGGCCGCTACTGGGGACGGCGCGACGACGTCCAGGTCAAGGGCCTGCACTTCGACGTCTGCTACTACGCCCCCATCGAGTGGGCGATCCAGCAGGGGATCCAGCTGTACGAGGCGGGGGCCCAGGGAGAGCACAAGATCGCGCGCGGGTTCCTGCCCAGCCCCATCCACAGCGCCCACTGGATCGCGGATCCGCGGCTGGCGGGAGGGGTCGCCCGGTTCCTGCAGGACGAGTCGGCGCACACCGCGGTGGTGATGGAGGCGCTGGAGCAGCGGGGCCCGTTCCGACGGGGCGACGACGGCCCCCTGCCCGCCGGCCCCGCGATCACCGTGGATCCAGCTACTCCCAGCTGACCGTCGGCGCCGCCCAGGTGCCGCCCGCTGTAACAACCTGTGACCCCGACGCCGGTCGCCGCCGGGTACACCTTCCTCAGCGCCACGTGCTCCCCCCAGGTGGCGAGTTCGGACCGGCCTCTGCACGAGCTGTCCAGAGGCCGGTCCGGGCCCCTTGCGGGCCGCCGGGAAGGCGTATCCTCCCGGAATGCACACCCCTCCTCGGCCCGTCTTCGTGCTGCTGGGCCTCCTGCTGGTGGGCTGCCCCCCCGACTCGCCCCCCGGCGACGACGACGTGTGGGTGCCCGACGACGACGACACCACCGTGGCGGACGACGACGACTCGGGTGACGGTGACGACGACGACACGACCAAGAGCGACGACGACGACACCACCGACGGCGACGACGACGACGACGGGGACGACGACGACTCCGCCCCGGAGCTGTGCGAGCCGAGCTCGGCGCTGGGCCAGGCCTGCGCGCTCGGCGCCTGGACGGACCTGGCCCTCGGGCAGGCGTTCGATGGGTGCCCCGTGGGCGAGCACCTGTTCGAGAGCCAGGGGGCCTGGGCGGCGTTCCTGACGAGCTGCGGGGGGCTGGCGGATCCGCTGGTCAACCAGGACTGGAACACCACCGCGGTGGCCGGCTTCGTTCAGGCGGGCACGGGGTGCACGGCCACGGCGACGGTGCTGTGGGTCGCGGAGTGCGGCGGACGCAGCCACCTCGGTCAGGCGTTCCTCGCGTGCGGCGACTGTGAGGCGGAGATCCCGGCGTCGGCGTTCGTGACGCTGGCACGGAGCAGCCTTCCCTTCGACAGCCGGGTGGCGTGCGTTCCCGACGCGATGAGCTGCGACTGATGGCGCGCCTGACCCTCGGCGAGACGTGGCTCGAGTACGACCTGCACGGCGGCAGCGGGCCGCGGGTGCTGTGGATCATGGGAATGGGGGCGACCCGGGAGGCGTGGCGCGGACAGGTGGCGGCGTTCCAGCACACCCACCAGCAGCTCACGTTCGACAACCCGGGGATCGGCGGCAGCGGCCCGATCCAGGGGCGTCTGTCGGTGCCTGGGATGGCCCAGGACGCGCTCTTGCTGATGGACCACGTCGGCTGGGAGTCCGCCCATGTGGTTGGGGTGTCGCTGGGAGGCATGGTCGCGCAGGAGCTGGCGCTGGGGGCGCGGGAGCGGGTGCTCAGCCTGAGCCTGCTGACGACGCACGGGGGCGGCCGGGGACTCGAGCCGCTCCCACCGGCGGGGGGCCTGGTCCTGTTCCTTCGGCAGCGGTTCGCGGTGATGCGCGGTCAGACGAAGCAGAGCGAGCGGCTGCTGATGGAGCTGCTGTTTCCGCCAGAGGCGCTGAACGGACCGGCGGGGCAGGAGGCGGCCGAGGCGCTGGGCTCGGTGTTCGCGGGCCGGGACCGGATGGACGCGCTGCAGGCGCAGACGTGGGCGGCGGTGCGGCACGACACGGCGCGGCGGCTGCACGAGTTGGAGGGGATCAGGACGCTGGTGGTGCGCTCGGTGCAGGACCGGCTGGTGTCGCCGGCGGCCCAGGCGAAGCTGCACGCGCGGATCCCCGGGGCGGAGCTCTTCGACCTGGACGAGGCCGGACACGGCGCCCTGAGCCAGTGCAGGGACGCGATCAACGAGCGGCTGCGAGAGCACTTCGGAACGGCCGCGGGGGCCGTCGATTGAAATAGTCCGGGGCCCTGAGCCGTCAGAAGGGCATGAAGACCCTTCCCACGACCGCCTTCACCTGGATGTTCACCCGCCTGCCCGGCGGCGCCGTCGCGCTTGCCGCGGCCGCCCTCGCCGTGCTCTTCGTGGGCGACGTCGCGATCCCGGACTTCCTGCCGTTCGTCGATGAGGCGCTGCTCGCGTACCTGCTGACGGGCGCGATGACGGAGCTGCGGCAGCGACGCAGGGCGCGGGCCGGGGGCGCGGCGAAGGTGGACGGCGCCCCGGTCGAGGCCGCCCCGGTCAAGGCAGCCTCCACGGCTGGCTGACCCGGGGGCGTTGGCCCTCATCCGCCTCGTGTCAGGTTTCGGAACCCGGCCTGGAATACCCTGTCCAAGCTCGATGTTCACTCTCTGCCGGACCCTGCCCCACACCGGATCGTCATGACCCCCTCGCCCGTCTCTCCCTCCCGCGCGGCCCTCGCCGTGGTGCGCCCCGCTGTCCTGTTCACCATCGCCCTGCTCCTCGCGTGTCCCTCCGGCCCCGCCGACGATCCGGCCCCCGCGGGAGCCGCCGAAGGGACCGCCACCTCCAGCACCGAGCCCGCGCCGCCCCGGAGCCAGTCGCCGCTGAGCCCCGCCGAGATCGACAGCGCAGAGGCGGCCGTCGTCTCGGCCTCGCTGGAGCCGCGGGACCTGGCCCCCGTCATCCGGACCGCCGCGGACGACCGGCTCCCCGACGTCATCACCTTCGAGTTCGCGCGGGCCGTGGCCGCCCCGTCCCAGGTCGGCGGACCCGCCATCGAGGGCACCGCCGTCACCGTGACCCCCGAGACCGACGGCGAGCTGCGCTACAGCTCGGTCTCGACCCTGACCTTCCGCCCCCTGAGCCCGCTCCTCCCGGACACGAAGTACACCGTGTCCCTCGGCGCCGTGGCCACCCCGCACGCCGTCCTGCGAGCCCCCGCCCAGGACGCCACCTGGGCGCACTCGTTCACCACCCCCGGCTTCCGAGTGGTGCGCGCGGACTGGCGCAACGTCAGCGTCAGCGAGGGGCGCGCCTCCATCGACGTGGTGTTCTCGGGACCCGTGTCCATCGAAGCCGCCCGGGAGCACCTCAAGGTCAGCGTCAACGGCAACGAGCTGAGCAACCTCAAGGTCCAGGCCAGCAGCGACCCGAACGCCGTGCGCATCCCCTTCGGCGGCCCCATCCTGGTCGCTGGCGCCCGCTTCTCGGTCCGCGTGGCCAAGGGCGTGCCCCTGCTCGGCGCCGACGGCGTCTCGGCCCCTGCCTCCCGCCACGACCTCGCCTTCCCCGGCGCGCCTCCCATGGAGGTCGTGGCCATGCGCCGGATGGAGGGCCCGAGCGGCTTCTTCATCGAGGTCATCTGCCGTGACGACGCCGCGCCCAGCGGCTGGAACGGCTTCTGGGACGACGCCACCGACACCTGGTTCGATCTGACCACCCGCTGCCTGCCCACCGACGAGTCCGCCGCCGAGCTGATCAGCGTCTCCCCCCGCACCAAGGTGCGTATCGCGCCGTCGCGCACGGGCTTCCGGATCCTCGGCGACTTCACCCGCGGCGCCTACACCGTCACCCTGCGCGGCGGCCTCGCCACCACCGACGGGGGCGTGCTTCCGGGCACCGTCAGCGACGCCTTCGCCATCCCCGCGCGATCCGCCCAGGTGCAGTTCGTCTCCAAGGGGCGCTACCTGCCTGCGTCCGCGTGGACCGCCGTGCCCGTCAAGCACCTCAACCTGAGCGAGGTGCAGGTCCAGATCCGCCACGTGCCCGAGCGCAACCTGGTGCACTGGCTGACCGGCGAGGACGAGCGCGCCGACGCCACCACCTCCGACCTGCTCGTGGACGTGCGGCTGCCGGTGCAGGGCCCCGCGGACGACTTCGGCACCACCTGGCTCGACCTCGCCAAGCTCGTCCCGGAGCGCGACAAGGGCGTGTACGAGATCCGGGTCGCGGGGGCCGAGTCCTCCGACACGTCCCGCGTGCTGGTCACCGGCCTGCACCTGCTCGCCAAGCGCGCAGCCACGGCCCCCGACACGCCGCACTCCCCCCGGATCGACGTGTGGGCGGTCGATGCCGACGAGCTGACCCCCGCCAAGAGCACCACCGTGGACGTGCGCCGGCAGTCCGGCACGGTGCTCGCGACCTGCGTCACGGCCAACACCGGCCACTGCCGCCTGGACGTGCCCATCGACGGCGTGGACTCCGAGGCCCCCTACGTCATCGTGGCGCGCAAGGACGACGATCTGACCTACCTGCGCTTCGCGGATCTGCAGACGCCCACCTCCGAGTCGGAGGTCAGCGGCGACTCCTACCTCGCCGCCGAGGCGTACCGCGTCGCGCCCTACAGCGACCGCGGCGTGTACCGCCCGGGCGAGACGGCCCACATCGTCGCCATCGCCCGGGACACGAACCGCCTCGCGCCCCCCGCCGGCATGCCGGTGCAGGTCTCGATCATCGACCCCCGGGGACGCACCATGGGCCGCCACGCCCTCGCCACCGACGCCGCGGGGCTCATCGCCCACGACGTGGAGCTGGGGGACTACGCCGTCACGGGCCAGTACACCGCGCGCTTCCAGGTCGGCGACGACGTGCTCGCCTCCTATGGCTTCCACGTGGAGGAGTTCGTGCCGGAGCGCATGGAGGTGACTGCCTCGGTCGGCGAGCCGCACCTGCTCGCGGGCGAGACCGTGGCCACCGACATCTCGGCCCGCTACCTGTTCGGCGGCACCGCCGAGGGCAGCGCCGTGGAGCTGAGCTGCGAGCTCGTGCCCGGCGCCTTCAAGCCCAAGGACAACGGCCAGTTCCGCTACGGCCCCTGGCGCGGCACCTGGGAGGGTGAGGCGCGCGGCCTGAGCCTCGGGAGCGCTGCGGGCGAGCTCGACAAGGACGGCGCCACCCGCCTGGACTGCCCGGCCCTGAGCGACGACGTGACCTTCGAGGGCACGGGCACCCTCGTCGCCCGCGTCGCGGTCTTCGAGGCCGGCTCCGGCCGCAGCACCCAGACCACCGCCAACGCCCAGCTGCACCCCGAGCGGTACTACATCGGGCTCGACACGGGCACCGAGCAGGCCAAGGGGGGCGAGCCCATCCAGGTCAAGGGCGTCGTGGTGGACTGGACCGGCAAGCTCGTGACCGACGTGTCCGAGGTCACCCTGCTGGCCGCCCGGCTCGAGGACGAGTACGGCTGGTGGTACGACGACGAAGACGGCTACGGCTCCCAGCAGCGCTACCAGCGGCGGGTCGCCGAGGGCGAAGCCACCGTCAAGGTCTCAGGCGGCACGTTCAGCTGGACCGTCACCCCCGAAGCAGACGGCGCCGGCTACCTGATCGAGGCGCGCGCCGGTGAGGCGCTCACGGGGCTCAAGCTCGACGGGACGTCCAACTACTGGTGGTGGAGCGCGCCCGACGAGTCGGTGGACGTCACGCCCAAGCCCCTGCGGCCCGGCACGCTGACGCTGGAGCTGCCCAAGACCATCCGGCTCAACAAGAAGTCCACGGTCAAGTTCACGGCGCCCTACGGGGGCCGCGCGCTGCTGGCCGTGGAGACCCACGAGGTGAGCACCTGGGAGTGGATCGACGTCGATCCGGGCCCCAACAGCTGGTCCTTCGAGCTCGAGGAGTTCTCCCCCAACGTGTACGTGAGCGCCCTGCTCCTCAAGGATCCGCACGCGGACAGCGAGCAGACCTACATGCCGGATCGGGCGTTCGGCGTCGGCTCGGTGCGGGTGGACGCGCAGCGCTACACCCAGGAGATCGAGCTGACGGCCCCCGAGGAGATCCGCCCCAACTCCACCCTCACCATCGATCTGAAGCTGCCCGGCGCGGACACCGGGACCGTCGTGACGGTCGCCGCGGTGGACGAGGGGATCCTGCAGCTCACCTCCTTCAAGACGCCCGATCCCCTGCGCGCGCTCCTCGCCAAGCGGGCCCTGGGCGTGGACAGCTTCGAGACCATCGGCTGGTCGATCCTCGTGCCCCCCGAGGGCGCCACCTCCCCCACCGGCGGCGACGGCGACGGCAGCGCAGACCTCGGCCGGGTGCAGCCCGTCGAGCCGGTCGCGCTCTGGTCGGGCGTGGTGGCGGTGGTTGAGGGCAAGGCCCAGGTGCAGCTCGACGTGCCCCAGTACCGCGGCAAGCTGCGGATCATGGCGGTGGCGGCAGGGCCCCAGGCCGTGGGGCGCGCCGAGGCGAGCGTGCTCGTGCGGGATCCCCTGGTGGTGCAGTCCACGCTGCCGCGGTTCCTGACGGACGGCGACCGCTTCGAGGTGCCGGTGCACCTGACCAACATGTCGGGCGCCCCCCGCAAGATCGCCATCAAGCTCGTGGCGGAGGAACTCGTCGCGTTCGACGGACCCGCCGGGGCCCGGGCCGAGTCGGCCATCGACGTGGCCCGCCCCACCATCCAGTACCTGCAGCTGGGCATCGGGGAGGCCGGAACGGTCGTGTTCGACGCCACCGCGCGACGCAAGGTGGGGGCCGCGAAGCTCGCCGTCATCGCCACGTCCGACGATCTGATGTCCCGGGCGGACTCGGTGGTGCCGTTCGTCCCCGCCGATCCGCGCACCCGGCAGCTGCACAAGGTGGAGCTGGTGGCGGGCGTCAACGACCTCAGCCCGTACCTGACCGGCTGGGTGCCCACCACCGAGCGCACGACGGTGCGGGTGACGTCCAACCCCTACGGCGACGTGTTCGACCACCTGACCTTCCTGGTCCGCTACCCCTACGGCTGCATCGAGCAGACGACCTCGAGCACGCGGCCCATGCTGTTCGTGGACCGGCTGATGGAGCAGATCGATCCCGAGATGGCCGCCGACGGCGGGATCCAGAAGCGGGTCAAGCACGGGATCCGGCGTGTCCTGTCGATGCAGACGAGCAGCGGCGGGTTCGCCTACTGGCCCGGGTCCGACTCGCCCCAGGCCTGGGGCACCGCGTACGCCACCCACATGCTCCTGGACGCGCGGGAGGTTGGCTACGACGTGCCACAGCAGACCATCGACGAGGCGCTCTCGTTCATGGAGGGCCAGGTGGACCAGGGCAAGGACGACGGCTGGCGCCGCGGCACGCCCTACATGCACTACGTGCTCGCCCGCGCCGGGCGGGGGCGCAAGGCCCAGGCGAGCCGGGAGCTGGCGAAGCTCGCCGGGGTGTCCAGGGACGGCCTCGCCGACGAGTCCACCTACATGCTCAAGGCCGCGCTGTGGCACGCGGGCGACCGCCGCTACGAGGGCGACCTGAAGTCGCCGGACGTGTCCCCGGTCACCCAGGAGCGCCGCAACGGGTGGTCCTTCTACAGCGACCGCCGGCGCCGGGCCCTCACCCTGACCGTCTTCGGGGAGATGTTCGGCTCGGACGAAGCGGGCGAAGAGCTCGCGGGGCTCGTGGCCAACGCGCTGCAGGGCCAGCGGTCGGGCTACTACACGACCCAGGAGCTGATGTGGGGCGTCACCGGGCTGGGCCGCCGGGTGAGCGCGGGCAGCAAGGAGTTCAGCGTGCCGACCCTGACCGCCGGGGGCGCGGAGGTCGCGGCGAGGTGGACGGACCGGGACAGCTCCGAGCGGGCCTGGGAGATCGCCCGACTCGGCGAGCGGGGCGCCGTGAGCGTCACGGTGGCCGACCCCGGCAAGGGAACGCTGTACGCGCTGGTGTCGAGCGAGGGCGTGCAGGAGGAAGCGGCCTGGGACGTCGGCGGCGATGGACTGAGGGTGGCCCGCAGCTACCTGGACTCCGAGGGCGCGGCCATCGATCCGACCAGCGTGCAGCTGGGTGATCTGGTGATCGTGCGGCTGGACATCACCAACCTGACGGCGGAGCGCATGGCCAACGTCGCGCTGGTGGACCGGCTGCCCGCGGGCTTCGAGATCGAGAACGCCAACCTGGGGCGCGGACGGGTCCTGGACGTGGTCGATCCCGACGATCTGTGGAGCCTTGACCACATGAACGTGCGGGACGACCGGATCGAGGCGTTCGGGGCCCTGCCCCAGGCCAGCAAGGCCAGGACCCTGGTGTACGCGGTGCGGGCCACCACGGCGGGGGACTTCATGGTGCCGCCGGTGGAGGCCGAGGCCATGTACGACCCCCGCAACTGGGCGCGGCAAGCCGGTGACCGGATCGTCGTGGTCGGTCCCTGGACGGCAGTGGCCGGCGAGTGAGGCCGACGCGGCGCCAGCGCTCGGCGGCGGCGGCGGGAGTCCTGGCGGCGGGGGCCCTGTTGGCTCTCGCGGCCGGGGCGGCCCGACTCGTGCCGCTACCGGATCGGCTGCACGCGGCGGGGTCCCAGGTGGTGCAGTGGCGCGATGGCACGCCGGCCCACGTGTTCCTGGCCCCGGACGAGCGGTGGCGGATCCCCGTGCACGCCGCGGAGGTGGATCCCGACTACGTCACGGCGCTGCTTCGGCTGGAGGACAAGCGGTTCGACGTGCACCTGGGCATCGATCTGGTGGCCATCGGCCGGGCGGCGGTGCTCAACGTCCGCATGGGCGAGGTGGTGTCCGGCGGATCGACGATCACGATGCAGCTCGTGCGGCTGCTGGAGCCCCGGCCGCGCACGCTGCGCAGCAAGGTGGTGGAGGCGGCGCGGGCGGTGCAGCTGGAGCTGCGGCTGAGCAAGGGGCAGATCCTGGCCGGCTACCTGCAGTTCACGCCCTACGGGCGCAACGTGGAGGGGATCGAGGCGGCCGCGCTGGCCTACTTCGGACACCGGGCCGATGCGCTGTCCCCCGGCGAGATCGCGACCCTGCTCGCGGTGCCCCAGAACCCCAACCGGCGCTACCCGACGCCGGAGCACGAAGAGCGCCTTCGCCTGGCGCGGGACGACATCGCGCGGCGGCTGCTGGACGAGGGCGCGCTGCCCCTGTCCGACGAGGGGCTGGCGGCGTCGATGCAGGACGTGCTGGAGGAGATCCAGGCGGAGCAGGTCCCCCTCGCGCTGCGGCCCATGCCGCGGGCCGCGGACCACGCCGCCATCTGGCTCCGGGACCAGCGGCGCGGGCAGCCCCGGATCGCCAGCACCCTGTCCGAGGGGGCCCAGACGGTGGTCGAAGAGCGGCTGCTCCGGGGGGCGCGGGAGCTGCACGGCCAGGGGATGCACAACGCGGCGGTGGTGGTGCTCGACCGGCACACCCGGGAGGTGCTGGCCCTGGCCGGCAACCTGCCGAAGGCGGACGGCAGCCGGGGGGACGACGGGGGCTGGATCGCGGCGTTCGACGTGGCGCGCTCGCCCGGATCGGCGCTCAAGCCGTTCATCACGGCCATGGCGATCGACGGTGGCCACGCGCTGCCGGAGTTCCTCGTGCCGGACGTGCCGACGGCGTACGGAGCCTGGGCGCCCCGCAACTACGACGGCGGCTTCGATGGGTTGGTGGCCCTGGACGACGCGCTGTCGCGCTCGCTGAACCTGCCGTTCGTGGCGCTGCTCAAGGACGTGGGCATCGAGCCGTTCCTGGGCACGCTGCGGCAGATGGGCGCCCGCTCGCTGGTCTCGGATCCGGGGCACTACGGGCTGTCGGTGGCGGTGGGCGGGATCGAGCTGTCGCCGCTGGAGATGGCCGGGATGTACGCCACGCTCGCCAACGGCGGGCAGCACGTGGCGCCGCGGTGGTTCCGGGGCGAGGGGGCAGAGGCGCCCCGGTCGGTGATGAGCCCCGGAGCGACGTGGCTGACCCGGCGGATCCTGTCCCGCCGCGACCGGCCGGACTTTCCGCGGCGGCGGGAGATGGGGAGCACCCCCGCACACATCCACTGGAAGACGGGCACGAGCAGCGGTCGGCGCGACGCCTGGGCGGTGGGCAGCGGGCCGCACCACACGGTGGCGGTGTGGGTCGGCAACCTGGACAACACGGGCAGCGCGCACATCGCCGGCTCCGAGGCGGCGGGGCCGATCCTGTTCGACGTGCTGGAGTCGCTGCACGACCGGCGGCAGCGGGTGCCGCTCGATCCGATCCCGTCGGACCTGCGCGAGATCCCGGTCTGCGCCTACTCGGGCTACCCGCCCACGGAGGCGTGCCCGCGCACGGTGAGCGCGTTCGCCCGGGTCGAGCAGGTGCCGACGACCACCTGCCCGTTTCACGTGCAACGGGAGGTGGACCGCGCCACGGGGCTGGCGGTGCGGCCCGACTGCCGGGGGAACGCGACGACGCAGACCCGGTCGTTCGTGTCGTGGCCGGCGAGCGTGCGGCGGTTCGTGCAGTCGCGGCACCGGCACCTGCCCGAGCCGCCGTCCTGGGCGCCGGGGTGCGCGCCGCCGCAGCGGGACCAGGAGCCGACGATCCTCAACCCGCCGGCGGACCACGTGGCGCTGCTGATCCCGGGCATGCCGCCGGACAAGCAGCAGATCCCGCTGGAGGCCGAGGCGCCCGGCGACGCCGAGCTGAGCTGGTTCGTGGACGGGGCGTACCTGGGCACGGTGGCGGCGACGGAGCGGATCTGGTGGACCCCCGAGCCCGGCGAGCACGAGGTGGTGGTCTCGGACGAGAGCGGCCGGCTGGGCAAGCGCAACTTCGCGGTGCGCGCCGGGCGGTAGGCCACAGGGCTGCGTGAACCCGCGGAGTTCACCGGTCCCGGGCTTCGCACATCGGGAGGGGCGAAGACTCGAAGCGGCTCAAAGAGCGCCGAGTTCCTCGGCGAGGAAGTCGAAGACCACGCGCATGCGGCGGCTGGTGTTGAGCTCGCGGTGTGTGGTGAGCCACGTGGGCACCGGGTACGGGGGGAAGCCGTCGAGCGCGCGCACGACGCGAGGCTCCGGGTCACCCACCTCCTCGGTCATGATGCAGATTCCGACCCCCTGCTTCGCCAGCTCCCACTGCACCAACTGGTTCCCCACGATGACCGGGAAGTTGTCGGAGGTCAGGGACAGGCCCATGGCGTTCAGCCCCTTCATGAAGGTGTCGCTGCGGTCAAACCCGATGAACTGGCCGGCCGACAAGCCGGCCGGGGTGGTGGGGTTCCCGAGACGGGCGAGGTAGTCCGGCGTGGCGTAGAGCCAGGCGCGACCCTCCCGCACCTTGCGCGCGACCAGATCGGGCTGCTTCGGCCGAAAGCTCCGCACGGCGATGTCTGCTTCGCGGCGGCTCAGATCGCTGGGCGCGTTCGTGGCGACGATCTCGATCTCGATGCCGGGGTGGCGCTGCCGCAGGCGCGCCACGATGGGCGGGAGCACATAGAACGCCTCGATCTCCGCCGCGCTGATGCAGACCTGCCCGTCGATGGACAGCGACTGGCCCGCGGCGGTCAACGACACCCTCACCGCGGCCTCACCCATCGGGCGCACGTGCTCGAGGAGGTCGTTGCCCGTGGACGTCAGCTGCAGGCCGTGGCCCACCCGCTCGAACAAGACGACGTCGAGCTCCTGCTCGAGTGCTGCCACCTGCCGCCCAATGGTGGGCTGCGAGATGCCCAAGGCACGGGCGGCGGCGGAGAAGGAGCCCTCCTCGGCGGTGACGAGGAAGGCCCTCGCCCGATTCCAGTCAAAGGTGGTTGAACGCCAGTCCATACAGATACGCATAGCATGTGTGCGCTTTCTGGGAATTTTCCAGTCACCCTCGTATGGGTAGAACTCAGGGCGTCGGACGGAGTCGCCAGGACCCGTCGACACGAACCCCAGAGACGAGGTTGATCCCATGAAGGCTGCATTCCACAACCAGTTCGGCGCCCCCCACATCCTCTTCATCAAGGAGGTCGAGCGCCCCACGGTCGCGCCTGACCAGCTCCTCGTGCGGGTGCACGCCAGCCCCGTGACCCAGGGCGACCGGAGGCTCCGCGCCGCCGACTACCCTGGGATCAGCGCGGTGATCGGTCGCCTGATGTTCGGCGTCCTCCGCCCCAAGAACCCCATTCCCGGGACGATGTTCGCGGGGCGGGTGGTCGCCATCGGGGACGAGGTGACCCGGTTTGCCGTGGGCGACGATGTGTTCGGCGGCGTGGACAACAGCGCCCAGGCCGAATACGTGGCGGTGGCCGAGGACGGGGCGGTGGCGCCCATGCCCTCGGGCATCGACTACGCCGAGGCCGCAGCGGCGCCCTACGGCGCGGCGACGGCGCTCTCCTTCCTCCGTGATGTGGGCCGCGTGCAGCCCGGCGACAAGGTGCTGATCGTCGGCGCCTCGGGCGGGGTCGGCCGCTACGCCGTGCAGATCGCCCGCCATCTCGGCGCGGATGTGACCGGAGTGTGCAGCGCGCGGCACGCGGAGCTGGTCAGGAGCCTCGGTGCTGGCCGGGTCATCGACTACGCGAAGGAGGACTACACCCAGAGTGGCGCGACCTACGACGTGATCTTCGACACGGCGTCCGGGGACGGCTTCCGGGCGGCCCGCAAGGTGCTGGCGCCGAGCGGCCGCTACCTCACCGTCTACCTGAGCCTGCTGGTGCTGGCGCAGATGCTGGTGACGGCCGTGCTCGGTGGCCGCAAGGTGCGGGGCGCCGTCGTGCTCCCCAGTCAGCAGCTGACTCGCGATGTGGGGGCGCTGTTGGAGGAGGGGGCCGTCCGGCCAGTGATCGCCGCCCAGTTCCCGCTGGACCACGTCGTCGATGCGCACGCTGAGCTCGAAGAGCAGCGTCCCGCCGGCGAGGTCATGGTCCTCATCGGCTCGCCGCCTGCGCTCCAGTTGGCATCCTGAGTCACTCGCCACCCCCCGTAACCTGGCGTACCGTTGGGGGACGGGCGGAGGCGTGGGCAAGGGAGCCGGGCCCGTCGTTGGAGCGAGACCGCATGCGTCCTATCTGCGCTGTCCCCGCCCTGGCCCTGGCCCTCCTGCTCGCCACTCTCGGTGGCTGCGGCGGGCCCAGCGAGATCCCCTACGCCCTCACCATCAGCTCGTTTTCGACGCCGTGGATGCCCGAGGAGGGTGCCCCGTTGCTCGTCAACGGAGTGGAGATCGGTGTGGTCCAGTCGGGGGATCGCATCGAGCTCCAGCTCCCAGTTGCGCAGCGCTTCTCGGATGGGACGGCCACCGCCGCCCTCCGGTTGCCCTCGACCTGTGGCAGCAGCGCGCTGCCCCTGGTGCCGCAGGGTTCGGCGAACGTGGAAGAGCTGAGTCGCCGCGTCGCCAACAACAGCTCCCCCGTTTCCATCGGACTGGGCACGGGAGGGGGTGGACCGCGCATTCGGCTCTACGTCGACAACACAGGTGCAGACGCCGCTGCCGAGCTCCGCCTCGGCGTGGTGACCGCGACCGTCCCCCCCGGCCAGGTGGGAGACCTGGACCTCCTGGTCGGAGACTGCCCGGCCGCCCTCGCCCTCCAGATCAACGGCGAGGCCGTCCCCTGGGAGCAGGTGCGTCCCGACGAGGGGGCCGTCCTCATCGATGTCGCCGGCGACCGGTGCTACGAGCGGGAGGTCCTCTACTACGCCACGGCCGAGTCGTATCATGCGGGCGAGTCTGCCCAGCCCCCCGCGCCGGTCCGCTACGAGAACGCTCGGGTCCAGATCGTGCCTCGGACCAACCACCTGTTCACGCTGCCCCCGCAGTCGCTCCAGAGCACGGGACCCGACACGCGCAGCGCGTTGCGCCATGTGCCCTGTCCAGGGGCGACCCTGCCGGCTGCGGCTCGATCTGCGGCGCCCGCGAGCGCGTCCGGCGCTTCACGCGGCTCCAAGGTCACGCCGTCCGGCGCGCGGCCCGGCCCCCCGCCTCCGCCCAGGGGCCGCCAGTAGCACCAGGCTTCGAGATCGTGGGGCTCCTCTCCCAGGCTGGCCGCTCCCGGGTGGTGGAGACAGGCGTAGCCGGCCATGACGGCCGCCCTCGCGCCCCTACTGGACGACGAAGCTGCCCGTGGGGTTGCCCGGCGTGAACGTGTCGAAGTCGGCCTCGACCGAGTAGGCCTCGGCGGCCATCGTTCCCCAGTCGACCGTGTCCTCGATGGAGCCGTTGGCGGGGATCGGGAAGGCCGTCATGGCGTCTCCGCAGGCCACGCCGGCGCCCATGCCCATCCCGCTGCTGTCCGTCACCGACCACCCCGCCACCAGGCAGGTGCTGATCGAGTTCAGCACGACCTCCACGGGGCAGGGGTTCCAGATGATCGCCGCGAACGTGAGATCGTCCGTGACCGTGAAGACCGTGCCCGCCACGCCGTCGGCGTCCCGGATCTCCAGCGTCGCGGTCGCGTCGGACGCGTCGCAGGGATTCGCGCTGTCGTCGTCGTCACCCGTCGCGTCGTCGTCGTCACCCGTCGCGTCGTCGTCGTCGCCCGTCGCGTCGTCGTCGTCGCCCGTCACATCGTCATCGTCCGTCGCGTCGTCGTCGTCGCCCAGGGACGGCTCGCACCCGGCCAGCGGGGCGAGGCAGAGCAGCAGGATCATCAGCCAGCGTGTGTTCATCGGTCCTCCAACCAGTTCGACGCAATCAGCAGCAGGGTCCGCACCACCCGGGCGGGCGCGATGCAGCCCCACCACCTGCGGGCCCCGCGCCCCTTGACATCATCTCCATTAGTGTCACTCTTACACCATCGGTGCGGCAACCCCGCCGCTCGCGCACACTGGATACACCATGCGCATCCCCACCGACCTGTACGGCACGTCCCTGGCGCTCCTCACGGACCTGTACCAGCTGACCATGGCCTACGGGTATTGGAAGCTGGGCCTGGCCGAGCGCGAGGCGGTCTTCCACCTGACGTTTCGCAAGAACCCCTTCGGTGGCGGATTCGCCATCGCCGCAGGGCTGGAGCAGGCCGCCCACTTCCTGGACGGGCTCGCCTTCTCGGACGACGACGTGGCCTACCTCGCCACCCTGACCGGCAACGACGGCCAGCCCCTCTTCGAGCCCGGCTTCCTGCAGTACCTGTCCGCCCTCGAGTTCACCCTGGACATCGACGGCATCCCCGAGGGCACCGCCGTGTTCCCCCACGAGCCGCTCCTGCGCGTGCGGGGCCCCCTGCTGCAGGCCCAGCTCGTCGAGACCGCCCTGCTCAACGTCATCAACTTCCAGACCCTGGTCGCCAGCAAGGCCGCCCGCGTCTGCGCCGCCGCCCAGGGGGATGGCGTCCTGGAGTTCGGCCTGCGCCGCGCCCAGGGCATCGACGGCGGGCTCACCGCCTCCCGGGCCGCCTACATCGGCGGGTGCACGGGCACCTCCAACGTGCTCGCGGGGCGCGTGTTCGGGATCCCCGTCAAGGGCACCCACGCCCACAGCTGGGTCATGTGCTTCGACGAGGAGGCGGACGCCTTCGCGGCCTACGCCGACGCCCTCCCCAACAACTGCGTCTTCCTGGTGGACACCTACGACACCGCCCAGGGCGTGCGACACGCGGTCGAGGTGGGGCGTGCGCTCCGCCAGCGGGGGCACGAGATGGTCGGCGTGCGCCTCGACTCGGGCGACCTCGCCGCCCTCAGCAAGATCGCCCGCAGGATCCTGGACGAAGGCGGCTTCCCCGACGCCATCGTCGTCGCGAGCAACGACCTGGACGAACACGCGATCAGCCGGCTCAAGAAGAACGGCGCCACCATCGCGGTGTGGGGGGTCGGCACGAAGCTGTCCACGTGCTTCGATCAGCCGGCCCTCGGCGGGGTGTACAAGCTCGCTGCGATCCGTGACGCCGACGGCGCCTGGGAGGACCGGGTGAAGCTGAGCGAGCAGGACATCAAGGTCAGCAACCCCGGGATCCAGCAGGTCCGTCGCTTCATCGAGGCGACCTCGGGCGGGCGCCCGGGGGCCTTCCACTCCGACCTCGTGTTCGATGTGCGCGACACCGTCAACGGCGGGGCGGTGGGCCTCGACCTCGCCGATGGCTCTCGGGAGGTCACGCCCCCGGTCGGTGGGACCCACGAGGATCTGCTCGTGCCCGTCTTCCGCTCCGGCCGCCTGGTGTACGCGCTGCCCGCCCTGCACACGATCCGCGACCGGGCCCGCGCCCAGCAGGCCCGTCTGCCCGTCGGGGCCCGCGTGCTCAGCGGCCCCGTCCGCTACCCCGTCGGCCTCGAACGCTCCCTGCATGCCCGCAAGGCCAGACTCATCAAGGCGGCGCGCAAGCGCACCGCGCACCCCGAGCCGCTGCTCGCCCTGGCCTGATCACGCCCCCTGGAGTCCCGCAATGAAGCTCATCCGCGTCGGCGCCACTGTCCTGAACCAGCTGCCCCTGGACTGGGACGGCAACCAGCGCCGCATCACCGCCGCCCTCGCCCAGGCCCGGGCCCGCAGCGTCGCCGTGCTCTGCCTGCCCGAGCTGTGCATCACCGGCTACGGCTGCGAGGACGCCTTTCACTCCCCCTCCACCCTCGCCCACTCCTGGCGGGTGCTCACCGAGCTGCTGCCCGCCACCCGGGGCATCGTGGTGAGCTTCGGGCTGCCCGTCATGCACCACGGCGCGGTGTTCAACGCCGTCGCGGTCGCTGCGGACGGGCGCCTCCTGGGCCTCGTGCCGAAGCGGAACCTCGCCGGCGACGGGCTGCACTACGAGCCCCGCTGGTTCAAGCCCTGGCCCGCCGGAACGGTGGACCGGTGGGAGGCCCCCGACGGCGTCGGCTACCCCATCGGCGACCTGCTGTTCGACTGCGGCGGCGTGCGCATCGGCCTGGAGGTGTGCGAGGACGCCTGGGTGGCGACCCGGCCCGGCGCGGCCCTGGCGGGACGCGGCATCGACCTGATCCTCAACCCCAGCGCCAGCCACTTCGCCTTCGACAAGCACGTGATCCGCGAACGCTTCGTGATCGAGGGGGCGCGCGCGTTCGCCGTGACCTACGTGTACGCGAACCTGCTCGGCAACGAAGCGGGCCGCGCCATCTACGACGGCGGCGCGCTCATCGCCACCGGCGGCAGGATGGTGGCCCGAGGGCCCCGCTTCTCCTTTCACGAGCACCACCTGACGGCCGCGACGGTGGACGTGGACGCGACCCGGGTCACCCAGGCCCGCACCGCCAGCTACCAGCCCCGCTTCAGCGACGAGGCCGACGTGGTCAGCGTGCGCTTCGTGTTCCCGCCGGCCCCCCTCGGAGACGGCCCCGGAGTGGGGGGCGACACGGAGGCGGAGCTCGCGGCCCCGGAGCCCTGGGAGTCGGCCGGCCACAAGAAGGAGGAGGAGTTCACCCGGGCCATCACGCTCGCGCTGTTCGACTACCTGCGCAAGAGCTGGAGCCGCGGCTTCGTGGTGAGCCTGTCCGGCGGGGCGGACTCGGCGGCGGTCAGCTGCCTGGTGGCGCTGATGGTGCGCAGGGCGAGCGACGAGCTGGGTCCCGCCGGGCTCGCCGAGCGTCTGTCCTACATGAGCTCGGGGTGGGGCGACGACCCCCGCGCCATCGTCGCGGAGCTGCTCACCACGGCCTACCAGTCCACCGACAACTCCGGCGACGTGACCCGCGACGCCGCCCGCGCGGTGGCCCAGGCCATCGGCGCCACCTTCTTCGAGCTCGACGTGCAGGGGCTCATGGACGGCTACGTCACCCGGATCCAGGGCGCGCTGGGCCGCCAGCTGACCTGGGAGCACGACGATCTGACCCTGCAGAACATCCAGGCCCGGGTGCGCGGCCCGTCGGTGTGGATGCTGGCCAACATCAAACGCGCGCTGCTGCTGGCCACCAGCAACCGGAGCGAAGCGGCGGTCGGCTACGCGACCATGGACGGCGACACCTGCGGCGGCGTCTCCCCCATCGCGGGCATCGACAAGGCGTTCCTGCGGGAGTGGCTGCGCTGGCTGGAGCGCAGCGGTCCCCTGGGCCTGGGGCCGATCCCCGAGCTCGCCGTCGTCAACGTGCAGCAGCCCACCGCCGAGCTGCGCCCGCCCGAGTTCGCCCAGACCGACGAGGGCGACCTCATGCCCTACCCCGTCCTGGACGCCATCGAGCGCGCGGCGATCCGGGACAAGCACGGCCCGCAGGACGTGTATCGACTGATGCGGTCGCGGTACGCGGATCGCCCCGCGCGGGAGGTGTTCGGCTGGGTCGAGCGCTTCTTCACCCTGTGGTCCCGCAACCAGTGGAAGCGCGAGCGGTACGCCCCGTCGTTCCACGTGGACGACGAGAACCTCGATCCGAAGACCTGGTGCCGGTTCCCGATCCTGTCGGGGGGCTTCGTCCGGGAGCTCGGCGATCTGCGCGCCCTCGTGGAGCAGGAGGAGGGCTGATGCTGCACAGCTACGAGCACGCGCGCCCCTCCGTCACGGTGGACTGCGCGGTCTTCGGGCTGGATGGAGACCAGCTGTCGGTGCTGCTCGTGGAGCGGGCGGTGCCGCCGTTCGAGGGGTGTTGGGCCCTGCCGGGCGGCTTCGTGGGGATCGACGAGGACCTGGAGGCCGCGGCGCGCCGGGAGCTCGAGGAGGAGACGGGCATCGCCCTGACCTGGCTGGAGCAGCTGTACACCTTCGGCGCCCCCGACCGGGACCCGCGAGGTCGCGTGATCACCGTGGCGTTCTACGCGCTGGTCAAGACGACCCGGGACGGACTTCGGGGCTCCACGGATGCGCGGGACGCCCGCTGGTTCCCGGCGGACGCGCACCCCGCGCTGGCCTTCGATCACGACGCCATCCTCGCCGTGGCGCGGGCGCGGCTGCGCAGCAAGGTCAGCTGGCAGCCCGTGGGGTTCGAGCTGCTCCCCGAGCGGTTCACCCTCACGCAGCTGCAGCAGCTGTACGAGACGGTCCTCGGCCGGTCCCTGGACAAGCGCAACTTCCGGCGCAAGGTCCTCGCCCTGGGGCTCCTGGCCGAGACCGAGGTCCGCTCCTCGGGACCGGGCCGTCCAGCGCGGCTGTACCGGTTCGACCGTGACGAATACGCCCGACTCGAGGCCGAAGGCTTCGTGTTCGAGCTGTGACCTGGAGAGTCGGATGAACGCCCTCATCGTGGTCGATGTGCAGAACGACTTCATGGACGACGGCGCGCTGCCCGTGCCCGGCGCCTACGACGTGGTGCCGCTGGCGAACCAGGCCATGGAGCGGTTCGACATCGTGGTGGCCACCCAGGACTGGCACCCCCCGGAGCACGGCAGCTTCGCCGCCAACCACGCAGGACACGCGCCCTACGAGCGCATCGATCTGCACGGGCTGCCCCAGGTGCTCTGGCCCACCCACTGCGTGCAGGGCGACGACGGCGCGGCCTTCGTGAACGGGCTGCACACCGAGCGCTTCACGGCGGTGTTCCCCAAGGGCACGGACCCCACCGTGGACAGCTACTCGGGCTTCTTCGACAACGGCCACCGCAACAGCACCGGGCTGTCCGCCTGGCTCCGGGAGCGCGGGGTGACCACCGTGTTCGTGCTCGGCGTGGCCACCGACTTCTGCGTGAAGTACACGGCGCTGGACGCGGTGGGTGAAGGCTTCGCCACGACGCTGCTGGCGGACGCCTGCCGGGGGGTCGATCTGAACGCCGGGGACGTCGACGCGGCCATCGAGGAGATGCGCGCCGCGGCCGTGACGATCAGCGCGGTGGCGGAGCTCACTGCGACGAGCAGTCAGTCGGCGCTCGTGATCGGGCTCGGGTCGGAGCAGGCCAGATCCGGCCCGTAGTGCACGCACACGTCGTAGTCCCCGTCCGCGCGGCAGTGGCGGGACGCGAGGACGTGGCCGTCCAGGTCGAACCACCACTGCTCATCGACCTCGTCGGTGCCCGCCGTTCGCCCCACGGACACGAGCATCGGCCCCTCCGCGCAGCGCAGCACCGTCGAACACGACTCCGCCGACATGCCCAGCTCCCGGGCCCGGGCGCAGCCCCGCTGCATCGCTTCGCCCGGGGTCGGACAGTCCGTCGTGCACAGCGACGCCAGGGTCTGCCGCTCCAGCTGCAGGATCGCCACATCCTCCGCGTCCTGCGCGCACCCCGACGCGCCGACCGCGACGGCGAGGGCGATGCAGGCGATGACGAGGCGGGCAGGCATGTCACAAACGTAGGACCGAAGCGGGCCGGGGGAAGGGGGTCGTCGCTGCCCTTGGCCGCTCACTTCAGGCGCCGCGCGTCCCGTCGCGCGAACGGAGCCCAGCTGGGCGTATCGATCAGCGCGTCCGCCGCCTCCGGAAGCACGAACCAGGACCCACCGATCACATCCGTGCTGACCCCTCGCCCATCGAGCACGTGCAGCTCCTGGGCGGGCATGAAGCCCTGACCCAGCAGCGCTGCCCGCCGCCCGTCCGGGTGCTCCGCGATGTCCAGGATCACCACCGCGTGCCCGGGACTCCCGGGGCTCACGAACACATCCCCGGGCTCCAGCGGCCCCTGCACCGCGGCCAGCTCCCGAGCCAGCGACCGCGTGCCCGCGTAGGTGAACACCAGGTCCAGCCACCCCCGAAAGCTCGCGTGGGAGTCCGGCCGCGCGGCCCCCCGGACCCGCTCCACGGTCGCCCCCGACACCACGAACCCCTCGCCGTCCCGCCAGTCCGCCCACGCCGTGCGGTCGCCGCTGGTGAAGGTCCAGGCCAGCGACTCGGCGGTCCCTGCGACCCAGCGGTACTCGCTCAACAGGCGGATCGCGGTGTCGGCGCACTGCTGCAGGTCCCGCTCCCCGACGTCCATGGCGACGACGGCCGCGGCCGGGGCCCGGATCGTGCGCCCGTCCCAGGTCTGCACCGAGGACCGGTCCGCCCGCACCGGCAGGTGCCGCAACCACATGCTCAGCGTGCCTTCCTCAGCGCCGAGCCGGTTCCAGCCGGCGGGGGTCGGCAGGGCCACCTCCAACGAAACGGTGGCTGGCCGGTCCTGCATGGTCGGCAGCCACGGGTAGGCCTGCTCGGGTGACAACGACTCCGCCCCGGCCGGGGCCGCGAGCAGCAGGACAACGAGGAGGAGGAGGGGGCGCATGGTGGGTCGGACCGGCGGCGGGCCGCTCGGGTTCCCAACTGCCCCCGGCGATCCGTCCGAAACCTTCAGCGAGCGATGATCAGGTCCCGGGCCACCCGAGGCCCCACGGGCCTGCCGAACAGCCAACCCTGGCCCTGCTGGCAACCCATCGAGCGCATGACGTCGGCCTGCTCCTGGGTCTCGATGCCCTCGGCCACCACGGTCAGGCCCAGGGACGTGGCGAGGTCGAGGATCGCGCGAACGAGCGGCTTTCCCCGCGGGGAGGTCAGCACCGCGTCGGAGCCGGACACGAACTGGCGGTCGATCTTGAGCACGTCGATGGGAAAGCGCGTCAGGTAGGCCAGCGAGCAATATCCGGTGCCGAAGTCATCCAGGACGATGGTCATACCGGCGGACTGGAGCTCTTCGAGCACGGCCGCCGCGGCCTCGGGTCGCTCCAGCAGGGCGGTCTCGGTGAGCTCGAGCTTGATGGAGGACAGGGGCAGCTTGTTCTGCTCCATGGTGCGCAGCACACGCCCCGCGAAGTCCTGCTCCGTCAGCTGCTTGACCGACAGGTTGACCGAGATGGTGAGGTCCTTGGCCTGGGGGATGGTGTCGCGCCACCGGGCCAGCCTCGCGCAGGACCGCGCGAGCACCCAGTCCCCGATGGCGGAGATGAGCCCGCTCTCTTCGGCGACGGGCAGAAAGGCCCCCGGCGCCAGCATGCCGGCGGTCGGGTGCTTCCAGCGGATCAACGCCTCGAACCCCTCGATGCGCGCCTCGGACAGCGACACGATGGGCTGGAAGGCGAGCCGCAGTTCCTCATTTGCGATGGCCCGGTGCAGCTCGGTCTCGACCCGGACCTTGTCGGCGTGGCGGCTGATGACCTCGCTGCTGGCCACCTGGCGCGACGAGCTGCCCTTCTCCTGGGCCTTGACCAACGCCGTCTGCGCGTCGCGCAGCATCTCGACGGCGCCGGGGTAGTTCCGCGCCGACAGGGCGATGCCCATGGTCACCGTGCTGACGACCTGATCGGTGCCGACCTTGAACCGCTTCGTCGCGAGCTTGCCGATGCCTTCGGCCACGGGTCGGATCGCGCCGGCGTCGGGCAGGCCCATGGCAAGCACGGTGAACTCGTTGTCGCCGGTCCGCGCCACGGTCCAGGAAGCCGCCGCGACCCCCAGCAGCCGCTTGGCGAACGCCTTCATCAACAGGTCTGCCGCGTCGCCCCCGAGCGTGCCCCGCACGAAGCTGTAGCGGTCGACCTGCAGGACGATGACCCCGAACTGCCCGCTGTCCTCGGCCACCAGCACCTGCTGAAGCCGGTCGAGCAGCAGCGTGCGGTTGGGGAGCCCCGTGGTCGGATCCCGGATGGTCCGGTCCGTGACGTCGCGTGTGTAGAAGATGAGGCCGTTGACGTCCGGATCGTTGGTGCGATTGACGACGTGGGTCTCGACGTGCAGCCAGCTCCCGCTCTTGTGCTTGAACCGGTAGATCACCTCGCAGGTCGCCCCGACGTCCTGCCGCGCCGCCTCGAACTCCAGCAGCACCCGCATGCGGTCCGCGGGGTGGATGGCGTCGCGGAACACCTGCCGGGTCAGCTCGTCCGGGGCGTATCCGAGGATGTCCTCGCAACCACCGCTCACGAACCGGTGGCCCAGATCCTCGCCGACCACCACGATGACGTCGCCCGAGTTGCGCGTGAGGGCCCGGAACCAGCGCACCATGCCCTTGAGCTTGTCGACGTCCCGGTGCTGCTGGGTGACGTCCTCGATACGCAGCAGGACCCCGCCCTCCGGTCCGGCGGGGACCACGCCGGCTTTCAGGTGCAGGCGCCCGTGCGCGGGATGCGCGCCGCGAAACTCGAGCTGACCCTCCCGCTGGGAGCCCTGGACGAGGGAGAGCAGGTGCGCGGCGTCTTCGCGATCCGCGTCATCGACGAGATCCAGGAAGTGACTGCCGTGCAGGTCGGTGCGGCCGAAGATCTCCTGGACCTTCTTGGTCGAGTAGGAGATCAAGCCGTTGCTCCGCACATGGCACAGCGGCTCGGATGAGTGCTTGCTCATGCTGGCCAGCCACGCCCCGGCCAGCTCGGCGGTCCTGCGGATCCCCTCGTCTTCCCCCGTCATGGCACCCCACCTCACCCCACCCCAACCCCGGGCAGGCTCACCAGCCTACGCCGCCTGGATGCGTGCCGTGACCCCCGTCGGGATGACGATCGATCACGGGGCAGTAAGATCCAGCCCGGGACGACCGAAAAGGTGGGAGTGACCGGGTTGGACCTTCGTTCGGCGCTCCTCGCGCCTCTGGTGCTCTTCTTGGGCTGCGTCGGCACGCCCACTCCCCTGGACCACTGGGTTGCCGCTGCCACGGACGGCACCGTGGCCTGGACCGGACCCAGCCTCGACGCGCGAGACGTGGCCTGGGGCGACATCGACGCAGATGGTGATCTGGATCTGGCCGTGGCGGTCAACGGCGGCGCGAATCGCGTCTACCGCAGCGACGCGGCCGGCCCCACCCTGCTGTGGTCGAGCGCCGAGACCGATACGTCGTACGCCATCGCGTTTGGCGACGCAGATGGGGACGGCGATCTGGACCTCGCCACCGTCGGATCCGGGAGCACGCCGGTCAGGGTCTACGACAACGACGGCGCCGGCAGCTTCAGCCTCACCTGGTCCGGCGCGGAGACCAGCGGCCGGGACGTCGTCTGGGCCGACATCACGGGCGACGGAGCCCTCGATCTGGTGGTGGCCCGCGACGGCTTCAACCACGGCTTTCAGAACAACGGCACCGGCAGCAGCTGGTCCAACGTCTGGACGGGGACCCTGGACCGGGACTCCCAGTCCGTGGCGGTCGGCGATCTCGACGGCGACGGCGACCTCGACCTGTTCTTCGGGAACCTCACCGCCGGCGACGGGGTGTGGCTCAACAACGGCAGCGGGGGCTTCTCCGACGGGGGCGCCCATGGGACCAGCGAGGACACCTACGCGGTGGTGATCGGGGACCTGGACGGCGACGGCGACCTCGATCTGCTCTCCGGCCGCGACGGCGGGAACAACCGGGTCTATCTCAACTCCGGCAGCGCCACCTTCACCGAGGGCGACAACTTCGACGGCGACGACGCCCGCGCCCTCGCCCTCGGCGACCAGGACGGAGACGGCGACCTCGACGTGTTCGTGGGCAACAGCGCAGGGACCGACAAGCTCTGGCTCAACGACGGCACCGCGAACTTCGACGGAGGATGGAGTTCGGTGGCCTCGAGTACCACCAGCGGCGCCGCCTTTGGCGACATGGATGGGGACGGCACACCGGAGCTGGCGGTAGCGGTCAGCGGCGGCGCCCTGCTCATCTACGAGAACGCCGGGCGCGCCATCGGTCAGGGGTGGCAGTCGTCGATCGACGTGAAGGGCCGGGACGTGGCCTGGGGGGACATGGACGGCGACGGCGACATGGACCTCGCCGTCGCTGAAGACGGCGAGGCGAACACCCTGTGGGAGAACGACGGCACCGGGACCATGGCCCTGGCGGCGTCATCGACGGAGACGGACGACAGCACGGCCATCGCCTGGGGGGACGTGGACGGAGACGGGGATCTGGACCTCGCCGTCGCCAACTACAATCAGGCCAACCGGCTGTACGCCAACGATGGGACGGGCACACTCGCGCTCGTCTGGACCTCCGCCGAGGTGGACAAGTCCCGGGACCTGGCCTGGGCGGATGTGGACCAGGACGGCGACCTGGACCTCGCCGTCGCCAACTACGACCAGCCCAATCGCCTGTACGAGAATGTCTCCGGCACCCTCACGCTGGCCTGGACGTCCACCGAGTCCGACAAGAGCTTCGGTCTGGCCTGGGGCGACTGGGACGGCGACGGCGATCCGGACCTGGCTGTCGGCAACGACGACCAGCAGCAGCGCCTGTACACCGCCAACGGCGCGACGCTGTCCCTGTTGTGGTCCTCCGCCGCCAACTGGAAGAGCCACGCGGCGGCCTTCGGCGATCTGGACGGCGACGGCGATCTCGACCTGGTCTTCGCGAACCACAGCCAGCAGAACACCGTCTACACCGGCGGCGGAGTCAGTCCGGTCGGCCCCACGCTCCTCGTGGACACAAAGAAGTCGGTGGACGTGGCCATCGGCGACCTCGACGGCGACGGCACGCTCGATCTGTTCTTCACCAACAACACCCAGGACGACCGCGTCTTCAACAACGACGGGGCCATGGGCTTCACGTTCGGGGAGGCGCCGTCGGTGAACAACAAGGGCTTCGCCGGCCCCCTCGCCGACGCCGACGGAGACGGCGACCTGGACGCCGCGACGGTCGAGGACGACAAGCCCGTCAACATCCGTCTGGGCAGCGTGGTCCAGGATGGCCTGCTGCCCGAAGGGGTCACCCACGCGGCCCTGACCTACCCGGGGTCCGCGCCCTATGCGCCGGGCGCCATGGCGGAGCGGGTGCTCGGGCCGACGTTGACGATCAGCTTCGAGGTCATCGATGCGGAGTCCGATCCGGCCGAGGTCGTGTCCCTTCAGTACTCCACCATCGGGGGCGGCGACTGGCAGACGGCGACGACCACCGGCGACCTGACGGATCTGGCGTCCTCGCCCACCGGGATCACCCACACGCTGGACTGGGACATGGTCGCCGACGACGTGTTCAGCGACCGGGTGGCCCTGCGTCTGGTCATGCTGCGCCAGGTCCCGGGCCGGGTCGGCGTGGTGCAGCAGGGGGCCTTTGGATCGATGCTCGGGCCGTTCCGGGGCTACGCCTGCTTCCCCGTGGATGCAGACTCCGACGGGTTCGACTGCGCGGCCGACTGCGACGACACCGCGCCCGGCATCTACCCCGGCGCCCCGGAGATCACCGACGACGGCATCGACCAGGACTGCAGCGGCGCGGACCGCGTGACCTGCTTCGTGGATGGCGACGGGGACGGCTACGGCGGCGCGACGACCGCCACGGACGTGGACGGAGACTGCACGGACGACCCGGGTCAGGCCAGCACGTCCACCGACTGCAACGACGGCAACGGCGCGATCAACCCCGGGGCCACCGAGATCGTCGGCGACGGCATCGACCAGGACTGCAACGGCTCCGACTCCGTCACCTGCTACGTGGACGGCGACGGCGACACCTTCGGGTCCTCGTCCACGCTGACCGCGACGGACGGGGACTGCACCGATCCGGGCGAGTCCAACAGCACCGGAGACTGCAACGACGCGAACACGGCCGTGTTCCCCGGGGCCCCCGAGACCTGCGACGGCATCGACCAGGACTGCGACGGCGACCTCGTCGAGACGTTCACCGACACCGACGGCGACCTCGATCCCGACTGCAACGACACCAACGACGACAACGATCCCTCGCCCGACTCGCTGGACTGCAACGACACGAACCCGTCCATCTACCCCGGCGCCGTCGAGCTGTGCGACGCCATCGATCAGGACTGCGACGGCGACCTGCTGGAGTCGTTCGCGGACGTGAACTCCAACGGCACGCCGGACTGCATCGAGAACGATCTGGATGGCGACACCTACGCCGCCCTGGACTGCGACGACACCAACGCCGCCATCTACCCCGGGGCGCCCGAGACGCCCGATGACGGCATCGACCAGGACTGCAACGGCGCGGACACCATCACGTGCTTGATCGACGCCGACGGCGACACCTTCGGCTCGGCCAGCGTCGTGCTCTCCACGGACGGCGACTGCCTGGATGCTGGCGAGACGCTGGTGCCCGGCGACTGCGACGACGGCGCCGCCAGCGTGTACCCCGGCGGGGCCGAGGTGGCGGACGACGGCATCGACCAGGACTGCTCCGGGTTCGACACGGTGACGTGCTTCGTGGACGCCGACGGCGATGGCGTCGGCTCGTCCTCGACCTCGCTCGCCGCCGACGGGGAGTGCCTGGATGCGGGCGAGGCGAGCGTCTCGGGCGACTGCGACGACGGCAGCGCGGGCGTGAACCCGAACGCATCCGAGGTGGTGGACGACGCCATCGACCAGGACTGCTCCGGGTCCGACTCGGTGACGTGCCAGGTGGACGCTGACGGCGACACCTTCGGCTCGTCCCTGACGCTGGTGGCCACCGACGGCGACTGCTCGGACTCCGGCGAGTCGGCGCTGGCGACGGACTGCAACGACGCCGCGGCCAGCATCTTTCCGGGCGCCACGGAGGTCGCCAACGACGGCATCGACCAGGACTGCAACGGCACCGACGCCGTGACGTGCTTCATCGATGGGGACGGGGACGGGTTCGGCGGCCCCGCGACCACCACCGCGGGCGACGGCGACTGCACCGATGCGGGCGAAGCGCTGGGCAACGGAGACTGTGACGACTCCCTGCCCTCCGTGTTCCCCGGCGCCCCCGAGGTCTGCGACGGGCTCGATCAGGACTGCGACGGCGACATCGTCGAGACCTACGCGGACACCGACGGGGACCTGGATCCCGACTGCAACGACGACGACGATGACAACGACGGATCCCTGGATGGCGACGACTGCGCGGCCACCAACCCCACCGTGTTCCCCGGCGCCACCGAGGTGTGCGACGCGATCGACCAGGACTGCGACGGCGACATCGTCGAGACCTTCACCGACGCCAACAGCAACGGCACGCCCGACTGCGCCGAGGTGGACAACGACGGCGACGGGTTCTTCGCGCTCGACTGCAACGACACGGATCCGACCGTGTACCCCGGAGCACCCGAGACGGCCGATGACGGGCTCGATCAGGACTGCTCGGGGTCCGACACCGTGACCTGCTTCGTGGACGGCGACGGCGACGGCATCGGCGGCTCCGCGACGCTGCTCGCGGCGGACGGCGACTGCACGGACGCGGGCGAGTCGAGCACCAGCGGCGACTGCGACGACACGCTGGCGAGCGTCTATCCGGGTGCGCCCGAGGTCACGGGCGATGGCATCGACCAGGACTGCAACGGCGCGGATCGCATCAGCTGCTTCGTGGACGGCGACGGGGACGGCGTCGGCGGCTCCGCGACGCTGCTCGCGCCGGACGGAGACTGCGCGGACGCGGGCGAAGCCTCTCTGACCGGTGACTGCAACGACAACCTCGCCACCGTCTACCCCGGCGCGCCGGAGGTGACCGGCGACGGCATCGACCAGGACTGCTCGGGGACCGACGCCGTCGTCTGCTTCCAGGACAGCGACGGCGACGGGTTCGGCTCGGGGCTGACCATCATCGGCGCAGACGGCGACTGTGTGGACCCCGGCGAGTCCACGCTCGGCACCGACTGCAACGACGGGCTCGCCTCGGTGTTCCCGGGCGGGATCGAGGTGGTCGGGGACGGCATCGACCAGGACTGCTCGGGCACGGACACGGTCATCTGCTTCTTCGACAACGACGGCGACACGGTGGGCGGCACCTCGACGATCACCGCGGCCGACGGCGACTGCACCGACGCCGGCGAGTCCGGCCTGTCCACCGACTGCAACGACGCCGTCCCGAGCATCTACCCCGGGGCGCCAGAGGTGTGCGACGCCATCGACCAGGACTGCGACGGCAGCATCGTGGAGTCGTTCACCGACACGAACGGCGATGGAGAGCCCAACTGCATCGATCTGGACGACGACGGCGACGGGGTGGGCGACGCGGCGGACTGCGGCCCGCTGAACGCGACCGTCTTTCCGGGCGCGGTCGAGGTCTGCGACAACATCGATCAGGACTGCGACGGCGACCTGCTCGAGTCCTTCGCGGACACCAACTCCAACGGGGTCCCCGATTGCATCGATGGCGACCTCGACGGGGACGGCGCATCCGGGGCCACCGACTGCGACGACAACGACGCCAGCGTGTTTCCCGGCGCGGTCGAGGTGGTGGACGACGGCATCGACCAGGACTGCGACGGCAACGACTCCGTGACGTGCTTCGTGGACGCGGACGGAGACGGGATCGGCGTGAGCGCGACGCTCGTTGCCGCAGACGGTGACTGCACGGGGGTCGGCGAGTCCACGGTCTCGGGCGACTGCGACGACACGCTGGCGTCGGTGTTCCCGGGAGCGCCCGAGGTGGTGGGAGACGGCATCGACCAGAGCTGCAGCGGGGCGGACACGGTGCCCTGCTTCGTGGACGGCGACGGGGACGGCGTGGGCTCCGCCGCGACCATCATCGCGACCGACGGAAACTGCACGAGCGGCGGGGAGTCTTCCCTGGGCACCGACTGCGCCGATGGAGACGCGACCGTGTACCCGGGCGCCACCGAGGCGTGCGACGGGACGGACCAGGACTGCGACGGCGTGCCGGACGACGGCTTCATCGACACGGACGGCGACGGACAGGCCGACTGCATCGATCCCGACGACGACGGGGACTTCTTCCCGGATCAGGTGGACTGCGAGCCGCTGGACGGGAGCATCTACCCCAACGCCCCCGAGCTGTGCGACGGCATCGACTCGGACTGCGACGGGGACCTGGTGGACGGGTTCGCCGACCTGGACACGGACGGCGTGCCCGACTGCGTCGACACCGAGGTGGACGAAGACGGCGACGGCAGCCCCACCGGCACCGACTGCGACGACACCGACCCCTCCATCTTCCCCGGCGCAGCCGAGACCCTGGATGACGGCATCGACCAGGACTGCGACGGGTTCGACAGCATCGCCTGCTTCGCGGACGACGACGCCGATGGGTGGGGCGGGGCCCTGGGGGCCGCGTCCGTCGAGGGGCTGTGCACCGGCGCCGACATCGTCCTGGGCGGGGACTGCGACGATGGCGACGGCGACGTACATCCCCAGGGCGTCGAGGTCTGCAACGGCCTGGACGACGACTGCGACGGCGACCTGTCCGACCCGGAGGTGGACGACGGCGACGGCGACGGCATCCCCGAGTGCTTTGACTGCGACGACGCGGACGACTCGGTGGGCCCGGGCGCCGACGAGGACTGCGCGGACGGCGAGGATCAGGACTGCGACGGGATGGTGGACGGCGACGACGCGGACTGCGACGGCCTCATCGACGCCGACGGCGACGGCTGGTGCCTCGACGGCGTGGACGCCAACGGGGACGGGGACTGCAGCGATCCTGGCGAGGAGTTGGAGGCGGGCGCTTCGGGCGACTGCGACGACGTCGATCCGGACCGGAACCCGTCCGCGGACGAGGCCTGCGACGGGGTGGACAGCGACTGCGTCCTGAACGACCCCTCAGAGCAAGACGGGGATGGCGACGGGATGTGGCCCTGCGAAGGCGACTGCGACGACGGCGACGCCAACGCCTCGCTCGGGGCGGGCGAGATCTGCGGCGACGGCATCGACCAGGACTGCGACGGCACGGAGACGGCCGATCACGACGATCCGGAGTGCTGGGAGACGGGCTGCGGGTGCGACAGCGGGGACGGCGGAGCGCCCTGGGCCGCAGCGCTGCTCCTCCTGCTGCTGCCGCCCCTGCGCCGACGTCGGATCCACCGGCCTCTGGCGGGCCTTCTGGTGCTGCCCTTGCTGCTGGGCGCCGCGGGGGACGCGCGGGTCGAGGTGATCGCGGGGGCCATCGCGCGCGGGCACTGCGCCGACGCCCTGGACCAGGCCCGGCTGCTCGCCACCGAAGAGCCGGAGGACCCCCGGGCGCTCCGGCTCGTGGGCGACGCGGCTCGCTGCGAGGGCCGGGTGCGGGAGGCGCTGTTGGCCTACCGGCGGGTCGCGGAGCTGGACGGCGCAGACAGCGCCCTGGACGCGCTGATCGACCAGCTGGGGACGTCGCTGGCCCGCGTGGCGGTGGCGCTGCGGCCCGGTGACTCTCCCGAGCTGCCCTGGGTCCGGGTGCGGATCGACGATCCCGACGGTCCCGAGATCGTCACCGTGCCGGAGACGGACGCCACGATCCTGCAGTTCCTCGACATGCCGACCAACATGCCGATCACGGTGCTGGTGGGGGGCAAGGGACTCGCCCGCGAGGAGATCGTGGTTCCGCCGCTGTCGCCCGGAGAGGCCCGTCGGGTGGAGGTCCAGCCCATGTGGGCGGGCTTCGGCAAGCTCACCCTGCGCTCCCAGCCGGCGGGGGTCACGGTCACCGCCGAGGAGGGCCGCGGCCCCATCGACCTGAGCCCCGATGCGCCGACACGCCTCACCGCGGGCGAGGTGCCGGTGTGGGTGCGGGGGCCCCACGGAGAGGTGCGCACGACCGTGATGGTGGTGCGGGACACCACGCAGGAGTTCGACGCCGGGGCGTTCCTTCCCGCGTCCATCGACCTGCTGCAGGTGCCCGCCGGGGCGCGGATCAAGCTCGTGATCGAGCAGGCCGACGGGACGGTGCTCGCGCGCAGCCTGACCGTCGCCGCCAACGCAGGGGAGCTGGATCTCGCGTCGGGCGTCCGGCTCGTGGAGCGCGTGACGATGCACTCGCTCACCGCAGGCAACGCCGGCATGTTCGTGGTGCATCCGCTCCTGGGCACTCTGGTCGAATCGGTGATCGTCGCGCCCAACGACTCCAACACCCGGGAGCTCGACTGGCGAGCGATGGACGGGCTGGGCGCGCTCGCGGACCGGTACACACTCTGGTTCGAGGCGCGCCTGGACACGGAGCGGAAGGCCCGGGGCCCCCTGCTGCCCCTGGGGATCGCGGCCGCCTCGACGGGAGTGCTCAGCGCGGTGTTCGCGGGAGCGTCCGCCGGGCAGGAGGCGCGGGCGAGCGCGGCGCGGGACTTCGCGCTGACCTCATCGGCATCGGGCAACCTCGCGGAGGTGGAGTCCAGCTGGCGGGACTACAAAGCGGCGCGACGCAACGGAGTCGGGCTGCGAGCGGGCGCGGGGATCTTCGGCGCGCTCTCGGGAGCCAGCCTCGGGCTGACGGTCGCGTTCGTCGTGCGGGGTACAAAGCTGGAGAAGGCGGTGGCACCCTGGGACCCGTGGGCAGCGGAGACGACTGGGACGATGACCCGTCCCTGAACACCCTGGAGGCGCCCGCCGACGCGGAGGGCGGCGGGGGGTACGCGTTCGCCATCGGCTCGGGCCTCGTGGGTGGACGCACGCTGGGCCCCTATCGGCTCGTGCGGCAGCTCGGTGAGGGGGCCTACGCCGAGGTGTGGCTGGCGGTCGAGCAGGGCGAGCACGGGTTCCAGAAGCAGGTCGCGCTCAAGATCCTCAAGGACACCGCCCCGGACGCAGCCGCCCTCGACAGCCTGCTCAACGAGGCGCGGGTGTGCGGGATGCTGCACCACGTGCACATCGTGGACGTGTATGGGGTGGTCCAGGTCGAGGGGCTGACGTTCATCGCCATGGAGTACGTGGCGGGCACGACCCTGGAGGCGCTGATGGACCGGGTGGCGGGCGCCGGCCTCCGGCTGCCCCTGTCCGTCATCGTGGACATCGCCACGGGCATCGCCGAAGCCCTCGACCACGCCCACAACGCCACGAGCCCCGACGGGGAGCCGATGCGGATCGTGCATCGCGATCTCAAGCCCGGAAACGTGATGCTGGCCCCCGGTGTGGGGGTCAAGGTCGCGGACTTCGGGCTGGCCAAGGCCACGACGAACCGCAACGTCACCCAGGTGGGGCAGGTCCGGGGCACGCCCGGATACATCGCCCCCGAGGTGTGGGCGGGCACGCGGGACTTCACCCCGGGCGTCGATCTGTGGGCGCTGGGGGTGATGATCTGGGAGATGGTGGTCGGCGAGCACCTGTTCGACGGCACGATCATGGAGGTCATGGGTCAGGCCATGAACGGGGACGTGGACGCCGAGGTGGGCCGTCTGGCGGCGATCCGGCCGCGGCTCGCGGAGGTCACACGCTCGCTCCTCAAACGGCGGCCCGAGGCCCGTGCGCAGTCGGCGTGGGAGATCGTGGTCAGGCTGCGGGAGCTTCGCGGCCAGCTGGATGCTCCGGGTGGGTTGGATCTCTTCCTGGACCTGACCGAGGCAGCCAACGAGGAACGCTCGGGCGACCGGGACGTGCGGCGCCGGGTGATGACGGCCCAGGACCCGGCGTGGTCCCAGCTGGTCACGCTGTCCAATCTGTCCGAGCACGAGCAGCACCAGCTCACGGAGGCCCGGTCCGAAGCCCGCCGACGGCGGGACGAGACGAAGGGCAGCGCCTCCGGCACGAGCCCCGGCAAGCGGACCTGGTTCCCCGGCCCCCGGATCGGACTGCCCCCCGAGGTGGGATGGGGGCTGCTCTGCGCCGCCATCGGCCTGGGGATCTGGGGCTGGTCGCGAACCCACGGGCCGGACAGCACGCCCGCTGCGGTGATCAGCGGCGACCCTGAGGAGCCGGAGGCCCCGCCGGGAGCCGGGACGGAGGCGACGGCCGCCGAGACGCCCGTCGCCGAGACCCCGGTCGCCGAGGCCCCGGTCCTCGCCGTGACCACCCCCGCTGTGGCCGTCCCCGAGGCGCCGGCCCCCGTGGCGGCGGTCAAGCGACCCGCGCCGGCGGTGGTCGCGGTAGACCGACCCGCGCCGGAGCCCGACCCGACGCCACAGCCCGAACCGACACCACAACCCGCGCCAGATCCCCAGGCCGCGCCGGCGGTCGGGTGCCTGGTGTTCCAGTCCTTCCCGCCGGGCGCCGACGTCACCGTGAACGGGGCCAGCTCCGGCCTGATCGCCCTCAGCGGAGACGCGACGCGCAGGGTCTACCCTTCGGGGCCCCTGACGATCTCCATGGGCAGCGACGACACGACCCTGGCGACCACCACGGTCCAGGTGACGGGGGGCCAACGGATGGTGGTGCGGTGCGACCTGATCCAGGGGGGCGCCTGCACGGTGCGCAGCGCAGAGGGCAGCTGCGACTGACTCCCAACGAGGGCCCGGTCCAGCGGCCCCCGACCCTCAGAACCCCGGCGGCGGCTGCCTCCCCTGGCGCCGCAGCACTTCGTCGATCAACGTGCCGTCCACGTCCTGGAGCCGGTCGGGCCGCTGCTCCCCGACAAACTGGCTGCCCTCCATCGCCGTGTCGTCGATGACGTCGATCTCGATGGTCAACGCCAGCTGGCCCCCCTCGAACCGCACCCGCTCGTTGACCGAGTAGAAGCCCGGCGCCGTCCCGCTCAGCTCGTAGAGCCAGTCGCGAAGCAGCGGCTGCGGCGCCTCGGGCGGGCCCAGCGTCGTGAACAGGAAGCTGCCCAGCGCGCCGGTGGACAGGCTGGCGCGCAGCTCTCCGGCGGCGTCCGCAGGATCCGCCCTCGGCCCCAGGGGCTCCACCGCGACCAGGCTGATCTCGGCGCCGATGATCGGCTGATCCGTGCCCGACAGCACGAGCACCCCGATGATCTGGTCCGTGGCGCGGCCGCGATGGCCTGTGGCGCAGCCGAGGACGAGGGCCCAAAGAAGGAGGAGTGGAATCGTGGTGCGGCGGCTCATGCTCCTTCGGACCGTGCCCCCACCGTCTGGTTTCGATCAAAGCCGCTCAGAGGGTGTTTCGCTTGACCGCCCCCCCGGCGTAGGCGAGCTTGGTCGCTCCCGGTTCCTCTCACGGGCGGCCATGGCTCATCGACTGCTCCTCCTCGCGACCTGCGCAGCGCTCCCCCTGGGCGCCTGCACGCCGGCGCTCGTGGAGTATCCGAGGGAGCGAACGCCACTGCAGAGTCCCGATCCGGTCTTCGAGCTCCCTGACGCGCCGGGGTTCGATGCGCCGCAGCAGACCCTGTCGAGCGGCTCCGAGCCAGGCGTGGTCGATCCGGACCGCCAGGGAGCGGGGGGCTCGCCCGGCGTCGCGGTGGCCGACGCGGAGGTGGATCCTGACGACACGGCAGGCGGCGGCGACACCCAGTGTGGGGCCGTGACCTCCCAGTCGGGGTGGTGCGCGGCCCTGCGGGACGAGCCGGGCGTCGGCGCGGTGGTGGGCCTGATCGGGTTGGACGACGGCCTCGTGTGCGACGCGGTCCTGGCCAACGTGGGGACGAGCACGCTGTCCGCGACCTCCCTGGCGCTGCAGGGGAGCGAGGCCTCCTGGTGCGACGGCGCCAACGTGGTGCACACCGTCGATCTGCAGACGGGTCAGGTCACCACCGCCACGAGCACCTCCATGACCTGCGCGGCCGTGACCGCCGCGATGGGCGGGCTGGCGGTGCTGCCCCAGGGGCTCAGCCGCGACGTGACCTGGTTCGCCGACGTGGACGAGCTGCTGAGCGGGTCCGGCGTGCGGTGGCCCGTTCGGCCCTGGGCGAGCCGGATCGCCGCAGACTCGGCGCTGGTGTACGCGGCGTGGCACCAGACGGACCTCATCGAGCGCTGGCAGCCCACGGGCGTGGAGCTGGAGCCGCTGGAGCTCGACTGGTTCGGCTTCCTGTACGGGATGGACTCGGTCCAGGGCAGCCGGCTGGTGATCCTGGACGACGCCCGGGACCTGCGGGTGTTCGACGCGAGCACCGGCGACACGGTCGATCAGATCCCCCTCGGCGGCGCCTGGTCCGGACTGGCCTGCTTCCCCGAGCCCTGAGCCACCCCGCCTAGAAGCGGCCCGACAGGCCGATCTTGACGCCGCCCTGCTTGTACGCCACGAGCACCCGAACCGTCGGCCGGGACCGGCCCGCGAGGGTGTTCGGCCGGGGCTGCTCCCAGGGCATCTGCATGGCCGCGCCCGTCGCCTGCATGGCCATCCCCGTGGCCACCAGCGGGGACCCGGGCTCCTGGGTGTCGTCGGCCTCCATGAGCATGCCCATCAACACCGGCAGCGTGCCCATCGCCGTCACCAGGAAGCCCGTCGCCTTGCGCTGGCTCACCCGCACGTGGGCCGCCGCGTCCACCGTCGGAGCGCTCACCGAGAACGCATCCAGGGCGGACGCGGAGCGCGGCGCCGCCACCAGGGCGAGCGCCAGGCCGAGGCCGAGGAGGAGCGAGACGATGGTGGAGTGGCGCTGCACGCCCTCTGATCTACGCCCAGCCACCCCTGCGGTCCTGCCACAGCTTGTCACAGTGCCTGGGCCAGGCGAGACGTCGCGCGTCTACGGGTCGAGCACGCACCGGGGTGAGTCGAACGTCACGCTCACCTGGAGCCCCTCGATCACCTGCTCCTGGACATCGTCCTCGTAGGTCATCGAGCCGGTCACCGAGCCCTGCAGGCCCCCCTGGGTGCCGGTGATCGCCAGGGTCGGCTCCCCGTCCTCGCTCACCGTGATCCCCGCCGTGAACATGCCCATGTCGCCGCCTCCGTCGGGGGCGTCGATCACCTCGGTGATGGCCATCACGGCGACGTCCGCTCCGGTGGACTGCTGGTCCGGCTCCTCGGTGAACTGGATGTAGGCGCCCCAGCCGGGGAACAGGCCGCTGTCTGCGGCCGACTGGGCGATCTCATCGATGTACTCGCTGAGCTCGATCTCGCCCGCCGTGTACTGGCTGTAGGCCTCGTTGACCGTCGCGAAGTAGCCGCGGTAGACAGCACAGGAGAGGGACTCGTACGCGATCACGGCGTTGAGGCCGACGCCGCCGGGGGCGATCTCTGCGCTCGCCGTGACGTACAGCGACGGCATCGTGAGGGTGCCGCCAGGCAGACCCGTGACCTGCAGGGTGCCGACCGCCGCGTCGTCATCGTCCGCCGCGTCGTCATCGTCCGCGGCGTCGTCGTCGTCCGCGGCGTCGTCATCATCCCCGCCCCCGCCACGCCGGGTGGGCACGCAGCCGATCAGGCTGCAGAGGAGGAGCACGGCCAGCAGGTTCGGGATGGGGGATCGCATGGCCGGAATGATAGGGCAATCCCGGGGCCCGGCCCCACCGACGGACCGGGCGAAGGCTCGCCCCAGGTTGCCGTCCACCGAGATCCGGGCAATGGTCCCGGCCCATCACCCCTGCTGAGGTTCGCATGCTCCTTCTTCGCCTGCCCGCCACCGCCCTGCTGATCGGCTTCGGCCTCCTGTTGCCCGCCGGATGCGGCGGCGACAAGTCCGCCTCGGACACGCCGTCCGCCTCCCAGACCGCCGCCGGCGACACCTTCGAGACCCTGGACTTCGCGGCGTTGCCCAGCGAGTTCCCGGAGGCGATCCGGCAGATCCGCGCGTCCCAGAACTGGAACCCCCGATCCAAGGAGATCAAGGGCGACGCCAGCGCCGATCCCCGCACCACCATGGAGCTGAAGATGAACCGGGCTGTGCTCGAGCAGAGCTTCGACCTCGGCTCGGCGTTCCTGGCGAACTGGCAGAAGCCCGCCGGCAACTTCCGCTACATGTACGACTGGATGGACGGCACCTGGGTCGAAGACGACCACCAGGTCCGCCAGGCAGGATCGCTGTGGGGACTCGGCACCTGCTACCGCTACCAGCAGACCGACAAGACCCGCGAGGCGCTCGACAAGGGCCTGAAGTTCTGGTTCGAGCAGACGGTCCCGGGGCCCGGCGAGGGCACCCTGACGATGAAGTACCCAGGCGAGGACGCGATCCACTCCGGCTCCGTGGCCCTGGTGGCCCTGGCCATCGTCGAGTACCTCAAGACCCCGGCCCCGATGGAGCCGGCGTACAAGGCCGAGCTCGAGACCAAGCTCGACGGCTACCTCCGCTTCCTGCTCTGGATGCAGCTGGACAACGGCCACATCTCCGACCAGTTCAACCACCGGTCCGGCAAGCGGCGCCCGCGCTCCAGCCCCTACTACGACGGGGAGTCCCTGCTCGCCCTGACCAAGGCCGCGCGCCAGCTCGACCACGCCGAGCTCATCCCCGCCATCGAGAAGGGCGCCCGCGCCATGGCCGAGACGTACACCGTCAAGGCCTGGTCCAAGGACCGCGACAGCAAGGACACGAAGGGCTTCTACCAGTGGAGCTCCATGGCCTTCTCCGAGTACTACCAGGCCGGCTGGAAGGACAAGGATCTGTTCGGCGACGTGGCCATCGCCCTGGGCTACTGGATGATCCACACCCACGACACCCTCACCCGGCGCCGCAACCACGCGTACGCCATCGAGGGGCTCATCGCGGCCTGGACGGTCGCCAACCTCAGGGGGGATCGCGCGGCCGAAACGGACCTGCTGTACGTCCTGGATCGCTCGCTGTACAAGCTGTCGCAGTGGCAGATCGGCGGTCCCCTCGCGGACGAGAACAAGTGGCTGTCCAAGAACGCCCCGACGGACGAGATGGCCACCGGCGGCGTGATGAACTCCGAGAAGCCGAGCGGCCAGCCCGTGGCCAAGGACGTGTCCCACCAGCTCCGCATCGACGTCACCCAGCACCAGATGCACGCGGTGACGACGGCGCTGGAGGGTGTGTACGTCGACCTGAAGTAGCGGGGACCGCCGACCCCAGGCCCCAGGCACAATGGGGCTGGCCTGCTGGGGCGGCAGGAGTCGGGAGCCGATGGCGAAGCTGGTCGTGTTCAGAAGCCGGGTGCGGGAGGCGGTGTTCGATCTCCGGGGCGCGAGCTGCCTCGTGGGTCGCGCGCGGAGCTGCCACCTCCAGCTGGATGATCGTCTGATCTCCCGGCGCCACGCATGGTTCACCACGACCGAGGCCGGGCGCTGGCAGATCGCAGACCTCAGGACCGCCAACGGCCTGTTCGTCAACGACGACCGCGTCGTCAGCGCCGAGCTGTCCAGCGGGGACGTCGTGACCCTGGGCCAGCACGTGCTGGTGTTCCGGGACGAGAACCTGACCTCCACCGAGTCCGCCGCGGCCGTCGCCTACGTGCACCGTTGGCAGGGCCCCGGCACCGAGTCGACCCACCGGCTGCCCCAGGTCAAGATCGAGGATCTGCTCGTGCGGGCCCGGCTGCGTCTGCGCACCCACGTCGTGCTGCTGGGCACCGAGCCCACGGCCATCCCCATGGAGAAGCCGAACCACGTGGTGGGCTTCGCCAGCGACTGCGACCTGGTGCTGCCGGGCGGCAAGTGGTTCCCGCGGCGCGCCCTCGAGCTCACGATGGACGCCCAGGAGTCGTGGTTCGTGTCTGCCCTGTCGCCCCTCGCGGCGGTCAAGGTCAACGGCGAGCGGGTGGACCAGCGCCTGCTCGTGGACGGCGACCTGGTCAGCGTGAGGGGGTGCACGCTGCGCTTCCACACCGCCCTCGCGGACCAGTAGCGGTCAGGTCCGCCCATCGCGATCAGCCCGGCGCGGCCTCCAGCAGCGCCCGGTACTGCGTCACGATCCGCACCTGGGTGGCGTTCATGCGCTCGGCGAGCTCCGCCGAGACGGTGCGGCTGGTGTCGATGGCGGTGTACAGGGCGTCGAACACCTCGACGATCTCGTCCTCCGGCCCCTGCTGCGCCTCGGGCACCGAGCGGTGCAGCGACGGGTCGATCGCCGCGATGGCGGCCCCGCGATCTCCCCCGCCGAGCCAGTCCACCACGCCCCCGATGGTCTTTTCGGGGTCGCGCAGCACGGCGTCGTAGCTCGTCATCACGACGGCGTGTTTGCGGATCGCCACGTCGCGGATCAGCGTGTAGTTCTCGAGCCACCACTCCAACCACGGAGGCAGCTTGGGGCCGGGCAGATCCGGCCGGTCGTCGGCCACGAGCGCCCTGACCGACTGGTCGTAGCTGCGCCAGTCGCGGATCGTGGCCACCACCCGGTGGATGAAGGAGTAGTCGGTGCGATTGAGCCCGCCCGGGAACGTCTTGACCACGTGCCGCTGCACCTGGTCCGGGAACAGGAAGACCCCCGTTTCGGGATGCGGGTTGGTCTCGAAGTTCACGCCGTTGCGGAACATCGACTCGTAAAAGCCGCGCGGGTTGTGCCGGTGGAGCGTGTCCTGCCAGTTGGAGGGGAACGCCGAGCCGATCGTCGGAAACCCCGCCGCGACGAGGGCCTGCATCCACATCGAGGTCCCAGAGCGCTTCGTCCCGGTGACGAAGATCACTACAGATCAACCCCATCCGTCGCGCCGCCGCCGTTGTTCGACGCGGGGATCACGCTCGGATCGACCCGCGCGAAGCCCAGCTCGGCGGCGCTCCCCCCCGACGTCCCGGAGCAGGCCATGTCGTCCCCGGCGGGGCTCTCCGGGCAGTCCATGCTCAGGGACCACCCCGGGATGCTGATCGTCAGAAACCCGGTCCTGAGGTCCTCGGCCGCGCCGGGATACCGGTACGCGTAGCTCTGGCTGTAGTAGGGGCAGCCCTCGTAGATCGTCGCCGAGGCCATGGACGCGACCAGCTCCCGGTCGATCTCCAGGAAGAAGCCGCGGGTCGTGGTGCAGTCGCCGTTCGTGTAGACGGTGGGGTACTCGTAGGGGGTGCCGCCCGCCGCCGACCAGCTCCTGAGCTCCCAGGCCCCGAAGATGCCGCCGCCGCCGCTTCCGTCTCCGATGTTGTCGCGGACCGGCGCGCACGCAGAGAGGCTGATCGCCCCCGCGGCGGGGATCGTCTGGACCAACAGGCGCTTGATGTCCATGGGCTTTCCTCTTCGAGTCACTGTACGCGGGCGGCGGAGCTACATGGGGACGTCGTCGTCGTCGTCCCCCGAAGGCGTGGGCTCGGGGATCACGTTGGCGTTGACGCGCTGGAAGGTCAGCTCGACGACCTCGCGGGCCTGGGGGCTGTCCTCGCCTTCGTCATAGCTGCACGACAGCGAGTTGCCGCCGGGGTTCTCGGGGCAGTCCATCGTCAGGAAGTCCTCGACGACGATGCGGAGCATGCCGGTGCCCAGGTCCTGGGCCGCCCCGGGATAGCGGTACACGTACCCCTCGCTGTAGTACGAGCAGGCCTCGTAGTCGGTGGCGGAGGTCATCGACGCGGTCAGGTTGGCGGCCACCTCGAGGTAGATCGCCGTGGTCACCGTGCATCCGTCCTCGTCCGTGTAGGTCGAGGGGTACTGGTAGGCCTCTTCGCCGTCGTAGCCGTACGAGCGCAGCTCCCAGGCCCCGAAGATGTCGTCGTTGCTGGTGGCGTCGTCGTCATCGCCCCCGCCGCCGCCACCGCCGCCGCGGGTGGGCGCGCAGGCCGCCATGCCGATGGCGCCCGCGGTGGGGATCGTCTGGATCAGAAGGCGCTTGTAGTTCATGGGCACACGATACGCAGGAGTCGGGCCAACTCACAGGGTCCTGGGCGGCGCGCCCCTGCGACTCCCAGACCTGCCCGGGCCGCTCAGGCGAGCTTGACCGTGACCAGCACTGCCCGGTGGTCGGACACGCGGTCTGGCAGGACCCGATGTTCGACGATCTCCAGACTTCGAGACACGAGCACCCAGTCGATGCGCACCCCCATCGACGGGAAGGTCGGGAACTCCTGGGTCGGCCGCCAGGTGTGCAGGTCCAGCGCCTGGGCGAGGGTGCGCGTGGCTCCGCCGGGGCTCCAGTCGGCGTTCAGGTCGCCGGCGATGATCACCGGCCGGCCGCGCTGCTGGGCGAGCTCGACGATCCTGCGCACCTGGGCCATGCGCGCGCCGCGCCGGGCGAAGTCCAGGTGCACCGAGTAGACGTCCACGGCCAGGCCGTGCAGGTCGACCGTGCCCACGACCAGCCCCTTGCGAATCGTCGGCGGAGTCATGCGAAACGCCAGCGAATGGGTGTCGGTCATGTCCCGCCGGCTGAGCAGCCCGGTGCCGTAGACGATCCCCGGAAAGCGGGCGTGAACGCCCCGCACGTGCCAGTCGTAGCCAGCGTGCGTGGCCAGGTGGGCCACGTGATCGAAGCGCCCGCTCCACACCGAGGGCCCATCGGCCTCCTGCACGGCCACCACGTCGGCCCCGATCCGCTGGAGCAGATCTCCCACATCACCCAGGTTTCCGTTGATCGCGGCCGTCGGCAGGAACGCCTGATGAAAGCTGTCGGACCGCCCGTGGGCGAGGTTCAGGCTCAACACGGTCAGCAAGGGTGCTCCGTTCGGGCGCCGGGAGTCAGAGTCAGACGAGCAGGAAGCCGCCGTCCACCTCCAGGCAGGCGCCGGTGGTGTAGCTCGACGCGTCGCTGCACAGGTACAGCGCGGCCCCCGTCATCTCGTCCGGCTGGGCGATGCGACCCAGGGGGATGTGTTGCAGCGCGATCTCGACGATGGCCGGGTTCTCGGTCAACGCGGAGGCGAACTTCGTCTCGGTGAGGCCCGGCAGGATCGCGTTGACGCGGATCCCCAGGGGCGCGCACTCCCGGGCAAAGACCTTCGTCATCTGGATGATCGCGGCCTTGCTGATCGAGTAGATCCCGCGCATGAAGCCGGGCCGCATGCCGTCGATGCTGGCGATGTTCACGATGGCGCCGCGTCCCGCGTCCCGCATGTGTCGGCCCACGGCCTGGGACATGGCGAAGTAGCCGCCGATGTTCACGTCGATGGTCTTGGCGTAGGCGGCGGCGTCGGTGTCGAGCACGTGACCGAAGTATGGGTTGGCGGCGGCGTTGTTGACGAGGATGTCGATGCGGCCGTGGGCGGCGATCACGTCGGCGACGCAGGCCGCGATGGCGGCGGGATCCCCGATGTGACAGGCCCGGGCCTCGGCGCGACCCCCGGACTCCCGAATGCTCGCGGCGACGGCCTCGCAGCCAGCCACCTTGCGGCTCGTGCAGACGACGATTGCGCCGGCCCCGGCGAGGCGGCGGGCGATGGCTTCGCCGATCCCGCGGCTGGCGCCGGTGATGAGGGCGACGCGGTCGGACAGGTCGAAGGAGGTGTTCATGGCGCGGAACGGTAGCCGGTCCGCGCCGCGATCACAGATCCGTCAGGCGTTCGCTCAGGTCCCACAGCCGGCCCGCGAGGTCGGCGTCGGACGCGAGGGGCGACTGCTTCGCCTGCTTGCACTCGGCGAAATAGCGGCCCGTGACGCCCTGGAGGTCCGGGGACGTGGCGACGTGCAGCGAGGTCCGGGCCCCCTGGGTGGGCGTCTTGAGGAGCCAGTGCTGCGCGATCTTGATGAGCCCGTTGAGCACGGCGTTGTCCCGGACGATGCCCGTGGCGACGTCGCCCGGGTGCAGGCTGTTGACGGTGATGCCGCGATCCGCGACGCGCCGGGCGAGCTCGTTGGCGTACAGCACGTTGCACAGCTTGCTCTGCTTGTAGACAGCGAGGCCCTGGTAGGCGCCCGACACGGTCTGGATGTCCTCCAGATCGAGCGAGCGGGGCTTGAGGTGGTAGCGCGAGCTGACCACCACGACCCGGGCCGGAGCCGCGTTCGCCAGGGGGTCGAGCAGCAGCTCCGTCAGCAGGAACGGCGCGAGGTGGTTGACCGCGAAGGTGTCCTCGATGCCGTCGGCGCTGAGCTGGCGACGGGGGTGCCACAGGCCGGCGTTGTGGATGAGCACGTGCAGCCGGTCGTGGCGTGCGTTGAAGGCGGCGGCCAGCGCCCGGACCTGGTCCAGGGAGCTGAAGTCGGCCAGGAGGTGCTCGACGCGGTCGTTGCCGGTGGCGGCCCGCACGTCCGCGGCGGCGGCCGCGGTGCGCTCGGGGTTGCGGCCCGCGAGCACGACGTGAAAGCCCCGCGCGGCCATGCCCCGGGCGGTCTCGACGCCGATCCCCGAGCTCGCGCCGGTGACGAGACAGATCCGCTGGGGCTCACTCATGGCCGGCGACGCCGTTCGAGGCGAGCAGTGAGGTGCCGAGCGCACACAGCGCGAATCGGTGCGACATGGGCTCCCCGGGTCTCCGTTGCAGCCGGCTGCGAGCGCGTCCGTCGGATCGAGCGTGATCGAGGGGGGCGTCCACAGACAACGACAGTCGCACAAGGACGCCGGGAGCGCACGGGCGAGGGGCCCGCGGCGGAGGGTGGACAGGCAGGCAGCGGGATCCGCGGCTCAGGTGATGAGCACCACGAGGCCCAGCCACAGGCCGAAGAGGAGGAGACAACGCACGGGACACAAGGTGGGTCCGAAAGGGGCCGGCGGCACGCCAACCTGCGCGAACCTGCACCGCCCAGGCGCGCGAACCGGCCGACTGCGCCGAACTCCGGCCCTTGCCGCACCATCCGGAGGCGTCGCCCGTCCCCGCGGATCGCTATGCTCCCGCCGTGATCGGACCGGGCAGCACCGTCGGCAGCTACCAGATCGAACGCCAGCTCGGCGAGGGCGGAATGGCCACCGTGTGGCTCGCCAGGCACACCGTCCTGGGCAGCTTGCACGCCATCAAGATCCTCGACCCCGCCATGGTCGCCGACCCGCGCACCCGCGACCGCTTCGTCGCCGAGGGTCGCATCCAGGCCCAGCTCGCCCACCCCAACGTGGTCCGGGTCAGCGACATCCTTGTCGAGTCGGGCGTCGCCGGCCTCGTCATGGACTACGTGCAGGGCCCCTCCCTGCACCGCTGGATCGCCGACAACCGCCGCCCCGCCACCGAGCCGCAGCTTCGCGCGCTGTTCCTGCCCCTGCTCGCCGCGGTCGGCGCCGTGCACGCTCGCGGGATCGTCCATCGCGATCTGAAGCCCGGCAACGTGCTCGTCGCCGAGGGCCTGCGTCCCGTGCTCGTGGACTTCGGGATCGCCCGCATCGCCGACGACGCGGACCTCGACCACACCCCCCACAAGCGCACCCGGACCGGCGCCCAGCTCGGCACCGCCGGGTACATGAGCCCCGAGCAGATCAAGGGCGTCGCCGACCTCGACCAGCGCGCCGACATCTTCGCCCTCGGCGCCATCCTGTACGAGCTCGCCACCGGCCAGGGGGCCTTCGACGCGGGCAGCGAGTTCGAGGTCATGCGCCGCGTGGTGGACGGCGACCACGAGCCCGCCAGCGCCACCCCGGGCGCCCTGCCGGGCCTCGACCCCGTCATCGAGCGCGCCCTGTCCGTGGACCGCGATGATCGCTACCCCGACTGCGCGACCTTCGCCGCCGCCGTCGAGCAGGCGCTGGGCCCCGCGTCTCCCAGCACCGCCGACACCCCCAGCAGCACGAACGACCCGGTCGCGCGCACCTCCCTGCTGCGGCCGGCCCTCGCCGCCGTCGCCGTGTTTGCCCTCATCGTCGGGGGCTACCTCATGCTCCGGCCGCCCCCGCCCAGCCCGGTCGCCTCCACAGCCGCCCCTTCATCGACCACCACTCCGACTCCGACTCCCAACCCCGCCCCAACGCCCACTCCGACTCCGCGCCCCACTCCAACTCCCACGCCCGCCCCGACCCCCGCGCCCGCCCCGGTGGTCGAGGTGTCCACGCCGCCCCCCGCCGCCCCGAGCCCCCCGCGCGGCCCGAAGGGCGGCGGACCCACCTGGTCCACCCCCACCCGGATCGTGACCGCCGGCGCCTACCCCACCGAGCAGGAGGCGAAGGACCGGGTCT
>CALAGR010000460.1 GCA_937891735.1 uncultured Pseudomonadota bacterium | reverse complement strand
GGCGTGGGGGCGGCGACCTCGGGCGCGGGGGCGGCGACCTCGGGCGCCGGGGCGGCGGCCTTCGGCACGTCGCCCATGTCGATCACCACGAGCACGGCGCCGACCTCGACCACGTCCCCTTCGCCGCCGTGCAGCGCGATCACCTTGCCGGCCCGGGGAGACGGGATCTCCACCGTGGCCTTGTCGGTCATCACCTCGACCAGCGGCTGGTCCTCGGCGATCGCGTCGCCGACCGCGACCTTCCAGGACACGATCTCGCCTTCGACCACGCCTTCCCCGATGTCGGGGAGCTTGAAACTGAACATGCCTCGGCTCCTAGTAGTCGACGACGGTTTCGCAGGCTTCGAAGATCTTGAGCGCATCGGGCAGATACTGCTGCTCGAGCGAATACGGGAACGGCGTGTCGTAGCCGGTGACCCGCAGGATCGGTGCTTCGAGCTGCAGGAGCGCCTTCTCCGCGATGATGGCCGCGATCTCGGCGCCGTAGCCGCACGTGCGCGCGGCCTCGTGAGCGATGACCACCCGGCCCGTCTTGCGAACGGACGCCAGGATCGTCTCTTCGTCCAGCGGGACCAGGGACCGCACGTCGATCACCTCGGCGCTGATGTTGTTCTCGGCCAGCAGGTCCGCTGCGGCGCGCGCGTCGTGCAGGACCGCGCCGTAGGTCACGATGGTGACGTCCGTGCCTTCGCGGTCCACGGCGGCGGCGAACGGCAGCTTGTAGGGCTCTTCTGGCACCTCGGCGCGCGACGCGCGGTACATGCGCTTCGGCTCCATGAAGATGACCGGGTCCGGATCGTCGATCGCCGTCAGCAGGAGCCCCTTGGCGGTGTACGGGTCGCTCGCGATGACCACCTTGAGCCCCGCGGTGTGGGCGAAGTACGCCTCGGGCGACTGGGAGTGGTAGTGGCCACCGCGGATCCCGCCGCCGACGGGCGTGCGCACCGTGACGGGGCAGGTGTACTGGCCGCCGCTCCGATACCGGAACTTGGCCATCTCGTTCACGATCTGGTCGAACGCGGGGAAGATGAAGTCGCTGAACTGGATCTCGGGGACCGGCTTGAGGCCGTAGATGGCCATGCCGATGGCCGTGCCGATGATCCCGGCTTCGCTCAGGGGCGTGTCGAAGACGCGATCCGCGCCGTACTTCGCCTGCAGGCCGTCGGTGGCGCGGAAGACCCCGCCGAAGCGGCCGACGTCCTCCCCGAAGACGAACACGTCCTCGTCTGCTCCGAGCGCCTGATCCAGGGCGGAGTTGACCGCCTGGATGATGTTCATGACCGCCATGTGTGTGCCGTCCTCCGTCCCCGGGGCTTCAGTCGATCAAGCCGCTGGCGAACCGCTCCCGGTGGGCCAGGTGTGCACGACGCTGCTCGTCGAGCTGCGGTGTGCGCCGCGCGTAGACATGATCGAACAGGGTGTCGTCCGCCGGGGGGGCCATCGCCATGAGCTGCTCGACGTGGCCGCTGACCTCCGCCTCGAACGACGCGTCGATGCGCTCGCGCAGGGGCGTCGGATCGATCTGGCGCCACCGCATGTAGCCCTCCAGCCGCTCCAGCGGATCGGCGTCGCCATCGGGCCCGCCCGTGACGCCCTCGATGAGCGTCGGACCGTGCCCGCGCCGGGCTCGCGCCGCGGCGTCAGCGACGGCGGCGTAGACGGCGAACACATCGCTGCCATCGACCCGCACGCCGCGGATGCCGTAGCCCTCCGCGCGATCCGCGAAGATCCCGTTGCCCAGGCGCTCGGCGTCCCGCGCGGGGTCGCCGCTGCTGGCGTAGTAGAAGATCGCGGGGACCTTGTAGACGCCGGCGAAGTTCAGGCCCAAGTGGCAGTCGCCGGACGCGGCGGCGGCGGGGCCGAACCAGACGAACGCCAGGTCGTCGGTGCCGCGGGTCTTCATGCCCTGGGCGGTGCCCGAGGCGTGGATGATCTGCGTGCCGACGGGGCTGCTCACGGACACGAAGTTGACGGCTCGGGCCGTGAACTCCATCGACATCGCGTGCCCCAGGTGGACCGCCGTCGCGCCGCCCAGCAGCTGCGCCAGCCAGGCCCGCAGATCGAACCCGCGGTACAGCGCCGCGGAGCCCTGCCGCGTGTCCGCGAACAGCCAGTCGCTCTCGCGCAGCGCGAGCAGGGGGGCGTAGATGTGGGCCTCGTGGCCGCGGACGGGGGCAAAGATGCTGACCAGGCCGCGGCGCTGCAGGTCGCCGATCATCTTGTCGAGGACGCGGGATCGGACCATGGCGCGGTGCAGCGACAGCAGGCGGTCCTGACTCCACGCGGGGTCGGCGTTCTTGTTGGCTGCGCCGCTGGGGCTCAGCACGGACAGGAGGCTCATGGTGTGCCTTCCGGGGTGTTCCGGCTCATCCGAGCACCCGCAAACGGCGTCGGGCGACGCTGGGGGCGGGGTCGGGCTCGGGCGCGTTGGTGGGAGCGGATGGGGACCACACCTCACCGCGGGCACGCGCGTCGAGCAGGTTGTTGATGAAGAACTCGCCTGCCTTGTACGACGAACGAACCAGCGGGCCGCTGGCGACGTACAGGAAGCCGAGCTCCCGCCCGATCCGCTCGTACTCGGCGAACTGATCGGGGTGAACGAACTCTTCGACGGCCAGATGCCGCGCCGTGGGACGCAGGTACTGGCCGAGGGTCAGGAAGTCTGTACCAACCGCGCGCAGATCGCGCATGGTCTGCACCACTTCGTCCTCGGTCTCACCCAGGCCGACCATGATGGACGACTTGCTGTAGGCGTCCGGGTCCACGTCCTTGATGACGCGGAGCACGCTCAGGGACTGGTCGTAGCCGCACCGACCGTCGCGCACGCGCTTGCTCTGCGACCGCACCGTCTCGATGTTGTGGGCGAGCACGTCGGCGCCGGACCGGGTGGTGATGGCCACCAGATCCCGGTCGCCGCGGAAGTCCGGGTGCAGGATCTCCACGCGGGTGCTCGGAGACGCCTCCTTCACCGCGCGCACGCAGTCCGCGAAGTGCTGGGCGCCCTGGTCCGGCAGATCGTCCCGGTCCACCGAGGTCACCACGATGTAGCTCAGGCCCATCGTCGAGATGGTGCGCGCGAGCTTGGCCGGCTCCTCGGGATCCAGGGGCAGCCCATCCCGGGCGGTGTTCACCTTGCAGAAGCGGCAGCCGCGGGTGCATACGCTGCCCATGACCATGAACGTCGCCGTGCCCGCGCTCCAGCACTCTCCGATGTTGGGGCAGGCCGCCTCCTCGCAGACCGTGGACAGCTCCAGGGTCTGGCGGCGCTCCTTGATCCACGCATAGCGCTCCCCGCTGGGGGGGCGCACCTTGAGCCAGCTCGGCTTGCGGGTCTTGATGTCTAGGGGCATGGGCTGGCTCTTATATTCGCCAAGCACGCGACCCGCAAGGATTCCGCTACAGCACCTCGTCGCGCAGGACGGGCTCGCGGCCCTCCACGAGGACGAAGCGGACCGAGCCGGCGGGTCGACCATCGGCCGTCTCGACCACCACGCGCCACTGTCCAGGGGACAGGTTGCGCTTGCGGGTGTAGCCGCGGAAGCCGCCGTCGCGCCCGCCGAGCACCGTGAAGGGGATCCGATCGCTCTGCGCCCAGGATCCGTGCGCGTCGCGGTGCTCCCAGCGGTGGGCTACTTCGAGGGCCGTGCCGCGGGGCGCGAACACCGCGGTGAACACCACGATGGGATCTCCGGGGGCCCAGGCCAGCCGCCGGGTCCGCAGCCCCATCGCCTCCAGGGCGCTGCGGCGCTCGACCTGCAGGACGTAGTCCCCGTCTTGCTTCTGTACCGAGTGGGCGACGTGGCGCGCCGTCACCGAGACCGGCACGGGGGGGATGACTCCCAGTCGCCCCAGCAGCACCAGCAGCCCCGCGAAGGCCAGCATCAGGGCGCCCTGCTGCTGCATGCGTTGGCGCAGGCGCGGGCCGCCGATGCTCAGAGGGCTGTCCGGCCCTGGACCGTCGAAGTGGCTCGCGAAGACCACCGCGAGGCCGAGCACCAGCGCGCAGCCCGTCGCCGCCACGGTCATCAGCGGGTGCAGCACCCCGGTGATCACGGGCAGGAAGAACTGGAAGAAGGAGAAGGCGACGAAGAAGTACAGCCCGATGCGCAGCGAGTCGAACCGGCGCAGCGCGCCATCGCGGTACTCGTTGAGCACCATCAGCCCCGCCAGCAGGGCGAGGAAGCCGAACGAGCGGACCGCCCCGGCGCTCTTGAAGTAGAAGACGACGTAGGCGGAGAAGAGCCCTCCGAAGAGGAACTGCGTCCCGAAGTCGAGGGCCCGGGGGAACCGGAGCACGGCCTCGGGCACGGAGCGGTGCCACGCCCGTCGCCGCTCGAGCACCAGCAGCGCGCCCAGGGCGAGCAGGTACAAGGCCAGCAGGACGTTGTCGAACAGCCCGTCGATGCGCCGCAGCGTGACGGCGTCGTACCCGAAGCCCACCACGAACGCGACGTTGCTGAGGTGGCGCCGCCCGAAGCCGAGGATGCGCTCAGTGCTCGAATCCACCGGCATCCCCTCGCGCGCCCCGCTCCGCCACGTCCGGCGGCAGGAACCGCCCCGTCGTCAGGAACGCCGCGGTCTGCTGCACCACCCGCGGCCGGGCCATGATCATCGTGTGGCCATAGGGTACGACGATGAAGTCGTCGGCGTGCTCCCAGCGCGCCTCGTCCACGAACACCTTGCCGTCCGAGTTGCTCGCCGGGTTCACCCCCGCGATCACCCCGAAGGTCGCGTCGGGATCGCCGGCCGCGGCGCACTGCCCCCGGACGCCCGGCAGCAGCTTGTGCAGCGGATCGAAGCCGCCCCACGGCAGCTTGAGGATGTCGTCGCGCCACTTCTGGGCGACCCGGCTGCCCTGGTTCGGGGGCGCCAGCATCACCACGCGGTTGGGGCCGGTCACCTCGTGCCGCGCCAGCATCGAGCGCACGACGATGCCCCCCATGGAGTGGGTCACGAAGTGCGCGTTGGGCCGCTCCCCGGTCTCCGCCTGGATCCGGTCCCGCGCCCGCTCCACCCGGCCAAACAGCCCGTCGGCGAGGGTGGGGATGTCCCGATGAAGGTTGATCTGGCTGACGACGCGGACCTCGAAGTCGCGGCGCCGCAGCCCCACCGCCATGGGGAGCATCGACGCACCGGTCCGCATGAACCCGTGCACCAGGAAGACGAGCTCTCTCAAGGGGTCCAGGACTCCTCGTCGCTCGCTGGACCGGCCTTGGCGGCGCCCACCGCGCGCTCGGCCTCCTCCAGGGTCAGGACCATCAGCAGATCCTGGTAGCGGTCCGCCCCCTTGGCACGGCGCCCCGCCACGAGCAGGCCGATCTGGCCGCCGATCGCGAAGCCGATCCCCACTCCGAGCCCACCCCCGGCCATGGCCGAGGCCACGTTGCGGCCCGGATCGTCGATCAGGTTGAAGTTCACGAGGGACTCGGTGCCGAGGATCGCCAGGACCACGCCGCTGGCGATGGCGGTGCCGATGCCCGCCGCCATCAGCGCCCTGTTCCCGTGTACGCGCAGGCGCTGGCCGGCGACGTAGTCGTCGATGGCGAGCTGCACCGATGGCTCCCCGGTGCGATCCGCGAAGCGCTGCCAGGTCAGCCGGTAGCGCTTCCAGCGCCGGTCGCCGAGGTGGGCGCTGTCCACGGCGTACAGGCGGTCGTCCACGAACCCCTGGGAGTCGATGGACCGTCCGCGCCCGTCCACCAGGGTCAGGGCTCCGGTGGGCTTCTCGACCCGGTCGCGGGGGCTCGGAGCACGATCGCGGGGGCTCGGAGCCCAGCCTCCCGTGGCGGCCGGCGTCGGCTCACGGCAGGCCAGCGGGTCGCCCCAACGCCCCTTCGTCACCTCTGCGGTGGTGCTGGACGGGAGCAGGTACACGCCGTTCAGGCTGCGGACCCAGGTCCCGTCGGCGTCGCTCGCGCGCTCGATCACCGCGCCGCCGATGTGCTGCCCGTCCGCGAACCGCGCCACCAGCCACGGGCCCCCCTGCCGCGCTCCGACGAGGTGGATGTCGCGCACGTCCACGTCTACCAGCGCGTCCAGCGCCACCGGCGTGCTGACGCCGGCCCGGACCACGCACAGACCGCCGCTCGGATCTTCGGCGACGACGCCGTGCACCACCGTTCCGTCAGTCCTGGTCAGCCAGCCGTAGCGCAGGACGTCGCTCGGCGTGCTGGACCGCGCCACCATCAGACCCGCCGCCGACGGCAAGCCGGACAGCCCGCGCAGCATCGACTCCTGCAGGGCCTGCGCGAGCTCCTGGAGCCCTCCGTCCACGCTCTCTTCGACCTCGAAGCGCTGCGGCTCTCCCTGGGCGGGCAGCAGCACGGCGCGGATGCGGGCGTGGCAGGCCTGCCAGTCGCGGCTGTTCTCGCACCAGAAGTCCTGCACCTGCAGCTCGAGGTAGGGCGGCCCGGCGGTCCCCGAGGGCCGCACGAACAGGCCGAGCTCGTCGGCGGCGCCGGTGAGCACCCCCGCCACGGTCGCGGACAGGGAGAAGGCCGACGGGCCGATGTGGGATCCCTGCTGATCAGCCTCCCGATCATCGAGGATCTCGTAGCTCAGATCACCCCGCAGGAGCACGAGCTCGTCGGCCTCGGCGGCCAGGGAGACAGACGGGAACAGGACCGCGATCGCGGTGAGGAGGGGCAGGAAGCGCAACTCGGATCCTCCGGGCAAGCCAGAATCCTACGCTGACGAACACCCACAGGGCGCCCTGCAGGCTGCGCCGGTCCTCAGGGTGTGCTATCCGCCGGGTCGATGCCGACCGTGCTCGCCCCTTCGTACCTGCGCTACCTCGCCCGCTGGGACCAGAGCGAGGAGGCGTTGCGTCAGGCGCTGAGCGACGCGGCCGGTCGCAACGTGGTGTTCGGCGACCGCGACGTGCCCGCCGACGCGACGGCCCTGTTCGGCCTGCTCGCGCGGGACCCGATCGACGCCGTGACCGAGCGCGCCGACGGCAGCGTGTTGCTGCCCTACAACCCCTGGCGCGTGCTGCGGGCCATCGTCGAGGAGCGCTATCTCGGCATCCCCCGCCCCCCGCTGCACGCCCGGCTTCGCGTGCCCTACCACTGGGTACCGGGTCCGCTGCGGATGGCGCTCTATCCCGTCGTGGCGGGGCGCCCCACCCACGAGCCGGAGGCCTGTCCGCCGGATCCCGCGTGGCCCATCGAGCCCCGCCTGGACGGGTTCCGCGCCGAGCTGTACCGCGGCCTGAAGGCCGGCAACGTCAGCGTCGACGCCGCCCCGTCCCGCGGCGCGTGGCCCGGAGGCCGGCGGTTTCCGCTGCTCGTCACCCACGACGTGGACACGAAGGAGGGCATGGCCCTGGCCGGCACCGTGCTGGACGAGATGGTCGCGCTGGGCCTGAAGCCGTGCTTCTTCCTGGTGGGCAAGGGCTACCGCTGGGATGAAGGTTTCATCGAGGCCGTGCACCAGGCGGGCGGCGAGATCGGCCTGCACGGCGACACGCACGACAACCGCATCGCCTTTGAGCCCGCCGACGTGGCGGCCCGCCGGCTCGACTCGGTGCGCGAGCGGGTGCGCAGCGCGGACATCCGCGGCTTCCGGTCGCCGTCGCTGCTCGTGAGCGACGCGCTGTACGAGGCCGTGGGCCCGCGCTTCGCCTGGGACAGCTCGGTGCCGGACACGGACACCCACACCCTGCTGGGCCCCCGGCGGGGCTGCGGCACGGCGTTCCCGTTCCGGCGTCGGGGCTGCCTCGTGCTGCCGCTGACGATGCCCGCCGACGACCGCCTGCTGCTCCTGGGCTATCGGGGGCTGGACCTGGTGGACGTGCTTCGGCGCAAGTACCGGCACCTGCGGAAGCTGGGCGGCCTCGTGCACTTCCTGACCCACCCCGAGCCCCACCTGTTCGGCAAGCCGGTGCTTCGGGACCTGTACCGGGCGGTGCTCTCGGAGATCCTCGACTCCGGCGAGGCCTGGGTGGCGACGCCCTCGATGGTCGCGGAGCACTGGGAGTCCCTGGCGGCCACCGGGGAGCCGGGGTGACCTACACGCCCGGAGATCCGCGGGGCCCTGTCGCGGATCTGGGGGAGCGCCGCCGTGACCTGCCCGGGGATCCCCTCGCGCGCCCCGCCCGCGGCACGGGGCGGATCCTGGTCACGGGGGGCGCCGGACGCCTGGGCCGCGTGGTCTGCGGACTGCTCAACGACGCGGTGCTGCACCACCGGGCGCTGGTGCGGCCGCGCTCGGATCGCGCCTGGGTCACCGGCGACAAGACGTGGCTCATCGACGGAGATCTGACCCGGCCCGACACGCTGGCGGGGCCCCTGGAGGGGGTGCACGAGGTCCTGCACCTCGCGGGCCTGGTGCGCTCATCGGATCCGGCGGCCCTGCAGGCCCTGCACGTGGACGGCACCCGGGCGCTGATCCGGGCGGCGCAGGAGGCCGGCGTGCGTCGGATCGTGGCGGTGTCGTCCGACACGGTGCTGCGCGCGGTGCGCTCGGCCTACGGGGAGAGCAAGGCGGAGATGGAGTCGTTGTTGCGTGACGCGGCGGGCCCCGAGCTGTCGGTGGTGGTGCTGCGTCCGCCGATGATCCTGGGACCCGGCTCGCCCCACCTCGGCTCCCTGGAGGCCGCCGCCCGCCGTCGCCTGACGCCGATCCCCGCCCGCAGCGCCCCCCGCGCGCCAGTGCACGTGCAGGACGTCG
>CALAGR010000459.1 GCA_937891735.1 uncultured Pseudomonadota bacterium | reverse complement strand
GGGCGAGGTCGTCGACGCGGCGCTGGCGGAGCCTGCCAAGACGGACCGCCAGGCGGGGCTGGCCGGCGCAAAGGCAGACACCATCACGCTCCTGGGGGGAGATCCCCACGCGGACCGGCTCGCCGCCGCGGCGTTTGAGGGGTTCCTGCACCAGCGCGCCCGGGAGCGCACGCTGGACGGGCAGCGCATGGGCGGCCGCGGGGCCGACACGGTGCGCGCGATCTCGGGGGAGGCGGGGATCCTGGCCAGCAACCACGGCTCGGCGCTGTTCACCCGCGGCGACACCCAGGCCCTGGTGAGCTGCACCCTGGGCGAGCCCCGAGACGCTCAGCGCATCGAGGGCATGCACGGGCAGGAGACCCGGGGGTTCCTGCTGCACTACAACTTCCCGCCCTACTCGGTGGGTGAGGCCCGGCCCTCGCGCGGCCCGGGACGGCGCGAGGTGGGGCACGGCGCCCTCGCCCGGCGCGCCCTGGAGCGGGTGCTGCCTGCCCGCCAGACCTTCCCGTACACCATCCGGGTCGTGTCCACGATCACCGAGTCCGACGGCTCCTCGTCCATGGCCACGGTGTGCGGCGGCACGCTGGCCATGATGGACGCGGGCGTGCCCCTTGCGGCGCCGGTGGCGGGCATCGCCATGGGCCTGGTCAGTGACGGCTCGCGCGCCGTGGTGCTGAGCGACATCTGCGGCGCCGAGGATCGCCTGGGCGACATGGACCTCAAGGTGGCGGGCACGGCGGACGGGATCTCCGCCATCCAGATGGACAACAAGCTCGGCTCGCTGTCGGTGGAGCTGCTGCGCGCCGCGCTGGGTCAGGCGACGGTCGGTCGCCGGCACATCCTGGCGGAGATGACGTCGATGCGGTCGGCGCCGCGGGACGGGCTCGCCGCCGGGGCGCCGCTCACCGAGAGCATCCGGGTGGATCCGGCGAAGATCGGCCGGCTCATCGGCAAGGGGGGAGCCACCATCAAGGAGCTGCAGCGCTCGACCCGCTGCCGCATCGACGTCAACGACGACGGCCTGGTGGTCGTGATGAGCCGGGATCCCGAGGCGATCGCCCAGGCCCTCGCGCAGATCGCGGGATTCGCGCTGGAGCTGCGGGTGGGCGGCGTGTACGACGGGCGCGTGGCGGACGTGAAGGAGTTCGGGGTGTTCGTGAGCCTCGGGGAGCACCAGGGCCTGGTGCACCGCAGCGAGTGGTCCCCCGACGGGACCGTGCAGGGGGTCGAGCCGGGGGCGTCGGTGCGGGTGCGGCTGCTCGCGATCAACGACAAGGGCCAGCTCGTGCTGTCCCGGCGCGCGGCCCCCTGATCACCTCAGGTTGAGGCACGCAATGGCCTCTGGGGCCACGTCCAACAGCCGCTTTGCGGCGGCCCCGTCGATCACCACGGTGGCGCCGTCGTGCTCCAGGATCGCGAGCTGACCGGACTCCAGGGCCCTGCAGGCCGCCGCGTCCAGCTCCAGCCAGGTCACCCGACCGTCCGCCTGCGCGACGTACCAGCGCCTGGATCCGCGGCGCACCGACCTGGCGTGCTCCGAGGCGACCTTCGCCACGGCTGCGTGGGCGGTCTCGCGCTCGGCGGCCTTCGTCGCCTTCTCGTCCACCAGTCCCGCCGACAACAGCGCGTCCCTGAAGCTCACTGATCCCTCCCGGGCAGGTCATCCGTACTCGTGCGACCATACCGCGATGTCTGACCCCGGGCCCCCACTGGATCCTCCCGACGCGAAGGCCGCGTCCGGGCTCGACTGGCTCGTGGAGCGCCTGGTTCCGGACTCGGTGCGCAGCCAGGATCAGCACGTCCTGGACCGGGCCCGCCTGCTGGCCTGGTTCTGCGTGACCCTGGCGATCCTGCTCGCGCTGTACCTCGTGCCCGTGCTGTTTGCCTATGGCGGCTGGTCCACGACGGCGACCACCGCGGTGCTCGAGCTGGTCATGCTGGGCATGGTCCTGGCGCTGCTGCGCTCCGGCCGCTCCGGCCTGGCTGCGATCCTGTTCCCCCTGCAGCTCCTGGTGGTCCTGGCCAGCGTGTCGCTGCAGAAGGGGGGCCTGGACGCCGCGAACATGATCGCGTACCCCATCCTGCCCTTGCTGGGTGCGATCCTCGGGGGCCGCAAGGCCGGCCTGGGCACGGCGGCGGCGGTCGGCCTGGTGATGATCGGCCTGTTCATCCTCGACCAGTCGGGATACGTCTTTCCCGAGCCCTACCGGCCCGGCCAGCGCGCCCCCGTGGAGGCCGCCGGGGTGACCCTGCTGGCGTTCTTCGTGGCCGCCGTGGCGGGGCTGTACGAGCACTCCCGGCGCCGGGCGCTGGCCGTCACCGTGGGCACGCTGGACCAGCTGCGCGAGGCGAACCGCGAGCTCGGCCTCGCGCGCGACAAGGCCGAGGCCGCCAGCCGGGCGAAGTCGGAGTTCCTGGCCCGGGTGTCCCACGAGATCCGCACCCCCATGCACGGGGTGCTCGGCATGAACGAGCTGCTGCTCGACTCGGACCTGCAGCCCGAGCAGCGCGAGCAGGCCGTGGCGATCCGGCAGTCCGCCGACGCGTTGCTCACGGTCATCGACGAGGTGCTGGACTTCAGCCGGATCGAGGCGGGGCAGGCGCCCATGCGGGAGGACGACTTCGATCCCCGCGCGCCGCTGGAGGACGCGATCCGCACGCTGTCGGTGACGGCCCAGCGCAAGCGGCTGGTGTTGTCCGGGTTGGCGGACCCGACGGTGCCGCGCCGGATCCGCGGCGATCCGGACCGGGTGCGCCAGGTGCTGGTGAACCTCATCGGCAACGCGGTCAAGTACACCGAGAAGGGCTCCATCAGCGTGCGCGCGGTGCGCTCCCGGTCGCCCGACGGCGGCTCCGTGCTGCGCTATGAGGTGCTCGACACGGGCATCGGCCTCGACAAGAAGGACACGGAGTGGCTGTTCCAGCCATTCACCCAGGCGGACACGTTCCAGACCCGGCGGTTCGGCGGGATCGGGCTGGGGCTGGCCATCAGCCGCGAGCTCGTGGGGAGCATGGGCGGCTCCATCGGCGCGGAGCAGGCGCCGTCGGGCAGCCTGTTCTGGTTCCAGATCCCCGAGCGCGCGCCCCAGGAGGCGGCCGAGGCGCGCCTGCGTCCCGGGGGCCTGGGGGGCAAGCGGATCCTGGTGCTGGATGGCGAGGAGCCCTCGCGGGTGGTGATCCGCACGCTGCTCGCCGCCTGGGGCGCCCAGGTCGTGGACGTGGGCGACGGAGACGCTGCGCTGGTGGCGCTGCGCACCGAGGAGGTGCCCTTCGACCTGGTGATCCTGGATACGCGGGCGCCGGGCCGGGACGGTCTGTCGGTGGCCGCCGCCATGAGCGACGACCGCAGCCTGCGCCGCGTGCCCGCGATCCTGGTGATGCCCTTCGGCCAGTCCATCGAGACGGCGCGCTTCGGGGCGCTGACCACGGGCCGCATGGGCAAGCCGGTGCTCGAGAGCCACATGTGGCGCGAGGTCAACACGATGCTGGGCGTGGTGCCGTCGATCCACCAGGAGCCGGCGTCGTGGATCGGGCACCGCATCGGTAGCGGCACCGTGCTGGTGGTGGATGACAACCCCGTCGGTCGCGAGCTGGCGCGCAAGGTGCTGGAGCGGCTCGGGTACGACGTGGAGACCGCCGCGGACGGGTTCGAGGCCGTCGAGCGCGTCGCCAAGAAGCCCTTCGACGTGATCCTGATGGACTGCCAGATGCCGGGGATGACCGGCTACGAGGCGGCCTCGGAGATCCGGCGCATGGAGGGCGGACAGCGCACCAACAAGATCGTCGCGGTGACCGCCCACGCCCTGGGGGACGAGCGCGAGCGCTGCCTGGCCGCTGGGATGGACGAGTACCTCGCCAAGCCGTTCCTTCCCGAGCAGCTGGCCGAGGCCCTGGCGAAGCAGATCCGCCGCCAGACCTGAGCCCCGGGGGCGGTTCACAGAGGATTCACAGCCCCCGCCTCGACGTTTCACCGCCGCTGCATCCAGCGTCCGCATCGGGACCCCAGAGTCTGTTCGAACGAACACGACCAAGGAGGACCCCGTGATTGAACGCTTCCTGACGCTCCTCGACCTCGCCCGTGGCCGGACCCCCGACTCCGAAGCGAGCTCCTCTCGAACCCTGCAGCTCGCCGCCGCGGCCCTGCTCATGGCCCTGGGGTTCGGCGCCCTGTGGGGGCTCGCCGCGGGCAGCTCGTCCTGGCCCCAGGCCCTGTCCAACCTGTGGAAGGTGCCGATGGTGGTGCTCTTCTCGGCGTTGACCGCGATCCCCGGCGGCCTGCTCACCTGGAAGCTGGCGGGGGCCCCGGGGCGGCCCGCGGACCTGCTGGCGCAGTTCGCGGCGTCCATCTTCGCGGGCACGCTGGTGATGGCGGTGCTGGCCCCGCTGGTGGCGCTGTACTACCACTCGTCGAGCTTCGCGGGACCGGTGCTGGCGCTCGGATCGACGTGCGTCGCGCTGTTGGTGGCGGTGTCGGTGTTCATCCGGGGGGCGTTCCGGTCGGTGAGCTCGGAGCGTCAGGCGCTGATCCTGCCGGTCTTCGTCTTCGTGGCGCTGCACCTGGGCTCGATGCTCCAGCTGATCGCCCTGGCCTCGCCCATCCTGCCCGAGGTGACCGTGTTCGACGCCGGCGTCGATGGCCTCGTGAGTCCCTGAGTCATGCGCCCCGAACACAGCCACATGGCCGCGGTGGTCCTGGTGTGGGTGCTGCTGGCGGGATCGGCGCGAGCGGACACGGTCGTCCTGGGCGCGAGGGAGGAGCTGCCGACCCTCGACGTGCTCGCCGCGGTGCACCGGGGGCAGCTCGTGGGCAGGACGATCCGGTGGTCTTCGCGCTTTCGGCAGGTGGTCCCGGGGGGCGTCGGGTCCCAGGCGTTCCTGCCCCTGGCGGTCGTGTCCACCGATCCGGTCACCGTGGTGAGCACCACGCCCGGCATGACCGAGGTGCGGGACGCGGGGGGCGGACTGACGGGGTTTGTGGTCGCGCGCCGCACCCTCGTCCGCAGCTCCATCCTGGAGGTGGAGCTGGAGCAGGAGCTGGCCCAGACCAGCGGCCGGCTGCGTCTGGAGCCGCCGGTGGTGCGCAGTCAGGTCCCCCAGCTGATCGTGCTGACAGGCAGCGAGGGGCTGGGCTTCCTGCCGGATCCGCAGCTGGGGCTGGTGCAGCGCCTGGGGTTCTCCGCGCCGGTGGACCTGCGGAAGCGCGACCGGCGCAACCTGCTCCGGGCCCTTGGCGAGGGGCAGGCGCGGCCGTCGGGGGCCTCGGCGTGGGTGCGGTCGAGCGCCGTGCAGGCGGCGGGGGGCGTGTTCGGCGACCTCACCGCGAGCGCGGAGCGCAGGCACGCGGCGGGGGTGTGGCTCGGGTTCGGGCTGGTGGCCGGGGTGGCGCTGCTGGTGATCGTGCTCAAGGGGCTGGATCAGCCGGCGGGAGTGGAGGAGGCCGACCGGGTGCTGCGCAAGGAGTTCGGCCTGGGGTAGCCGGGGGCCGGGCTACCGCTCGATGAACAGCTTGAGCGACACGCGGGTGAACGGGGCCCCGTCCACGGGCTGGGCGTTGTTGTACTCGGCGCCGTTGCCCAGGCGGATGTCGAAGTCGATCATCGCGTCCTCGCCCGGGGTGACCGACTCCAGGATGTTCATGACCTTGCCCACCGAGATCGATCCCGGGCACCAGCCGTTGCGGGCGTAGGTCCAGGTGCCGCCCTGGGGGCTGACGGGGTTCTGATCGCAGTCGTCGCGCCACCCGCTCCAGCTGTGGGCCTCGCCGTTGACGATCAGGTCGTGCTGCATGCCGCAGAACTCCGCGCAGTTTCCGCTGTGGCCGAAGCCGTGGCCCGTGGTGATCAGGTGGGCCCGCACCCGGCGTGCGTCGGCGGGGATGGACACGGTCACTGGATCCACCTGGGAGTCCACGTTGCCCTCGGGCGCGGTGTTGCCGACGGTGATCGAGCGGTGCCCCCAGATGTTGATGACCTCCGTGTCTGCCGGCTCGCCGGGGGTGTAGACGAGCTTCGCCGTGACGAGCCACCCGGGGGACACCCAGGTGTCGATGTGGGACGTGAACAGGGTGTTGCCCTGGAGCAGCGAGGCCATGGGGGTCACGTCGATGTACTGGCACATGCCGCGGTCGTAGGGCGTGACGTGGCGGGCCAGCTCGGCCCACTGGCGCTCGCCGGGGGCGGCATCGGCGTCCAGCGCGACCTGCAGGGATCCAGCCCGGTCCCAGTCGTCGCACCCGCCCGCTGCGTCGGGGCACTCGAGCTGGAACCACAGCCCGATCTGCTTCCAGTCCCCCGTGGGCAGATCGGTCAGGGCCTCCAGGTCGCGGGTGTTGGGGTCGCCGAAGTCCTGGGTGGCGGCGTCGTACACCGTCGCGATGGTCACCTCGTCGGGGAAGTCGTCGGCGTCGGGGCACTCAAACCAGGGCTCGGCGGCCTCGAAGTCGTAGGTGGTCACGTCCGGGTAGCTCGGCGTGTCGTCGGCCGGCCGGCACCCCAGCAGGAGCAGGACGGGCAGCAGCAGGGCAGGTGAACGCACGTCAGCCTCCGGTGGGGGTCTCGTCGCACACGTCGCCCTGGCCGTCCCCATCCAGATCGGACTGGGTCGGAGCCCAGGTGCCGTCGGCGTCCAGGGACACCTCGAGATCCGTGATCGGCTCGTCGCCGTCCTTGAAGCGCACGAACATGGCCCAGCCCCCGCCTTGATCCCGCACCTCCACGAGCAGTCGGTTCCAGCCCTGTGCGAGCTGTACCTCCGCGGTGAACTGGTCGCGGTTGGCGCCCTGGCAGCTGGCGATCTCCAGGACCTGCAACCCGTTGAGCCACGCGCGGACGCCGTCGTCGGCGCCGATGGCGAGGGTCACGTCCCGGGCCGTGGGGCTGCGCACCCAGACGGCGCCGTAGACCTCCCGGGGGGTCGGCCCGCCCATCGTGTTCAGGAAGTTGATGCGGGACCCGCTGGTGAAGTACGCGAAGAAGTCGGTGTCGCCGGCGGGATCTCCCAGCGCCGGCTCGGCGTTCGCGTCGTCCCCCAGCACCTGGGTCAGCGAAGGCAGGCACGCGCTCTCCGACGGCAGGTCCGGCAGGGGGCCCGCCAGGAGCCAGCTGGTGATGTAGCCGCCGTCGTTCACGAACAGGGGCGTCGGTGCGCCCGCGTTGGGCACGCTCGGGCAGTTGTCGTCGCCATCCTCCAGGCCGTCCCCGTCGTCGTCGGCGTCGCACACGCTGGGCACGCCGTCACCATCCGGGTCGCCGTCGGAGGTGAAGGGCCACCCGGGCAGGGCGCAGGTGTCGTCGCCGCGCTCCACCGTCAGCGTGTAGGTGGGCACGCCCGCCCCCAGGAAGCCCTGCGCGCACACCGCCCAGACCCCGGCCGGGGCGAAGCGGGCGCCCACGTCGCGGATGGGGTCGATGGCCGAGCAGCCCCCCGTCTCGCGCGGGGTGCCGCTCGCGATCATCCCGCCGTCGGGACCGTGCAGGCTCAGCTGCACGGCCGGGCAGCCGTCCTCGCCGGACACGTCCGCGGCGATCCAGCCACCCTGCTCGACCTTGAAGCCGAAGCAGTCCCGGTCGCCGTCGGGCAGCCCTCCGACGACGCTCCCGGCGGCCGGCAGCAGCTGCGCCGACAGGTGCGTGTCGTTGCCGGGCCGCTCGCCGGGCAGCGCCTCGACGGTGCAGGCAGGGGAGCAGCCGTCGCCGCCGAACCCGTTGCCGTCGTCGCAGGCGTCCTGCCCGTTGACGATGCCGTCGCCGCACACCGGGTCGGCCCCGAGTGGCTCGGGCTCGGGCACCGGCTCGGACGGACAGGCCACCAGGGTCAGGGCGAACGTGGCCGCGAGAAGGGGAAACCGCATCGGGCGGAGAGCGTAGCGCACGGCAAACAGGCGCCGTCGATCGTTCCGACCTACGCTGCCGCGCCATCGACGCCCCCGCCCCCTCTTCGCCCTCCCGGGCCGGCGTGCTCCAGGCCCTCGGCGCCTACGGCCTGTGGGGGTTCTTTCCGCTGTACTGGGCGCTGCTGAAGTCGTCGTCGGCGCCCGAGGTGTTGGGGCATCGGATCACCGGCACCTTCGCGCTGCTGGCCGTGTGGCTGCTGGTCCGCGGGCGGCTGGGGAGGATCCGGGCCGTGACCCGGCGGCAGCTGGCTCTGCTGGCGGGCGCCTCGGCGCTCGTCACGGTGAACTGGCTGACCTACATCTGGGCCGTGCAGAACGGCCACGTGGTCGAGACGTCGCTGGGCTACTTCATCAACCCCCTCGTGTCCGTGGCCCTGGGGGTGGGGCTGCTGGGGGAGCGGCTGCGGCGGGCCCAGGTGGTGGCCATGGGGCTGGCGTCGGTGGCGGTGGGCGTCCTCGCGGTGGACCACGGGCGGGTGCCCTGGATCGCCCTCGTCCTCGCGTTCAGCTTCGCGCTGTACGGGCTGCTCAAGAAGAAGGCGGGGGTGCCGTCGGTGGCGGCCCTGACGGTGGAGACATCGTTCGTGGCGCCGCTGGCCCTGGGCTACCTGGTGATGCTGCGCGCCCAGGGGCAGGACACGCTGTTCCGCCTGGACTGGCAGCACGACGCGCTGCTGCTGGGGGCCGGGCTCGTGACCGCGGTGCCGCTGCTGCTGTTCGGCGCCGCCGCGAACCGCGTGTCCCTCAGCTCGCTGGGCGTGCTTCAGTACCTGGCCCCCAGCATCCAGTTCGTGTGCGGCATCGCGCTCCTGGGGGAGACGATGTCGGCGACCCGGTGGGCGGGCTTCGGCCTGGTGTGGGTCGCCCTGGCGTTGTTCGTCTGGGACGGACTCCGGGGGGCGCGGGCTTCGGCCGGCTGATATACCTGCGGAATGTCCAAGGAGAGCCTCCTCGCAGCGGTCGCCCTGCTCCTCCCCGGTGTCGCCCTGGGCGCGACCCTGCCCGGCGAGCCCACGGGCGATGTCCTGCTGCGCTTCGAGGTGGAGCCGTCCGCATCGGAGCTGGCGCGCCTGGCGACGGCGCACGGGGCGCGCACCGAGCGGCTGCCTGGGCTGTGGCCGGTCTACCTGCTGGACGACCCGAAGGCCGATCCCGCGGAGCTCGCGGCGGTTCTGGAGCAGCGCCCCGATGTGATCTGGGCGTACCCGGACCTGATCGTGCCGACCGAGCTGCACGACCTGCCGCTGGACGACACGTACGCCGCCGAGCTGTGGCACCTGGAGAACGTGGGGCAGAACGAGGGCGGGCTGCCGGGGGCGGACATCAACGTGCTGCCGGCCTGGGAGATCACCAACGGGGCGGGGGTGCTCATCGCGATCATCGACGGCGGCGTGGAGGAGCACCCCGACCTGCCCACCGTGCAGCCGGGCATCGACCTGCTGGATGGTGACGCCGACGCGAGCCCCGGTGAGGGCCAGGACAACCCCGCGCACGGGACCGTCGTGTCGGGGGTGGCGGCGGCCATCGGCAACAACGGGATGGGCGTGGCCGGCGTCGCGTGGGGCGCGCAGATCCTCCCCGTGCGGCTGATCGGCGGGAGCGCGAGCCTGTCCCAGATGTACTCGGCGTTCGTCCAGGCGGTGGACCGGGGCGCGGACGTGCTCAACAACAGCTGGGGCTTCAACACCGAGGAGCCCTGCGATCCCATCAGCGATCTGCCACCCCTGAACGAGGCGATGGACTACGCCCGGTACGTGGGGCGCGACGGGCTGGGCACGGTGGTGGTGTTCTCCGCCGGCAACTCGGGCTGCGAGCAGAACGAGTACCCGATGCTGCGGGACAACGAGAACGTCATCGCGGTGGGCTCGGTCACGGACCGGGGCCAGAAGTGGGGCTACTCGGTCTGGGGCAACCACGTGGACATCGGCGCACCGTCGGGGGGCCTGGGGGGAGGCGGCGGCCGCCCGGGGCTCTGGTCCACGGACATGTTCGGCGACATCGGGTTCAACGGCGCGGGCGACAACAACGAGTACACCGACAAGATGGGGGGCACGTCGGGCGCGGCGCCGGTCGTGTCGGGGACGGTGGCCCTCATGCTGGCCGCCAACCCCCGTCTGACCGAGGCCGAGGTCCGGCAGGTGCTGGCCGCCACGGCGAACAAGGTCGCCCCCACGACGACGACCTACGACGCGACGGGGTGGAGCCCCTTCTTCGGCGCCGGTCGCGTGGACGCGGGGGCTGCGGTGCTGGCGGTGGCCAACGCGGCCCCCACGCCGCCGACGCTGCTGACCCCGGGCGCGGGGGGTGAGCTGTCCTGGGACGACGCGACCTTCACCTGGACCACGGGGGAGGACCCCGACGGCGACCCGCTCGCCTGGTGGCTCGAGCTGACGCCCCTGGACGTGGTGGTGCCGCCGCCCCTGGACGAGCAGCGGGTGGTGCTGCGCGCGGGTCTGCGGACCCCGGAGTACACCCTCGCCGGCCTGCGCTGGGCCGCGGGCACGTGGGAGGCCCGGGTGGCGGGCAGCGATCAGTGGGGCCGGGGCGACTGGAGCGAGCCGGTCACGTTCACCCTCGTCGATCCGCCGCCCCCCGTCGAGGAGGTGGTGGAGGACAACACGGGCTGTGAGAGCTCGCTCGGCGCCGGGTCCGCGGCGGCGTGGTGGGCGGGCCTGCTGTGCGGGTGCGTCGCCTGGAGCCGTCGGCGCTGCGTGTAGCCGGTCGCCCTACTCGGGCGCGTCCCCCTCGGGGGCTTCCATCGGGATCTCGGCGGTGAGGGAGTCCGCGGTCGCGTCGAGCATCGCCTCCACGCCCCACTTGCCGACCTCCACGATGTGGCCGCCGCCGTCCACCGCGAGCACGAACTTGCCCTCTTCCTCGCCGTCGGCGATCCGGTAGCTGGTCACGCCGTCGGGCGTGCTCAGGCGCACCTGCAACAGCTCGCCCGGCGCGACGCCGTCGGCCGCGCCGGCGACCTTGCTCAGGGTCTGCTTGGCGGCCTTGGCCAGCAGCTTGTCCACGGCCTCGCCGTCGGCGGGAGCCCCATCGACGAGCCAGCCCTCGCCTTCCCGGGTCAGGGCCAGCACGGCGCCATCGCGCACCAGCTCCAAGGTGGTGACCGTCGCCGGGTCCACGTCCACGATGGTCCGCTGCACCCAGCCGTCGGGACGCGCCGCCACCCGCCAGGAGCTGAAGTCGCGCACCGCCAGGACACGATCCTCACCGCCCACCCGGGTGTGGGTGGAGCTGCCGCGTCCGCTGGTGCCCAGGTACAGCACGGTGTCCCCGCCGGCGGTGGTCAGCGTGACCTTGCGGGTGTAGTCGTCGTCGCCGACGCCCAGCTCGACCTGGTGCAGACCGGTCACGCTGACCACGTCCGCGATCTCGAGCGCCGCCAGCTCCCGGAGCAGCTCGTCGAGCTTGTCGGCGTCGGCGGGGTAGTCGGAGCGCTCGGCCACGACCCAGCCCGCGCCGGTCTTGGTCAGGGTCACCGAGGCGTCGTCCTTGGCGTCGCCGCCTTCGGCGATCTGGACCTCGGTCACGTCATCGACGACGAGTCCGGGCAGCAGGAGTCCGCGGCTTGCGCCGGCGGGGGCGTCTTCGGGCTGCAGCTGCTGGTAGCCGAGGCAGGCGCCCTGGATCAGCAGCAGGGCCAGCAGGATCATGTTGGTGCGGGACATCAGGCGACACCCTTCTCGTTCGTGGCCGGGGCGTCGGCCCGGAGTCCGGGGGGCGGCGCGTCGAGCTCCATGGGATCGCTGTCCCGGCGGCGTCCGCGGGTGAAGACCCCCAGACCCAGCACCGCGAGCAGCGCGATCCCGTAGTTCACCATCTCGAAGGTCTTGCGGGTGGAGAGCTCGGTGGGCTCCAGCACCCGGGCCTGCTGGCCGCGGCTGCGGATCTTGAGCAGGTCCACGTCCTGCAGGCTCCAGTCGATCAGGTTGGCGATCAGCTGCACGTTGTTGAGCCACTGATCCGACACCGAGCGGGTGATCTCCACCGCCGGGTCCGACACGAAGCTCGCCGAGCCGATGACCACCAGCCGCGACCGCTCGGGCGACGTGGAGATCTGCCCGCCGGTGAGCGCGGCGGCGTCGGTCCCGCCGAGCTGGGGCGCGGCCTTGCCCTCGAAGAAGCTCGTCATGGGCCCCATGGCGCTGACCGCGAGCGGCCAGGACTGGCGTTCGGGCCCGATCTGCCAGCCCAGCTCGCCGTACATGTCGAAGTTGGGCTGGGCGTCGAACTGGTCGGTCGTCCAGCTCTCCTCCGAGGACGACAGCAGGACCTCTCGCTTTGGAAGCGTCGTGCCCGCGTCCGCGTCGGCCTGTGCGTCGCCGTCCACGTCGATCAGCTCCACCGGAGAGGCCCAGTGCAGGACCGCTCCGGGCAGGCCGGCCAGCGCCGGGTGCTCGCGGTTCATGCCGCTGGCCCGCACGTCGGGGAACGCCGGGTACGGGAGCATCTGCACCTGCCGGACCTGGAAGCCACCGACGTCGCGGGTGACGGGGATGGGGAAGGTCGCGTTCTGCGAGTCGAGCACGATCTCGCCGCCCACCTTGATCCCCTGGTGGGCCAGCAGCTCCGTGAGTCCCGTGTCCACGCGCATCAGGGACAGGCCGCGGTTCATGGAGCCCAGGTCGAGCACGCGGCTGCCGGCGGCGATGATCGCGCTGCCTCCGCGCATCAGGAACTGGTCCAGGGCCCAGTTCGCCGCGTCATCGAGCTGGCGCGGGTCGAGCACCACCAGCACATCGACGTTGCCGGGCACCTGCCCGGTCATCAGGTCCACGTCCACGACGGTGTAGCTCTCGGACAGGGCGTTCTGCAGGGTGCGGTAGGGCAGGGCACCCGGAGGCGCAGGCGGCGGCTGCATCCCCGGGTACTGGGGCTGCGGCGGCTCGGGCTCCACGCCACCCACGGCGAGGCCGACGGTCTTCAGGGCGCCGGGTCCGCCGCGCTTGAGGGACGCGACGATCGCCTCCTCCAGCTCGGCTTCGTTGTTGCCGCCGCTGGGCATCAGCTGCTCGGCGCGGTCACCGATCTGCAGCAGCATCTGCAGGTAGAAGGTCTCGCCGCTGAAGATCGAGGCCTGCAGCGGCTTGATCCCCTGCTGGGCGAGCTGCTCGCGGGTCACGCCGCTGGACGGATCGTCCGGATCCAGGCGCTTCCACACGAACTTGCCGTTGCTGCGCTTCTCGAGCTTCTTCGCGACCGCCTCGAGCGTGTCCGGCACGTCCTCGTAGCCCTGGGGCAGCCGATCCCGGCCCGAGGCGTACAGCGTGAAGCTCGCCTGGGAGGGCAGCCGGGCGAAGACCGACTCCAGGCTCTGGAAGCCGTACACGGTCTTCTGGATCGTGCGGGTGAGGTCGTACTCCAGGTTGCGCAGGCGCACGTCGATGTCCATGCCGTTGGCGCTGACCTCGATGAGCTCGTCGAAGCCCAGGACCTCGTGCTGATCGCCGTACTTGACGAGCACGTGGAAGAACGAGTTCACCACGCTGGACTCGTGCCGGTCCGCGAACTGGAAGGGCACGGAGCGAATGCCCCACACCTCGCCCGCTTCGGCCTCGGCCGCCTCGTCCTGGGTGGGGTCGAGGATCTCGACGTGCACGTTGGGCGACAGGGCGGCGTACTCCTCGAGCATGTCGCGCACCCGCGGAGCGAGGGGCGCCAGGAGCGGGTGGGTCTTCTCCGACAGGTAGCCCCGGAGGAGCAGCGGCTCGTCCAGGCCCTGCAGCAGGTCCCGGGTGACCTGGCTGATCGAGTACTCGTGGTTCTGGGTCAGGTCGATGCGCGCGCCGCGCACCGGGGCGACGAGCACGTTGAGCGCCAGGGCGTTGGCGGCGAGCAGGGCCACCGCGAGGCCCGCGTTCATCCGGCCCTTCGCGCCGCGGGCGCTGCCCGACCAGCGCTGCCGCTCGAGCAGCAGCACGTTCAGGGCCAGGAAGGAGCTGATGATGGCCGCGTAGTAGGCGAGATCCCGCAGGTCGAGCACGCCCCGCTGGATGCTGTCGAAGCGCGCGCCGGCACCCAGACCGCGCAGGATCTCGGCCACGTGTCCGCCGAAGAAGCCGGCGACGGTGTCCGATCCCACGAGGTAGAGCATCGAGCACGCCACGGCGCCGAAGACGAGGGCCACGAGCTGGTTCGACGTGCTGGCCGAGATGCACAGGGTGATCGACAGGTACGCCCCGGCGAGCAGGAGCGTTGCGAGGTAGCCGCCGGCCACGGGACCCCAGTCCAGATCGCCCAGCATCGACACCGAGATCGGCACCGGCGCCGTCAACGCCAGCGCCACCGCCACCAGGGCCAGGCCCGACGCGAACTTGCCCAGGACCGCCGACCAGGTCGTCACCGGGAAGGTCATGAGCAGCTCGAGGGTGCCGGCCTTCTCCTCCTCGGCCCACAGGCGCATGCCCAGCGCGGGCACCAGGAACGCCAGGAGCAGCGGCAGCCACTTGAACAGGGGCCGGATGTCGGCGCTGCCGCGCACGAAGAAGCCCTCCACCCAGAAGAAGCTGAAGAGCGACGCGAGCAGGAACGTGGCGATGAAGATCAGCGCCACCGGGGACAGGAAGTAGGTGCGCAGCTCCTTGGCTGCGACGTTGCGCCAGGCGTTCATGCCACCGCCTCCTTGGGGTCGTGGGTGGCCACCAGCTCGCGGAACACCGTCTCGAGATCCCGCACCCGGGGCTGCAGCTCGGTGAGCTCCCAGCGCTGGTCCCGGGCGAGGCGGAACACCTCCCGGGCCAGGGCCGCGCCCATCGCGCCGTCCACCTCGAAGCGGTACTGCTCGTCGGTGTGCTGCAGGGGACGCACGTTCGTGCACAGGTCCAGGGCCCCGAGGCGCGCGCTGACTTCGCTCGGGTTCGCCGCGGTGTCGGTCGCGACGCCCACGAGGACCTTGGGGGTCTTCTGCAGGGCGTCGAGCCGCGCGTCCGCCCGGACCCGGCCGTTCAGCAGGATGATGGCGCGGTCGCAGACCTGCTCCACCTCGGTGAGGATGTGGGTCGAGAACAGCACCGTGGTGCTCTGGCTCAGGCGCGCGATCAGGTCGCGGACCTGGTCCACCTGGGTCGGATCGAGGCCGGAGGTCGGCTCATCGAGGATCAGGAGCTTCGGCTTGTGCAGGATCGCCTGGGCGATGCCCACGCGCTGCCGGAAGCCCTTGCTGAGCTCGGCGATGGGCCGGGTGAGCTTGTCCTCCAACCCGGTGGCCCAGACGGCCTCGGAGATCAGGCTGCGCCGGGCGCTGCGCTCGACGCCGCGCAGGTCCGCGGTCATGGCCAGGAACTCCTGGACCAGCATCTCGGGGTACAGCGGCGTGGACTCGGGCAGGTACCCGATGATCGCCTGGGCCGCGAGGGGGTCGCTCTCCACGTCGATGCCGTCGATGGTCACCGAGCCGCTGGAGGGCTCGAAGAAGCCGGTCAGGATGCGGATCAGGGTCGTCTTGCCAGCCCCGTTGGGGCCCAGCAGGCCGACGACCTCGCCCTGCCCGATGGTGAAGGACACATCGGCGAGGGCTTCCAGCGCCCCGTAGCGCTTGCCGAGTTGGTTCGCCTCGATCATTCGGAGTCGTCTCCTGGTGTGTTTCTGGTCAAACGAAAAGGTCTTTGATTTTGGCCGTTTATGGGTCGGCCCGGCCGGCCACGGCTACCTCGTAGGTCCCGGGCGGCGCATGTCAACACCCAGGGATCAGCGGCTCTTCCAACCCGTGCTCGTGTTCGGCCCGCCGGGGAGTAGTGTGGAGAAAGTGGGTTGGCGTCCACGTCCGCCCAGGAGGAGGAGTCATGGAGAGCTTCGTCTTGTCGCCGGGGCGTGCGGGAACGACAGCGAGCCGGGACACCATCGGCGTGCGGCCTGCGACCGCGGCGGACCTGCCCGCCATCGTGCTGATCGCGAACGTGGCCATCAAGACCGGGCATGACCACTTCGCGGTCCGGCCCTGGGAGCTCGAGGAGGCGGAGGCGGAGTTCGCCGGACGGGACCCGCGCCACGCCTGGCTGGTGGCCGAGCAGCGCGGCGAGGTCGTGGGGTACTGCAGAACCGGCCCCTGGAAGCCCCGGGGCGCCTACCGGTGGACCGTCGAGGTCGGGGTCTACGTGGAGGCGGGATCCAGGGGCGGGGGGATCGGTCGCGCGCTATACGGAGCCTTGATCCCCGCGCTCGAGGAGGCGGGCATTCGCACCGTAGTGGCGGGGATCGCGCTGCCCAACTGGCCCAGCGTCGCGCTGCACGAAGCGCTGGGGTTCAAGGAGGCGGGGCTGCTGCCGCGGGTCGGCTTCAAGGCTGGATCCTGGCGCGATGTCGGGTACTGGGTGCTGCACCTGGGCGGGGACGACCCGCCGGAGTAGCCCTCAAAGAGCCTGGATCAGGGCCAGCCCCGTGGCGATCAGCAGCCCCGCGAGGGCCACGAGGTTGGCGCCCATGGCCAGGGCCCCGCAGACCCGGGCTCCCAGCGGAAGGGCGTCGTTGACGCCGTCCTGCACGTCGGCCCGGCTGACGAAGACGTACTGGCCCACGGCGAACCAGCCCGTGCCCAGCAGCGACGCAGCGATCAGCAGCGCGGCCGCCTCACCGGTGGGCAGGGCGTCGATCCAGCCGGCCACCGCGAAGCACAGGAACGCCGACCACAGCGCCTCCTTGTGGGCCGTCATGCGGTAGCGGTGGGGGCCTCGACCCGGGTTCGCGCGCATCCACGACTGCAGCCAGAACCCGGTCAGCGCTCCGAGAAGCAGGGAGATGCTTCCCCCGAAGGCGAGCACCGCCGCGGCGAGGCTCACGCCTCTGCCACCGGGCGTCGGCAGAAGCCCTGCTCGTGCTCGGTGGCGCAGCCTGGAGTGGCCTGCAGGAGCGGCTCGAGCTCGGCCTTCATGTAGCGCTGCGTGTCCGCGGCGAGGCACAAGGAGCCGTCCCCGGCGCGCAGCACGGCCTCCGCCATGCGTCCGAAGGCAGGCTCCAGCCCCCCCTGCACGCCGCCGAAGCTGCGCTGCAGGAAGGGGCACGGGAGCACCTCGCCGTCGGGGGTGACGTAGACGTCGTCCCGGCCCGCGGGGCACGCGAAGCTGCTCAGGCCCACGCTGCCCTGGAAGAAGGTGTGAGGGGCGCGGCACAGGCGGCGCAGCCGCGCGAGGTCGTTCTGGTCCAGCGTGTGCTCGTACGCGCCGGCCCAGCGGCCCACCGCCACGGGCAGGGTGAAGCCGATGGTGGCGCCCTCACGGGCAGCGAGGTCCACGAGCTTGCGCGCCCCGCCCTCGCGGATGGCGGTGGGGGTGGCCACCGAGCAGATGTGGCCCCGGATCCCGCGGGTAGACCGCAGGGTGCGCAGCAGCCCCAGGACGTGCGCGTGGTTCCCGGGCAGGCAGCGGTTCTCGTCGTGCTCGGCGGGGTCCGGGGAGTCCAGGGACAGCTTGAGCAGATCGACCCCCGCGTCCCGCAGTGACCGCACGCGGTCCGCGTCGAGCAGCTGGCCGTTGGTGTTGATGCCGATGAAGGTGCTCCGCGGCGCGAAGCAGGCGATGATCTCCTCGAGGTCCTTGCGCAGCGTGGGCTCGCCGCCCGTCAGGTTGACCTCGTAGATCCCCAGCTGGCGCGCCTCCCGGGCCAGGCGCTGCACAGCGTCCCGGTCCAGACGCCCGCGCTCCCGGTCCAGGCTCTCCAGGGTGCTCGCGGAGCAGTGGCTGCACCTGGCCTGGCACGCGTAGGTGACGGCGTACTCCAGGCACGAGGGGGTCTGCAGACCCTGTCGGGCGCGGCGTGATCGGAGGACCCGGTGACGGAGCACCGCGGCCACCAGGCCCGGCTTGCGGGTGGCGGTCTGGGCAAAGCCCGGGTTCTGCAGGACGACGCGCAAGGGGTTTCGCGGGATGGCACACCTCCATCGGCCACGATAACCAATCGGTCTGGCGGTTCGCCCCGGTCAGCGCCGTCGGACCCATCCGATGTCATGATGCGCGGCGCTCATGGACAAATCCCCAGACCGCCCCCTCGTTCTCTGGCTCCTCACCCTCTGGGCCCTCGTCGGCGCGATGGTCGTTCTGGGAGGGGTCACCCGCCTGACCGGCTCGGGCCTGTCGATGGTGGAGTGGCGCCCCCTGATGGGCGCGTTGCCGCCCCTGTCCGCGGACGCCTGGGACGCGGTGTTCGAGCGCTACAAGGCCTCGCCCCAGTACGCGCACGTCAACAGCTGGATGGCTCTGGCGGACTTCCAGCGGATCTTCGCGTGGGAGTACACGCATCGCCTGCTGGGCCGCCTGCTGGGGCTGGCCTTCGCGCTGCCCTTCGCGTGGTTCCTGGTGCGGGGGCGGCTGCGGGGCGCGGCCGGGCGCGTGGGGATGGCGTTCCTGCTGGGCGGGGCCCAGGGGCTGCTCGGCTGGTACATGGTGCTCAGCGGCCTCGTGGACGTGCCCGAGGTCAGTCACCTGCGGCTGGCCGCGCACCTCGCGCTGGCCTTCGTGACCGGGGGGTGGCTGCTGTGGTGCGTGCTGTCGCTGGCGGCGCCGCGGGTGCACGCCGGCGGGCGCCTGTGGTGGGGCGGCGTGGCGGGGCTCGGGCTGCTCGCGGTGCAGGTGGTGTGGGGGGCGTTCATGGCGGGCAAGCGCGCGGGCCTGCTGTCGGCCACGTTCCCGAAGATGAACGGGCAGTGGGTGCCGGACGCGGTGATGAAGGGGGCGGATCTGGGCGCTGCGCTGGTGTCCAACCCCCTCGGGATCCACTTCGCGCACCGCTCGCTGGGGTGGCTGGTGCTGGTCGCGGGGGTGCTCTTCGGGGGCGCGTTGACGCGGCGGGGCGGCGCGTCGCGGCGGTGGGGGCGGGTGGTGCACGGCGTCGTGGGCACCCAGTTCCTGCTCGGGGTGGGCACGGTGATGATGCACGTGCCCACGGCGATGGCGGTGGTGCACCAGCTGGGCGGGTACCTGCTGGTGTCGGTGTGGCTGATCGCGCTGTGGTCCCTGCGGAGGCCTGCCCCGGGCGGGTGAGGGCGAGGGCGCCGGCCCGGGGGGCAGCCGCTCCCAACCGGCCCAGCTCTGCGAGCTCCCCCGAGTTGAGTGGTCTCTTGGCGGCGTCGTACCCCTGAACTCCTGGCCGTACCCTGGGAGTTGCACGAAGGGCCGGAGTGCGCCGCACTTCCGGGCTCCATGCACCCGGGTGGCGGCTCCACGCACCCGGACGCGCCTGCCGCCTACCGCCAGAGCGTGCCGCCCGCCTCCCCCACGCCCATCACGTAGACCTCTTCGCCGAAGAGCGACGTGATGTACATCGAGCACGGGTCCCAGCCCGCCCCCACCCCGAAGGCGTTGCTCGCGGCCCACGCCGTGCCGTCCCCGAGGGTGTCCCAGGTGGCCTCTGCCGCCGAGCCGGGCACCACCCGGTCGATGCGTCCGGCCACGTTCTGCGCCACGAACACGTTGCCGCTGGCCCCCACCGCGAGCCCGTCCGGCGCCACCCCCGGTCCCCACTCCACCATCGCCTCGGGCGTCCCCGCCGTGCCCCCGCTGATCGGCACCCGCCACGCCGGGGCCGGCGCCCCGAACGTCGTCACCACGTACAGCCACGCGCCGTCCGCCGAGAAGCCCATGCCGTTGGGCGACGGGATGCCGCTGAGCCAGACGCTGACGTCGCCGTCGTCGGTCACCTCGAAGATGTCCTCGGTGCCCGTGTCGTCGGAGACCAGCAGCGTGCCCCAGGGCGTCACCGCCGCGAAGTTGGCGTCCTGGATCCCCGTGACGAACAGCTCGGACTGCTCGGCGTCCACGTCCACCAGCCAGACCCCGCCGATGTCGTCGCCCAGTCCGCTGTCGAACGCCGCCACCGCCAGCTTGTCCCCCCACCACGCCAGGCCCACGCCCCGCGGCACCTCGGCGATGGTCCGGTGGCTGCCGTCAGGCAGGACCTCCTCCACCGGCAGGTCCCCCGAGGTCACGAACAGCCGCCCGTCCGGCGAGAACGTGATCCCCTCGGTGCCCCCCGAAAACCCCGTGGCGAGCACCCGCAGATCACCCGCCGCAGGCGAGTCGGCGCACAGGTCGGCGGGGGTCGGCTCGGGATCCGGCTCCGTCGAGGGACAGCCCAGCAGCACGGCGAACAGCAGGATGAGGCGGCGCATGGCACCAGTCTGCCCGTCTTCGACACGGGACACCGCATGGCACGATCCGTGATGTAGCTTGCCGCGCCTACCTGCCCCGGGAGCCCGCCTTGGCCGAATTCGTATTCCAGATCCACGACCTTCAGAAGAGCACGCCCCAGGGGCGCAGGATCCTCAAGGACATCAACCTGAGCTTCTTCCCAGGCGCCAAGATCGGCGTGCTGGGCCTCAACGGCTCCGGCAAGTCCACCCTGCTGAAGATCATGGCGGGGCTGGACACGGAGTTCACCGGCACCGCCCGCCCCATGCCGGGGATCCGCATCGGGTTCCTCGAGCAGGAGCCGAAGCTCGATCCGACCAAGACCGTGCGCGAGAACATCGAGGAGGGCGTCGCAGGCTCCCGGGCCATCCTCGCGGAGTTCGACGAGGTGAACAACAAGTTCGCCGAGCCCATGACGGACGACGAGATGAACGCCCTCATCGAGCGTCAGGGCGAGCTCCAGGACCAGATCGACCACAAGAACCTGTGGGAGCTGGACCGCGAGGTCGGGGTGGCCATGGACGCCCTGCGCGTGCCCCCCGACGACGCCGACGTCACCAAGATCTCCGGCGGTGAGCGCCGCCGCGTGGCCCTGTGCCGCCTGCTCCTGAGCCAGCCGGACATGCTGCTGCTCGACGAGCCCACCAACCACCTCGACGCCGAGTCCGTGGCCTGGCTGGAGCGCTTCCTGCACGACTTCCCGGGCACCGTCGTGGCCGTCACCCATGACCGGTACTTCCTGGACAACGTCGCCGGCTGGATCCTGGAGCTCGACCGCGGCGAGGGCATCCCGTGGGAGGGCAACTACAGCTCCTGGCTCGATCAGAAGGCCAAGCGCCTCGAGCAGGAGACGAAGGAGAAGGGCCGGCGCCAGAAGCACCTGGAGGCGGAGCTGGAGTGGGTGCGAAGCTCCCAGAAGGCGAAGCAGAAGAAGGGCAAGGCCCGGATGCGCCGCTACGAGGACCTGCTCGCCATGGACACGATGGACGGCTACGAGGCCGGCACCATCAAGATCCCCGGCGGCCCGCGGCTGGGCAGCGTGGTGATCGAAGCGAAGGACGTCTCGAAGGCCTACGGCGACCGCGTGCTCTTCGAGGGCCTGAGCTTCAACCTGCCGCCCGCGGCCAAGCTCGGCATCATCGGGCCCAACGGCGCCGGCAAGACCACGCTGTTCCGCATCATCACGGGCCTGGAGCAGCCGGACTCCGGCTCCGTCGTGCTGGGCTCCACCGTCAAGATCGCCCACGTCGACCAGAGCCGCGACGACCTGGACCCCGACAAGACGGTCTACGACCTGATCTCCGGTGGATACGAGCGCATCCTGCTCGGTGATCGGGAGTTCAGCTCACGCGCCTACCTGACGTGGTTCAACCTGCGCGGCGACATGCAGCAGAAGAAGGTCGGCGTGCTGTCCGGCGGTGAGCGCAACCGCGTGCACATGGCGATGCTGCTCAAGGAGGGCGGCAACGTGCTGCTGCTCGATGAGCCCACCAACGACCTGGACGTGGACACGCTGCGCACCCTGGAGGAGGCCATCGGCAACTTCGCGGGCTGCGCGGTGATCATCAGCCATGATCGCTGGTTCCTGGACCGGGTGGCGACCCACATCCTCGCGTTCGAAGGCGACAGCAAGGTCGTGTTCTGCGAGGGCAACTACAGCGACTACGAAGAGGACCGGAAGAAGCGCCTCGGGGACGAGAGCCCGCACCGCCTCCGCTACCGCTCCTTGAGCGGGGCGCGCTGAGCACCCCAGCGCAGGGGGCGCCGCTCAGTTGACGTAGGTGTAGGAGCGCATGGCGCGGTCGTACCGCTGGAGGAGCAGCTTGCCCTCCGCGACCGTGAGCCGGTCTTCCTCGTAGGCCAGCTCCAGCGCGCCGCGCAGCTTCGCCATGAGGTGGTCGCGCTCGTACTGCACGAAGGACAGCACCTCCTGCACGGTGTCGCCCTCGACGAGGTGCCGGATGCGGTAGCCCCGCGGGCCGCTGCTGCTGGACACGTGCACAGCGTTCGTGTCGCCGAACAGGTTGTGCAGATCCCCCAGGATCTCCTGATATGCGCCGATGAGGAACAGGCCCAGGTAGTAGGGCTCCCCCTCCTTGACCTCGTGCACCTCCAGCACGGACTTGACGTCCCGCGCGTCGATGAACTTGTCGATCTTGCCGTCCGAGTCGCAGGTCAGATCCGTCAGGACCGCCCGCCGCTTCGGCTCCTCGGTGAGCCGGTGCAGCGGCATCACCGGGAAGAGCTGGTCGATGGCCCAGCTGTCCGGCGCGCTCTGGAACACCGAGAAGTTGCAGAAGTAGATGTCCGCGAGCTCGTGCTGAATGGCGCGCAGCTCATCGGGCATGCTGCCCTCGTCCATCAGCACCCGGTGCAGCCGCCGGCACACCTGCCAGAAGAGCTCGTCGATCCGGGCCCGCTCCTCCAGCGAGCTCAGGCCTGCGTTGAACCGCTGCAGGGCCTCGCCCTTGAGCGCCTGGGCCTCCTGGTAGGCCTGCATGGGGTCCCGTCGGTCGATGGACCGGTAGATCCCGTAGAGCCGGTGCACCGCAGGGTGCTCCGCCGCCGCCGGTGATCGGGGCTGGTCCGGCGGGTGCATGCGGGTCACCCCCACCACCGGGACGATCAGCATCGAGCTGTGGGCGACCATGGCCCGGCCGCACTCCGTCACCAGCGTGGGCTCGGGGATGTCGGCGGAGATGCACGCGGCCTTGACCGTGCGCACCACGACGTCCGCGTACATGTCGAGGTCGTAGTTGACCGAGCTGTGGTAGCGGGTCTGGCTGCCGTCGTAGTCCACGCCGACGCCGCCCCCCAGGTCCAGCGTGCCCATGGGGGCGCCGAGTCGGGTGAGCTCGCAGTAGGTGCGGGCCCCCTCCATCAGCGCGCGCTCGATCGCCTTGATCGAGCTGATCTGCGAGCCGATGTGGAAGTGCAGCAGGCGCAGGATCCCCAGTCGGTCGTGCCGACGCAGGATCTCGACGAGCTCCAGCATCTCGGCCACGGTCAGCCCGAACTTGGCGCGGTCGCCCGCCGACGTGCTCCACCGGCCCACGCCGCGGGTGGCGAGCTTCGACCGGACCCCGACGATCGGCTCCACGTCCAGCTCCTTGGCCAGACGCAGGATCTCGTGGACCTCCTCGAGCTGCTCGATGACGATCACGACGTTGCGGCCCAGCTTGCGCGCCAGCAGCGCCAGCTCCAGGAACTCGGTGTCCTTGTAGCCGTTGCAGATGATGAGGGCGCGGGGGTCGTCCAGCTCCGCCAGGACCACCAGCAGCTCGGGCTTGCTTCCGCACTCCAGGCCCATGTGGTGGGGCCGACTGAAGTGCACGATCTCTTCGACGAGGTGGCGCTGCTGGTTCACCTTGACGGGGTACACCCCCCGGTACACGCCGTCGTACTCGTGGGTCGCGATGGCCTTGTGAAAGGCCCCCGCGAGCGCGTCGATGCGGGCCCGGAGCACGTCGGACAGGCGCACCAGCAGCGGCAGCTGCACGCCGCGGCTCTGGATGTCCTGCACGAGCTCGTACAGATCGACCTCGCGCTCGGGGTGTCGCGGCGGGCGGACCACCAGGTGGCCGTCCTGGTTGATGCCGAAGAGGCCCTGGCCCCATCCCTCTACGTTGTACAGCTCGGTCGAGTCGTCGACCGTCCACTCAGGCACGCGCCTAACCCCCCAGGAGCCAGGCGAAGATGAGGGGCGCCACGATGGTTGCGTCGGACTGGATCATGAACTTCGGGGTGTCCTCTTCGAGCTTGCCCCAGGTGATCTTCTCGTTGGGCACGGCCCCCGAGTATCCGCCGTAGGAGGTCGTGGCGTCCGAGATCTGGCAGAAGTAGCCCCAAAACGGGGTGTCCTCCAGCTCGCAGTCCTGGATGAGCGCGGGCACGGCGCAGATGGGGAAGTCCCCCGCGATCCCTCCGCCGATCTGGAAGAAGCCCACGGACGGCCTGCCGTCGTCCTTGCCGCAGTTGGCCAGGTACCACCGCATGAGCGCCTCCATCTGCTCGGTGCCGGAGCGGACGGCGCCGTGGCTGGCCACCCGACCCTGGAACACGGCCGACGCGAACATGTTGCCGGTGGTGCTGTCCTCCCATCCCGGGGTGTAGATGGGGGTGCCGGTCTCCTTGCAGGCCAGCACCCAGCTCTGGTCCCGGGGCAGCGCGAACCGCTCCTCGATCCCCGGGGTGCCCAGCACCTTCCACAAGAACTCGTGCGGAAACAGGGGCTCACCCGTGGCGGCGGCCTCCTGCCAGGCCTCCGTGAGGGGGCGCTCGATGTCGCGCATGACCGTCTCCGGGATGCACATGTCGGTGACCCGGTTCATGCCCCGCTCCAGCAGGGCGGTCTCGTCCGCGGCGGTCAGGGCGCGCCAGTTGTCGATGTTCTCGTACTGGTCGTAGGCGAACAGCGCGAAGACGTCCTCTTCGAGGTTCGCGCCGGTGCAGGTGACCGCGTGCACCTTGCCGGCGTGGATGAGCTGCGTGAGCAGCCCGCCGATCCGCGCGGTGCTCATCGCCCCCGCCAGCGTGATCATCATCTTGCCGCCGTCGGCGAGGTGGGCTTCCCAGGCGCGGGCGGCGGCGACCACCTCCCGGCTGTTGAAGTGCAGGAAGTGGCGGGCGAGAAAATCGCGGACGGTGCTCATGGCGCGGGTAAGTACCAGACGGGAACACGGCGATCCAGCCGCGTCGTCACCGGGTGGCCACCGCGGCGCCCGCGAGCTTGTACAGAAGGCGCGCTCCGACGTTTGCGTCCCACGGCTCGCGCCCCACCTCGCACAGGTCGAACCCGACGATCTGCCGGCCTGACCGCGCGACGATGGACAGGAGGCACAGGGCCTCGCGCCACCCCAGTCCGCCCGGCACGGGGGTCCCGGTGTTCGGACACAGGGCGGGGTCCAGGCCGTCGATGTCCCAGGTGATCCAGATGCGCTCGGGGAGGGGCGCGATCACCTCGGTGAGGATCGCCTCCAGGTGCTCACCGGCGGCGAGCCGCCGCCCGAGCGCCAGATCCGTCAGCGCCGTCAGCCGGGGTTCATCCTGGATCCGCTGCCACTCCGCGCGGCCCAGGTCCCGGATCCCGATCTGGACCACCGGTCCGACGCCCTCCTCCGCCTCCAGCACGTTGTGCAGGATCGAGGCGTGGGACCAGCGGTAGCCCTGGTAGGCGACCCGCAGGTCGGCGTGGGCGTCGATGTGCAGCACCCCCAGCCCCGGATGCCGCGCCGCGGCCTCGGTGATGGCGCCGTAGGGCACCGAGTGGTCGCCCCCGAGCACCGCCGGGATCCGCCCGGCGTCGAACAGGGCAGCGGTCCGCTGACGGACGCGGTCGTTGACGAGGCCCCCGATCCGGTCCACCTCGGCGGTCTCACCCCGGGCGACGGCGGCTTCGGCGGCCAGCTCCAGGTCCTCGAACACCGGGTCCACGGGCTGCATGGCGATGCCGGGCACCCAGGGCTCGTCGTGCTCCTGGTCGAACAGATCGACCTGCCACGAGGCCTCCAGGATCGCCATCGGCGCCGCCGCGGTGCCCTTGTGGAAGCTGGCGGTGGCCTCGAAGGGCACCGGGATCACGACGATCGCGGCGCGCTCGGGTCCGTGGGGGAGCCCGTACAGGCCGTCCGCCTGCTCGGCGGCGCCGTCTTCGTCGAAGTCAGCGAGGAACTCGGGTCGGGGGCGCCCCACCCGCTCAGAGGCCGTCGAAGAGGTCCTCCTCGTCGACCTCCTCTTCGTCGTCGGCGTCGTCGTCCTCGCCGAGGTCGTCGTCGTCCTCATCGAGCAGGTCCATGTCGTCGATGCCGTCGTCTTCCTCTTCGTCCTCGAAGCCCGGCACGCTCAGACCCTCCAGGGCGTCCGATTCCTCGTCCGGATCGTCCTCATCGAAGTCCTCGAGCTCGTCGTCGTCCGGGTCGAGCTCGCCGCCCAGGGCCTCCAGGATCACCGCGAGCAGGTCTTCGAACACGATCTCCTGATCCGCGCACAGCTGGGCCAGCGTGCTGTCGGCGTGCAGGTTGCTGACGTCGATGTCGTTGAGATCGAAGGCGTCGTCCACGTCGGGAAACGTGCCAAGCAGCTCACTGAGGCGGGTCTTTCGAGTCACGCGCATGGTCGTACGCTCCCCTGAAGGCGGCCTTGGTGCCGTCCTCGATTTCTTTTGCCATGCCCAGTTGCCCAGCGCTACAGGGGACACGAAAAAGCCGGTACGGTCGCCCCGATGTTCCCCCACGACGAGGTCGTAGACGCCCCGCTGGTCGGCATGGACGCGGACCGGGTGCGGGCCACGGTGGTCGGCTTCGAGGGGCAACAGAAGGCCGGCGACTTCCCGGGCGGGCAGCTCGCTGTCCGACGGCACGGCCGGCTCGTGGTCAACACCGCCTGTGGGTTCGCCCGAGGGGTCCGCCCCGGCGAGGACCAGGCAGACCCCGTCCCGGTCACCACGACGACGCTGTTTCCCTCGTTCTCCGCTGGCAAGGCGGTGCTGGCGGTGGCCATCGCCATGCTCGAGGAACGCGGCCTGCTGGCCGTCGAGGACCGCATCGTCGATCACTTCACCGAGTTCGCGAGCGGACCCGGGGCCGCGGCGAAGTCCCGCATCACCATCCTGGACGTCCTGACCCACCAGGGTGGGATCCTCATGAAGGGCTTCTGCGCCCGGATGGACGAGTGGCCCGACTGGGACAAGGTGCGCTCGGCGATGATCAACGCCCAGCCGACCCACCGGCGGGGCACGCTCGCCTACCACCCCCTGGAGTTCGGCTGGCTCCTCGCCGAGGTGGCCATGCGGGTCACCGGCGAGTGGTTCCCGGACTGGCTGCGGCGCGAGATCGCCGAGCCCTGCGGCCTGGGCCGGCTGCGCTTCGGCAGCGACGCTGACGCCATCGACGGCATCGCGCGGCCGTACTGGCTGGGCCCGCCCGACGGGCTGCTGGCGGGGCTGCAGGCGGGGCGGGTGTTCGAAGACATCGCCACGCTGCCCGAGCTGGCCACGGCCTTCATCCCCGGGGCGGGGCTGGTGACCGACGCGGCGACCCTGGCGGGCTTCTACGCGATGCTGGTCAGCGGCGGCGTGGCCCAGGACGGCACGCGGATCCTGGGCAACGACCAGGTGCGCCGCTACACCACCCGCCACGTCATGGGCTGGGATCGCACGAACAGCGCGCCCATCGTGCTCGGCCGTGGCTTCTTCATCGGCACCCGGGGGCCGGGCCTGTTCGGGCCCTGGGGCACCGCGGGGTGCTTCGGCCACGCAGGCGCCTTCTGTGCCCTCGGCATGGCGGACCACCGCTCCGGGTTGTCCATCGGGGTGACCACCAACGGCAACAAGAACCCGGCAGACCTGGTCAAGCGGATGTGGCCCGTGGTCGGCGGCATGCGCAAGGCCTGCAAGTAGCCGCGGCGCGAGCTCAGCGCCGAAGGCCGTACCGGAAGCGCTCGCGGATGTTCGGCGTGTCCACCTCGAGCTGGTCCAGCAGCTCCTGCATCGTGGCCCGCACCCGCCGGTCGAGCTCCTCCACCTGGGAGTGCGAGGGATCCGCCACCGGCGCTGCTTCGAGCTGCAGCGGGGAGCCGAAGCGATACCTGAACCGCGCCGGCACCGGCAGGTTGGGCACCGGGCCGATGGTCAGCCCCCACGGGATCGACAGGCTGATGGGGAACACGTCGGTGCGGGCGAACCGGCGCAGCCCCAGGGCCCGGGCGATGCGCCTGCCCTGGCGCAGCACGATGAGGGTCTCGTGGGCGCCGGAGTTCACCAGCGGCACGATGGGCACCCCGGCCTGCAGCGCGAGGCGGGCGTAGCCCTTGCGTCCGCCGAAGGCCACCTTGAAGCGGTCGCGGTAGGGGCGGAACACGTCCACGTCCCCGCCGGGCATCACCGCGATGTCGTGCCGCCAGTCGCGCAGGGCCTCGATGGCCAGCTTTCGGCTGGCGCGCAGGGCGCCGATGCGGGCGAAGGGCCGTCCGGTGGCGCGCACCTTGAACAGCATCTCGTGGCCCATGCCGTGCAGCGGCCGATCCAGGCCGAAGTGCTCGTACCAGATGTACCCCAGCCCCCACGCGTCCGGGATCATGACCCCGCCGCTGTGGTTGCTGACCAGCAGCACCGGCGAGGACGGGATCAGGTCCATGCCCTCGGTCTCGCACGGGTATGGCCCGGACGGGCAGAACAGCGGCGCGAGCCGGGCGATGGCGCGGCCGATGGCCTCCTTGTCGAGGTCGTTGGGGTCTTCGCCCCAGGCGTGTTCGCGGTCGGGCGGGGATTTCTTGGCCATCGAGCCGGACTGTAGCCGCAACCGGCGCCGCTCGATCCCAGGCTGCTGGGCCTCAGGGCCCGGGCTCGGTGCTCACCTCGATCTGTCCAGCGGAGGCCTCGATCATCGCCGCCACGAACGCCTCGGCGTCGTCCAGGGGGATCTCGAACAGGAACGAGACCCGATCACCGTAGGTCGGCTCGGGGCGGGGGATCCCGCGGCGCGCGCAGAACGCCTCGATGGTGCCGAGCAGGCCGTAGTCCAGCGTCGCCCGGATGCTGCGGGTGGGCACGATGGTGATGACCTCGACCAGGGCGAGGCCGTCCGCCGCCGCGTCGCCGTAGGCCCGCACGAGGCCCCCGACCCCCAGCTTCGTGCCCCCGAAGTAGCGGGTCACCGCGACCACCACGTCCGTCAGCCCGGCCCCCTCGATGGCGGCCAGGATCGGGCGCCCCGCGGAGCCCGAGGGCTCGCCGTCGTCGCTGGAGCGGCTGATGCCCCCGTCGGGGCCCAGACGCCACGCCCAGCACACGTGGCGGGCGGCGTGGTGGTGCTTGCGGATGTCCGCGATGTGGGCCCGGGCGGCGTCCTCGTCGGGCACCGGGGCGATGTCCGCGATGAACCGCGAGCGTTTGATCTTCGGGATCTCGTGGGTGACGGGTCCGCGGATCGTCCGCCAGCTGCTCACCCGTCGATCAGGCCGTTGCAGTCGTCATCGATGTTGTTCCCGGGGATCTCCGGAGACGCGGGGCTGGCGAGGTTGTTGGCGTCGTCGCAGTCGCCGCCGTTGGGGGTGAAGCCGTCCCCGTCCGCGTCCGCCGCGCCGCCGTCCTCGTCGATCTGCCCGTCGCAGTCGTCGTCCTGGCCGTTGAGCACGTCGACCACCCCCGGCAGCACCGTGGGGTCGCCGTCGTCGCAGTCGCCGCCGTTCTCGTCGTAGCCGTCGCCGTCGTCGTCGAAGCAGGCCGTGCCCTCGTCTATGACGCCATCGCAGTCCTGGTCGGTGCCGTCGCAGGTCTCCACGGCGTTGGGGCCGATGTTCGCGTTGGTGTCGTCGCAGTCCCCGCCGTCCGGGGCGACGCCGTCGCCGTCCGCGTCCGGGCCCTCGTCGTCGGGCACGAGCCCGTCGCAGTCCGTGTCCACGCCGTCCGCGGCCTCGGGGGCGCCGGGGTACACGCTCGGATCGCCGTCGTTGCAGTCGCCGTCGTCCTCGGTGAAGCCATCCCCGTCGTCGTCGCCGCACTGGGTGTCGTTGTCGATGACGCCGTCGCAGTCCTCGTCCAGCCCGTCGCAGGTCTCGATGGCCGCGGGGTGCACCAGGGGGTTGGTGTCGTCGCAGTCGCCGGCGCAGGACGCGAACCCGTCCAGATCGACGTTCCAGCTCGGGTGGGAGGAGCCCAGGCACGCGTTGGCCTTGGCCACGATGGTCGTGTCCGGGGCCGTGGAGGCCACCTCCAGCAGCGCCTGCACCGCGCCCGCTCCCGCGGCGAGGTAGGTCACCGCCACGTTGAGGCTGTCGCCGGGCTCGATCTCGGCGGGCCACCCGGCGGCGGGGGGCGTGACCTGGAAGGCCGGGTTGAGCGAGGTGACGTTCTCCGCCGCGACGGGCACCGAGCCCACGTTCAGCAGCTCGATGACGGCGGTGTTCGAGCCTCCCTCGGGCACCTTCCCGAAGTCGAGCACCGCGGGCAGCGCCACGAGGTCCCCGGGGACGGCCCAGGCGCGGATCGTCCAGTCGTGCACCGCCGCGTCGTCGCCCACGCCGGTGAAGACGGCGGTGAGCTGCGCGGTGGCCGCGCCGGGCTGGGGCGAGCTGAAGCCGATGACGATCTCCCGGGCCTGAGCCGCCACCAGGGGACCCTCGGCCCCGTCCACGATCCAGAACAGCCCGTTGTCGTTGCGGAGCTGCACGCCGGCGATGTTGATCTCCCGGGTGCCGATGTTGGTCACCAGGATCGAGGCCTGCAGCTCGGCGTCCGCCCGGGTGGAGCCGATGTCCAGCAGCGACTCGGGGGTGAGCACGAGCCGGCCCGGCACCGCCACGAACTTCGTGTCGTTGTTGCAGCCGGGCTGGGGCAGGGCCAGGGCCAGCAGCAGCAGGGGCGCGATCAAGGAGGCCCGCCAGGTGCGCCGCCGCCGAAGGCCCAGCAAGGGCAGGAGCAGCAGCCCCAGCCAGGGGGCTCCGCCGCCGCCCACCGTCGCGCCGCAGGCGCAGCCCGCGTCCCGCTCGGGGGGGCTCTCGTCGATGGTGAACTCGCCGTCGCCGCAGCCCGGATCCACCTCGCCGTCGCAGTCGTTGTCCAGCCCGTCGCAGACCTCTTCGACGTCCGGGCCGATCCAGGGGTTGTCGTCGTCGCAGTCGCCCTGGACGGGGGAGCTGCCGTCGCCGTCCTCGTCCACGCAGTCGCCGTGCTCGTCCACTTCGCCGTCGCAGTCGTCGTCCAGGCCGTCGCACACCTCGGTGGCGCCGGGGTAGATGCCGTCGTCGTCGTCGTCGCAGTCGCCGCCGTCCTCGCTGAAGCCGTCGCCGTCCAGGTCGAAGCAGGGGGCCACGTCGTCCATGACGTCGTTGCAGTCCCGGTCCACGCCGTCGCAGAGCTCCTCGGCGCCCGGAAACACGGTTGGGTCGTCGTCGTCGCAGTCGCCCTCGTCTTCGGTGACGCCGTCGCCGTCGTCGTCGAAGCAGTCGGTGCCTTCGTCGATCACGCCGTCGCAGTCCTGATCGGCGCCGTCGCAGTCCTCGTCCTGGGCCGGGCCCACGTCCGCGTCATTGTCGTCGCAGTCCCCGCCGGCCTCGGTGTAGCCGTCGCCGTCCAGGTCGTCGTCGAAGAGCCCGTCGTCCACGACGCCGTCGCAGTCCTGGTCCACGCCGTCGTCCGTCTCCACCCCGCCGGGCAGGATGGTGGGGTCGTCGTCGTTGCAGTCGCCCCCCAGGATCAGCCCGCACGCCGCGTTGGCGCCGCCGACGCAGGGGAACACCTCGCAGAAGCAGTCGCCGTCGTCGTCGTAGCAGGAGGTGCCGTCGTCCACGATGCCGTCGCAGTCGGCGTCGATGCCGTCGCACGTCTCGGTCGCGGTGGGGGACAGCAGCGGGTCGCCGTCGTCGCAGTCGCCGCCGTCCTCGGAGAAGCCGTCGCCGTCGTCGTCGGCGCAGGGCGTGCCCTCGTCCACCTGGCCGTCGCAGTCGCCGTCCACGCCGTCGCAGACCTCGGTGCCGCCGGGCAGCACGAAGGGGTCGTCGTCCCAGCAGTCGCCGATGGCGAGCAGCCCCGAACAGCTCGCGTTGACCGAGCCCACGCAGGTGAGCCCCTCGCAGAAGCAGTCGCCGTCGTCGTCGTAGCAGGAGGTGCCGTCGTCCACGACGCCGTCGCAGTCCGCGTCGATGCCGTCGCAGACCTCCACCGCGCCGGGGTTGATCGTCGCGTTGCCGTCGTCGCAGTCGCCTGTGTTCTCGGTGAAGCCGTCGCCGTCGTCGTCGAAGCAGGGGGTGCCCTCGTCGATGATGCCGTCGCAGTCATCGTCCACGCCGTTGCAGGTCTCCACCGCGCCGTTGAACACCAAGGCGTTGAGGTCGTTGCAGTCGGTGCTGTCGGGGTCACCGTCGTTGTCGTCGTCGTTGTCGACGCAGTCCGGCTCCGCGTCGCCGTCGAAGTCCGGGTAGCCGTCCACGAGGTCGCCGTCGCAGTCCGAGTCGAGGTTGTCGCAGAACTCCTGGGCGCCGTTGTAGACCCAGGCGTTGAAGTCCTCGCAGTCGGTCGCGTCGGGATCGCCGTCGTTGTCGTCGTCCAGATCGACGCAGTCGGGCAGCTGGTCGTTGTCGAAGTTGGCGAACCCGTCCACCAGGGAGCCGTCGCAGTCGCTGTCGATCTGGTCGCAGAGCTCCTGGGCGTTGGCGTAGATGGTCGGGTCGTAGGGGGCGCAGTCGTTGGTGTCCGGGTCGCCGTCGTTGTCGTCGTCGATGTCGACGCAGTCGGGCTGGCCGTCGCCGTCGAAGTTGGGGAAGTTCTCGACGAGGTCGCCGTCGCAGTCCTGGTCGATCAGGTCGCAGGACTCGGGGGCGCCGGTGTAGATCGACGGATCGAAGTCGGCGCAGTCGGTGACGTCCGGGTCGCCGTCGTTGTCCGAGTCGATGGGGCCGGCCCCGCCGATGACGGTGCCCGCGGGGGCCTGCCACGCCATGATGTAGGGGCCGTTGGCGCCGCCGAACCCGCCGATGCGGACCCGGAACGTGCCCGCGTAGGGCGCCGTCAGGATCGCCTCGGTCTGCAGGCCGCAGGTGTCGTCCACGCAGCCCAGGTTGTTGGTGTAGGACGCTCCGTCCCAGGCCGAGAACCCGGTGTCCCAGTTGGCGGCGCCGCCCTGGCTGCAGAAGGACATCCACACCACCTGGCCGGCCTGCAGGGTGATGTCGAAGTACTGGTTGCAGCCCACGCTGCCCGAGCAGTTGCCCGAGTAGAGCTGCACGGCGCCGGTCGGCTGACCCATGCCCGGCCCGATGTCCACGAAATGGATGGGGTCGCAGTGGTTGGCGACCGCCGCGGTGGGCAGGGCCAGGATCCCGGCAAAGGCTACAGCCAACCAGGTGTGCAGTCGGTTCATCGGTGTGCTCCAGCCGGCGTCCCCACGTCGGCGCAATGAACCTAGCAGGGTCCCCGCCGGACTACCTCTGCAACCAGCGCCGCAGCACGCCCTCCGCCGGTTTGCCCCGGGGGGTGAACCCTCCGTCCTGGGGTCCGCCGGCCCCGAACCAGTTCCACAGGAAGAAGGCCTGGAAGGGCAGCGAGTCGCCCTCGGGTCCACCCCCCGTGCCGCGATCCACCACCTGCAGGAACCCGTCCAGCAAGCGCGCCTGCAGGTCCTGGTCCAGCGCCTCGGTCGGGCACACGCACCAGGCCCGGGCCGCCGCGCTGACCTTGCTGGGGTAGCCGATCTCCGTGAGCAGCACGGGCAGCCCCACCTGTTCGCCCAGCGTCTGCAGGGCCGCGAGGTGCTCGTCCCAGGCGGCGACGATGGCGGCGGGATCCGGGCGCACGCCCTCCTCGGCGATCTGGAAGTAGCCGTTCACGCCGACCTCGTCGAGGGCGCTCCAGAAGGTCACCTCCGGGAAGTGGTCCCAGTTGGCGCTGTAGAGCAGGCGGCCGTCGAACACGCCGCGCACCCGGGCGATCAGGTCGAGCCACCGGTCGCGCTCGCCCTCCATCGAGAGGAGCTCGCTGCCCACCACCATGCGGACCGCGCCGGCCTCCTGGGCGAGGACCGCGTGGGCCAGGACCAGATCGGCGTAGCCGTCCCACCAGCGGCCGACGGCGGGCAGGCCGTCCACCCGGGGATCCAGCACCCCGCGCCACTGCCTGGGGTGATCGGTGTGCGCGAGGAGCACGATGGGCATGAGGGTGGCCCGCAGGCCGGCCGCCTGGACCTGCAGGAGCGTGCGGCGCACCGTGGGCAGGGTGGGGGAGAAGCCAAAGCGCGGCTGCATGGACGTGGCGTGCAGGTCCTGCTGGTACCAGGGCACCACGATCAGGACGTCGGTCGCGCCGAGCTCGGCGATCTCGGTGATGAGGCCGCCGTAGTCCCAGTCCGGGTCCGAGGCGAACAGCCCCAGCCCCACGCCGGCGACGGTCTGGCTCAGGACGGACGGAGCGGCGAGCGCGGCGAGCAGGCCCACCAGCGCCGCGACCCGGAGGGGGGGCAGGGCACGCATCGCGCGGGATGGTAGCGCCGCGGCCGGATAGCATCCGCCCATGCGGCTCATCCCAGCTCCCTGCGCCCCGTCCCTGCTCCTCCTGTGGTTCGCGCTGGGCGCGGGCTGCCCCACGGAGGTGCCCGACGGCCCGGGTCCCCCCGAGTGGAGCCCCGCCCATCGCCTCGACGACGTGCTGCGCGTCAACCAGCTGCAGGCCGAGGGCACCCACAACAGCTACCACCAGTTCCCGGCCACCACGTCCGTGCAGGACTGGCAGTACCAGCACGCGCCGCTGGACGTGCAGCTCGGCGAGCAGGGGGTGCGCCAGTTCGAGCTCGACGCGTACTGGAACGACGGGGGCTTCTTCGAGGTGCTGCACGCGCCGGTCATCGACGCCAACACGAGCTGCGCAACCCTCGTGGAGTGCCTGCAGGTGGTGCGGGGCTGGTCGGACGCGCACCCCGGCCACCACCCGGTGTTCATCTGGATCGAGCCGAAGACCGCGTTCCCCCTGGGGGACGGCGCGGACTACGTGGACGCGCTGCACGCGGAGCTGAGGGGCGTCTGGCCCGACCGGGTGGTGACGCCATCCCAGGTGCTCGGGGACGCGGACGACCTGGCCTCGGCGGTGGCGGACCCCACGCCCACGCACGGTTGGCCCCTGCTGGGGGACGCGCGCGGGACGGTCGTGTTCGTGCTGCTCGGCCTGGGGCCAGTGCACGCCTGGTACACGGGGCTGCCCATGGAGGACCAGCTGCTGTTCACCAACGGGGACGTGGGGGATCCCTCCATGGCGGTCACCAAGATCGACGATCCGGTGGCCGACGAGGATCGGATCCGGGCCGCGGTGGAGGCGGGCATCGTGATCCGCACCCGGGCCGACGGCGGGTTGGTGGAGCCGATGGCCGAAGACACGAGCCGGCTCGAGGCCGCGCTGCGCTCCGGCGCGCACTCCATCTCCACCGACATCCCCGGGCCCGACGAGCGGTTCGACTACTTCGTGCAGATGCCCGAGGGGACGCCGTCCCGCTGCAACCCGGTCACCGCGCCCGCCGATTGCCTGGCTACGGACATCGAGGATCCGACGTTGCTGGCTCCCTGACCCGCGTCCCCGCTTTGTAGACTTCGGGCATGTCCACCAGCTCGATCCGCTGTCCTGCCTGCGGCGCCGCCGACCCCTCCCCCGCGGACGGCGACGGGGTGCACGCCTGCGCCTACTGCGGGAGCCGCTACCGGATGGGCCTCGCCGGGCAGGCCCAGGTGCTGTCCCGGAGCCCCCAGGGCAACGCGAAGCTGATCCTGGTGCTGGTGGGCCTTCTCGGTGCCTTCGGCGTGGTGGCCGGCGTGTTCCTGGCGAGCCAGGGCGGGGAGCAGACCCCGGTCGATCCCGTGCGCGCCATCCGGGTCGTGGAGCGGGAGCTGCAAGCCCCGCCGAGCAACCAGACCCTGGCCCTGACCCCCGCCGCGGTGGCCGAGCCCCCGGCCGAGGTGGCCGCCACCGCCGAGTTCGTGGAGCATCACCGCAAGCTCAGCGGGGGGGCGCTGTGGGTGTACGGGGTGGTCACCAACACCTCGCCGTTCCTCGTGGACAAGGTCGAGGTGATCGGCGTGCTGAAGGACGCCGAGGGAGAGGAGCTGGGCACCGAGAACGGCTACGCGGCCCGGGACGTGCTGGCGCCCGGCGCGTCCAGCCCGGTGGTGATCCTCCTGCAAGGCCCGCCCGAGTTCGCCTCGATCACCTGGGAGATCGACACCGACAAGGCCAGCTACGTGCCGAAGATGGTGTCCGGGCTGCGGGTGGAGGCCGGCTCGCCCGCCCCCAACAGCTGGGGCGGGTGGGAGACCGAGGGCAGGGTGCACAACGACGGCGACCAGCCCGCGGAGTTCGTCAAGGTCGAGCTGCAGGGCTGGAGCGAGGACGGTCGGCTGCTGGGGCTGGGCGACGCATACGCGAAGGGCGACGTGCTGCAGCCCGGCGAGTCAGCCCGGTTCAAGCACGTCGGAGTGCAGTTCGACGAGAAGCCCGCGCGGTTCGAGCTGTACGTCGAGGGCCGCCTCGCCCACTGACGCGGTTTGTTCAGACGCTCACTGCTGGAAGCACTTGAGGCGGTAGTCGCCGCCGCAGGCGTTGGCGAAGCTGTAGTCCGTCCAGTCGTCGTCGATGTTGTTGGCCAGGCTGAACGCGCTGCCCGGCGTGGGGTTGCCCTGGGTGGCGGTGCTCGTCCAGTTGTTGCAGTGGCAGTCCCCTCCGTAGCAGTTGGCGGTCTGGTTGCCGAAGAGCCCCTGGCTGCCGTCGATCCGGGTGTAGCTCCACACCAGGGTGGGGCTGGTCCGCGACACGCCGTTCTCGTCCACGTTGATGGGGTTCTGGATGGTGCCGTCGGTCAGGTCGGCCCAGTCGTTGGCCACCACCGCGCCGTCGGTGCGCACGTACGGCTGGGACGTGCTGCGCGTGAAGCGCGACGCGGGCGAGCTGGCGTAGGACGAGCCGGACAGCCACGCCTTGAAGGTGCCGCTCAGCCCCGCGGCGTTCGCCCGCTGCTGGCACACCTGGTCTGCGCCCGAGATGCCTCCCAGGGCGCCGTTCTGCAGGCTCGAGGTGATGAACACGAGCTTGCCGACGGGGACCGGGGGCGACACCGTCACCTGGGCCGTGCCCGCGCTGCCGTTGACCGAAGCGGCGGTGGGCGTCACCGAGCACCCCCAGGTGCCGGCGGCGGTGACGCCGCTGGGGATCGTGTCGCCGGTCTCGGTCGTGGTGCCGGTGCTGCCGGTCCAGGGAGCGCTGGCGTAGGTCCAGCTGACCGAGTAGGTGACGGTCTCGCCGTCGGCGTCGGTGGAGGGGGAGAGCACCGAGCACACCAGGGAGTCCACGCCGGCCACGGGGCTCGACGGCGCGATGCTGACTCCCGGTTGGGTCGGCGGCGTGTCCGAGACGGTCACGGAGGGGGAGGTCGCTGAGGCGCCGGTGCCGGTGGCGTCCGACGGGGTCACGACGCACTGCACGGTCTGTCCCTTCACGAAGTAGGAGCTGGCCAGGGTGGTGGTCGTGCCCCCCGCGGGGCTGCCGTTGACGAGCCAGCTGGTCGCCACGGTCACAGCGTCGCCCTCTGGGTCCGTGGGGGTCGGGGCGGTGCACGTCGCGGTGTCCCCGGTGTAGAGCGGGTTCGGGCTCACCGTGGGGTTGCCGATGCTCGGCGGGGAGTTGGGCGAGGCCACCGCCACCTGGGCCGTGCCGGGCGGTCCGGCGACCGAGGCCGCGGTGGGCGTCACCGAGCACACCCAGGTGCCGGCGGCGGAGCTGGAGCCGGGGATGGTGTCGCCGGGCAGGACCGTCTGGCTGGTGACCCCGGAGTAGGGGGCGCTGCTGTAGGTCCAGCTGACCGAGTAGGTGACGGTCTCGCCATCGGCGTCGGTGGACGGCGCGACCACCGAGCAGACCAGGTCGTCGATGGCCTCCACGGGGGCCGCCGGGGAGACGGACACGCCGGGCGGGGTGGGCGGCGTGTCCGAGACGGTCACGGACGGGGAGGTCGCGGGCGCGCCGGTGCCGGTGGCGTCGGAGGGGGTCGCTGAGCACCGCACGCTCTGGCCCTTGACGAAGAACCCGCTCGCGAGGGTGGATCCCGCGACGCCCGGGTCGAGGCCGTCCACGCCCCACCGCAGCTGGACGTCCACCGCGTCGCCCTCCACGTCCGTCGGGGTGGGCGCGAAGCAGGTTGCGGTGCTCGTGGTGTAGAGCGGATTCGGCGCGACGCTCGGCGCGCCGATGAAGGGCGGGTAGTTGTCCGGCGCGACGGTGACCACGATGAACTCGGAGCAGTTGAGGTCTTCGGGGTCGGTCACATCGAGGGTGATGACGTGGGTTCCGGGGGTCAGGGTGGAGATCGGCAGCGCGATCCCTCCCGAAGACGAGGGGGTGACGAGCCCCAGCTCGCCGTCCTCGGAGGAGGTCCACCGGGCGGAGAGCGCGGTGGATGCGGACTCGGCGTCGCTCGCGGTGCCTTCGAACACGACGGTGGCGCCCTCCTCGAGCTCCGCGTCGTCGGCGGGGGCGGTGATGGAGCAGGTGGGCGCGGTGTTCTCGGTCTCGGGCTCGAGCACGGTGATCGTGATGGCGTCGGTGTCCGAGGCGCCGTCGGGATCGACGACGCGCAGGGTGATGGTGTGCTCTCCGGCGCTGAGCTGGTCGGTGTCGAACAGCGTCTCGCCGTCGTCGTCGGGCGCCTCCTCGAGCAGCAGCGAGTCCACCGACGAGGACCAGCTCACCTCCAACTCCGAAGGCGCCGTGTTGCCGTCCGCGGCGGCGCCCCGAAACGTCACGGTCTCCCCGACGAGGTACTCGGCCTCGGGGGCCGGCTCGAGGATCGCGGCTTCGGGGTCGGCGTTCCCGGTGTTGATCCGGGCGTCGTTGCAGCCGGCGGCGAGGACGAGGAGGGCGATGAGGGCGGCGTTACGCATCCGCTCATGCTAGCCCTGAGCGGGCGGGCGCGAAGGATCGGAGTTCGCCGAACTGCCGGCGTTGCGCCATCGAGGGGAGACAACCTGTCTACCCCGGGTGACGCGCCACTCAGGACGGTGCGGAGGCCCCAGACGTTGCGCCATCGAGGGGAGACAACCTGTCTACCCCGGGTGGCGCGCCACCCCAGCCGGTGCGGAGGCCCCAGGCGTTGCTGCACCCCGGGAGGTGCGAGCGACGGGCCCTACGGTCCGGTGCCCGGGTACGTATCGAACGAGACGTACAGATACTCGCTGGCCGAGTACAGCTCGATGGACCCCGAGATGTAGCTGGCTTCCGCCCCCCAGATCCACCCGCTGATCTCGTCGGGCACGACGGCCTCCCCGCTGACCTCGCACTCGACGGCGGGCGTGAAGGCCTCCTCGCTGAATGCGTAGGGCCCCGAGAACGTGAAGACGCAGCCGTCCGCGCCAAATGCGCAGATCAGGAGCGCTTCGGTGACCTCGCCGGAGCCATCCACGACCACCGACGCGCCGCCGCTGCACTCGAGGCCGGACGTCTCCTTGGACGAGTAGGAGCCCGTCACGTTGCCGGCGTAGCTCGTGCCGTCCTGGGAGTCGTCGTCGTCCGCGTTGTCGTCGTCGTCCCCGGCGTCGTCGTCGTCCGCGGCGTCGTCGTCGTCCGCGGCGTCGTCGTCGTCCCCGCCGCCGCCTCCGTTGCCGCCCCGCCCCCGGGCGGGGGCGCAGGCCACGCCGAGCATCAGCAGGAGGAGGGCGAGCGACGGGCGGAGGCTGTAGTCCATGGGAGATGATCCCTGGTGACCTCCGACCAGACAACCCGGGATCGGAGGCAGCGGTGGTTCACGGACGGAGTTCCCCGACCGGGAGTTCCCAGGTCGGGAGTTCCCAGGTCGGGAGTTCCCAGGTCGGGTGCGTCAGAGGCGCTCGAGGTCAAGGAGAACGAGGGACTGCGCGGAGGCGTACTCATGTACGCCGCACAAGCTGGCCTGAAGTTCGACGCAGAGATCGGGCGGATCGGACGTGCCCGGCCGGGAACTCTAGTGGTGGTGGCCGGCGTCGCCGTCCAACCCGTGGGGGTGGCCGTGCTCGATCTCGTCCTCGGTGGCGTCGCGCAGACCCACCAGCTCGACCGAGAAGTACAGCGTGGCCCCGGCCAGCGGGTGGTTGCCGTCCAGGAACACGTCGTCGCCCTCGATGGCCGCGACCCACACCGGCGAGTAGCCCTCGCCCGCTTCGACCATGAACTGCATGCCGACCTCGAGCTCCGCCTCGGGCGGGAAGGCGCCGCGGGGCACCGCCTGGGGCGGCACGTCCTCGCGCTGGCCATAGCCCTTCTCGGGCGGAACCACGACGTCCAGCTTCGCGCCGATCGCCTGGCCCTCGAGGGCCTCCTCGAGGCCGTCGACGATGTTGCCACCGCCGTGCAGGTAGGCCATGGGCTCGTGACCGATCGACGAATCGATGGTCTCGCCCGCGGCGTCCTTGAGGGTGTAGTGGATGATTGCGACCTTGCCTTCGGCGACCTGAGACATCGGAGTCCTCGATGGATTGTGGACCCACGCGGCGTGCGCAGGGCGCCGCAGGGGAGCAGGTTCGCCAGGCCTTGTCGAGTCGATCAGCGGATCACGAGGGGGTCGCGGTCCTGCCGGCACAGCACGGTGCGCACCCCGGGCAGCGCCGCGCTGATCCGCTGTCCCAGGATCCCCAGGTAGCCCCGCTCGGTGTTGGTGTGGTCGGTCAGGATCACGCTCGTGCCGCGGGCCACCCAGGCCAGCACGTCGTGGTGCCGCAGCTCGCCGGTGACGAGGAGATCCACGGGTTGCTGCAACGCCTCGAACGCCGAGCCTCCGGCGCCCGGGCAGACCGCGACCCGTCGCAGGAGTTGGCCCGCCGCGTGCTCCGCCGGGGCCGCCACCCGCACCTGCGAAAGATCCAGCCACGCCTTGACCCGTCGTACCAGGGTCGCCAGCGCCGTCGGATCCACCAGCTCGCCCACCCGCCCTGTGCCCGTGCCCGGCTGCTCGACGGAGCCCGGCTGGATGGCGCGCCGCCCGTCGATCGGCCCCACGGAGTCGATCAGCCAGTCGGTCATGCCGCCGGCAGCGGCGTCCAACGCGGTGTGGGGGGCGTACACCGCGATCCCCGCTTGCACGCAGCGCAGGACCACCCGGCTCTGGGGCGCGGCCATCACGAGCCGCTGCAGCCCCCCGAAGATCGGCGGGTGATACGCCACGATCGCCTCGGCGCCGTGGGCGATGGCTTCGTCGAGCACCGGCTCGGTCAGGTCGATCGTCAGGGCCACGGTGGTGATGGGGCGCGCCGTCGGGGGCTCGATGAGCAGGCCGGTGTTGTCCCAGGGCGCAGCCTGGGCAGGGGGCGCGATCCCCTCCAGGACGGCGATCAGTGAATCGAGCTGCACGGGCATGGCATTCCCCTCGACGCGGTGTGGGGCCGACGATAGCGTGCCGGCGTGCTGTACCGATCTGCCCCCCGCCGTCCACGTAGCCGTGGGACGGGCATGCGCCCTGCACGACGAAGCGCACGCGGTCGTTCCACAGCACGAAGTCGCCGGGGCCTGCTTCGGTGGCCGGGGGGTCTCGTCGGCCCCGTCCCCCTGCCGGCGTCCGGTTCGCGTGCGCTATCCTCGGCGCCTCATGGAGCTGCAACCGCCCTCCCGGGTCGAGACCGCCGTCCTGCTCGGGGCGCTCCTGGTGTTCGCCGTCGACGCCGTGTCGCTCCTGAGCGCGGGCCCGGCCACGCTGACCGGGCTGCCCCTCGACGACGCGTGGATCCACCTGTCGTACGCGCGGTCCATCGCGGAGACGGGGGTGTTCGGATACAACCCCGGCGAGTGGCAGAACGGGAGCACGGCGCCGCTCTGGTCGCTCCTGCTCGCCCTCCCCTTGAAGGCCGGGCTGGAGCCGGCCGTGGCCGCGCGGACCCTGGGCCTCCTGGCGGGCGGTGGGATGCTGGGCCTCGCCTGGGCCGTGGGACGCACCCTCGGCGGTCGCGGCCTGGCCGCGCTGGTCGTCGTTGGGCTCGCCATCGAGCCGTGGACCGCGGTCCTGGCGGTCTCCGGCATGGAGACCCAGGCGGCGATGGCCGCGGCGCTCGGGTGCATCCTCGCGACGCTGCACCGCCGTTGGTGGACGGGGGGCCTGTGCCTGGCCGCCGCCGGCCTCCTGCGGCCCGAGCTCGCCCTCCTGGTGCCGGCCGCCCTCATCG
>CALAGR010000458.1 GCA_937891735.1 uncultured Pseudomonadota bacterium | reverse complement strand
CGCGGTGGCGTTCGGGGGCGACGTGAACGGCGACGGCCGCGATGAGATCCTGGTGGGCGGGCCGGCGGCGCGGCGCGACGTCGCTCCCGGCGGTGTCGCCTGGCTGGTGGCGGGCGGCGGTGGCCCCCAGTCCCTTCGTGCGGCCACGGCGCGGTTCCTGTCCACCACCCAGACGCAGGCCTTGGGCCACGCCGTGCTGGGCCTCGGCGACCTGGACGCCGACGGCTTCGACGACGTCCTGATCGGCGCGCCGGGCGTGTCCATGAAGGCCGGCGATCCCGGCGCCGTGTTCCTGTTTCCGGGGGGCCCCGGCCTCTGAGGCCTCGGCCGGAGGCTCAGCTCCAGCTCAGATCGCGGATCTCGCCCGTCTCCCGGCGGATCACGCGGATCCGGTGGTTGTTCGTGTCCGCCACGATCAGGAACGGCCCCAGCACATCGACGCCGCCGGGCTCGTCGAGCACGTCCGGCGTGCCTCCGACCACCGTGGCGGTCACCCCGCCGGTGGGATCGATGCGCTTGATCTTGTGGTTGAACGTGTCCGCCACCCACAGCACGCCGTCCGCCAGCGTGACCCCCAGGGGGTGCTGGAGCCGGACTTCATCGCCCGCGCCGTCCACGTCTCCGAAGTCGAACAGGCCCCGACCCACCACGGTCATCACCTCGCGCTTCTCCAGATCCGCGAGGCGCACCGACGAGGTCTCGCTGTCCGCCCAGAACAGGTGGCGCCCGAACAGGGCCATGCCGCTGGGCTGGGCGAGGGCGGCGCGGTTGCTCGGCCCGTCGGAGTGGTGCTCGGCGCCGCTGCCGATCATCGGACCGATCCGGTCCTCCAGGGGCAGGTAGACCCAGATCTGGTGCGTGCCCGCCATGGCGATCAGCACCGCCCCCTCGGTCACCTCCACGTCCCATGGCGAGCGCAGATCCACCGAGCGGGGGGCCGACGGATCGGCCTCCTGCCCCACGCCCCGCCGACCGCTGCCCGCCGCCGTGGACACGACGCCGTCGTTCAGATCGATGCGGCGCAGGCAGTGGTTGCCGGTGTCCGCGACCCACAGCACGTCGCCGCCGCGGGACATCCCCTGGGGCTCGCGGAAGCGCGCCTCCGAAGCGGGCCCGTCCACCAGCCCCGGCTCGTCGGCGCCCCCGAACACCCGCAGCAGGGTGCCCTTGGGCCAGCCGTCGGAGTCCGCCTCCATCAGGAGCTCGAGGATCCGGTGCCGGCCGGTGTCGGCGATGTACAGGCGCCCCGACTCGGCGAGCACGTCGGCTCCGTTCGCCTGGGCCTGCAAGCCGGGGTAGACGCTGATCTTGCCGGGCACCCGCAGCGCCACCTCCTCTTGCGGCGCGCGGACCTCCTGCGGCGGCCGGGGGGGGGCCTGCGCGAGGGTGCCGGCGGCGCGGGCTTCGGCGATCAGGTCCTCAATGACCGAGCCCAGCGCGTCGCGCTGCACCTCGCCGCTGTGACGCCACGCCTCGCGCCCCGTGGCGTCCAGCACCACCACCGTGGGCCAGGACCGCACCGCGTACTGCTCCCAGAGCTCCCGGTCGGCGTCGTTGATGACGGGGTGATCGATGCCGTGCCGGACCATCGCCTGCTCGATGGCGGAGCGCTCCCGCTCCCGGGGGAACTTCGCGGAGTGCACCCCGATCACGGTCACCGGGGCGCTGGCGAACCGCTCGTGCACCGCGGCGAGCTCGGGCAGCACGTGCAGGCAGTTGATGCAGCAGTAGGTCCAGAAGTCCAGGACCACGATCTGGCCCTTCAACGACTCCAGCGACAGCGGCGAGGCGCCGATCCACACCGCGGGATCCTGCGGCAGCGCCGGGGCCCGGACCCGCGCGGTGGCCTCGGGGGCCGCCGGAGCAGTCGCCGCCAGCGCATCGAGCTGCACGCCGAGCAGCGCCGGCTCGGACGTGGGAGCGAGGCAGGCGTGATCGCGGCACACATAGGCCGCCGCCCGCCCCTCCTGGGCCGTCCGGTGATCCATCCACGGCAGCAGCGGGCTGGACTCGCCGTCGTCCACCCGGGCCACCACGGCGAACGGCAGGTAGCGCCCCCGCACCTGCGCGAGCAGGGCCGCGGTGTCGGGAGCACCCATGACGCCGACGATCCCCAGCTCCTGGCCCCCGCCGCTGAGCCAGGCCCCGGCGAGGGCCTCGGGTCCCAGCGCCCGCGCCGCCTGCTCCAGCAGCAGCTGGTAGCTGAGCAGGATCCGCTCCGCCCGGGCCGTCAGATCCTGGCGCCCCGTCAGCACCCCCAGGCGCACGAACGCCAGCGCCGCGGCGCCGTTGGCCGACGGCAGCGCGCCGCCCATGAGGTTCTTGGTGCGCGCCACCAGGGTCTCGGCGTCGTGGCCGCAGTAGAACAGGCCCCCGTCCTCGGCGTCCCAGAACAGCTCGATGGTGCGGTCCGCGAGGGCCAGGGCCCGCTCCAGCCACGCCAGGTCCAGGGTCGCTTCGTACAGATCGATGAGCGCCCCCACCAGGAAGGCGTGGTCGTCGGCGAAGGCTGGCGCGCCGCCCCGTCCGTCACGGCAGGAGCGCAGCAGGCGCCCCTCCTTGTGGGCCACCTCCAGCAGGAACGTGGCCGCGCTGGCGGCCCGCTCGATCCAGTGGGGCACCCCGAACGCCGCCCCCGCCCGGGCGAACGCCGTGATGACCAGGGCGTTCCAGGCGGTGACGATCTTGGTATCGGTGGCGGGGCGGATCCGGATGTCCCGGGCATCCAGCAGCGCCGGGAACACCTGCCCCCGCAGGAACTCCTGGTCCGACTCGGGCAGGTCCTCCAGCGGCGTGTCCATGCGCAGCACGCTCGTGCCGTGCTCGAAGGTGCCGTTCAGGGTCACCCCCAGCAGCACCGCGGCCCGGGGCCCGGCCTCCGGCCCCAGCACCGTCGCCAGCTCGTCCGGAGTCCAGGCGAAGTACTTGCCCTCGACCCCCTCGCTGTCCGCGTCCATCGACGCGAAATACGCGCCGTGCTCCCCGAGCATCTCCCGCTCCAGCCAGTGCAGCGAGTCCCCCACCACCCGCGCGTAGGTGGGGTTGCCGGTGACGCGCCAGGCGTCCACGTACAGCGGGAGCAGCAGCCCGTTGTCGTACAGCATCTTCTCGAAGTGGGGCACCACCCAGGCCGTGTCCACCGAGTAGCGCGCGAACCCGCCCCCGATGACGTCGTACATGCCCCCCCGGGCCATCGCGTCCAGCGTGCGCGTCACCATTGACAGGGACCTGGCGCTGCCGGTGCGGTGGTGGTGCGCGAGCAGCACCGACAACGTGGCGTGAGGCGGGAACTTGGGCGCCGCGCCGAAGCCGCCGTCCCGGCTGTCGAAGGCCTCCGCCGCCTGCTCCGCCACCGCGTGCAGCCACTGATCGCTCAGCGCGTCGGCAGGGGCGGGCAGCAGGCGCCCCGCGCGCACGTAGCGCAGCACGTCCTCGGACACGCTCTCGACCTCGCGGCGGCGCTCCGCCACCAGGCGCAGCGCGTGCTCCATCACCTGGGTGAAGGAGGGCATGCCGTGCTTGGGGGCGGGGGGGAAGTAGGTGCCGCCGTAGTAGGGGCGGCCGTCGGGGAGCAGGAACACGGTCATGGGCCAGCCGCCGCGACCGCCGGTGAACTGCTGCACCGCCTGCATGTAGATGGCGTCCAGATCCGGGCGCTCCTCCCGGTCCACCTTGATGTTCACGAAGTGCTCGTTCATGAACGCCGCGGTGGGCGCCGACTCGAACGACTCGCGCTCCATGACGTGGCACCAGTGGCACGCCGAGTAGCCAACGGACAGCAGGATCGGCCGGCCTTCGGCCTTGGCGCGCTCCAGGGCCTCGGGGCCCCAGGGGTACCAGTCCACCGGGTTGTGCTGGTGCTGCAGCAGGTAGGGGGACGCGCTGTCTGCGAGGCGGTTGCTCATCGGGGAGACCCTTCTGTCCGGCCTGCACGGCCCGGGCGGCGCGCAAGCTAGCACCGGGTGGTGCAGGTGGACGGACTGCGGATGGGCGCCGGATCCTCCACACTCGCCCCATGTCCGCCGCCGAGTCCTTCCTGATCCGCTTTCACCGCGCCCACCCCGGCTGCACCTCCCAGGCCTACGCCCAGGGGCGGATCGACGGCGGCGGATCGTCCTACGACGTGCTGGCGGACTGCGTCCCCGACGACCTGCCCGAGGAGGCGCGGGTGCTCGATCTGGGGTGCGGCGACGGGCACCTGCTGGAGCTGCTGGTGCGCCGCGGGTGGCGCGCCTCCCAGCTTCTGGGGGTGGATCTGTCCGCCCAGGAACTGGGCCTCGCCCGGGATCGTGCAGCCCTGCACGGAGCCCGCCTGATGCACGGCCGCGCCCAGGAGCTGGACCTGCCCGACGCCAGCGTGCACGCCGTGCTGAGCCACCTCGCGTTCATGCTCATGGACCAGCCCGAGCGGGTCCTGGCGCAGGTGACCCGGGTGCTGGCGCCGGGGGGCGTCTTCGCCACAGTGGTGGGGGGTGGCCCGAAGGTGGGCGACGCCTTCGAGCTGTTCATCGACCTGCTGCTGCCCATCGTGCGGCGGGTGGGCGCTCCCCTGCCCCGCCTCGGAGATCGCCGATGCCGCACCGAGCAGGGCCTGAACGAGCTGCTGGGCCCGGCGGCGGGCTTCGTGGGGCTCCCCAGGATCCAGGACTTCGCGGTGGATCTGGGCGGCCCGTTCGAGGCCGTCTGGCTCAACCTGAGCACGATGTACGACCTGTACGAGCTGCCCGCGGACGCGCTGGAGGAGCTGCGCACGGCGTTCGCTGCGGCCACGCGGGGCCTCGGCCCGGAGCCCGACAGGGTCCCCTGCTCGATGTTCGTGCGCTGCGCCCGCGCCGTGCGGCAGGACTGACCCGGAGGCTCAGCGCGCGCACAGCTCCGCTTCGAGCGCGGCCATGCCACCCGACACGTCCAGGGGGAGCCCCAGCCGTCGGCAGCTCTCGCCCAGGGCCGACAGCACGTGAAAGAGGTGGTGGGACCGACACTGCTCGCCCATCTGGCCGATGCGGATGATCGGGAGGCCGAACGCCCCGGCGATCTCGACCCCGTGCCGGTCCGCCATCTGCCGGCGCACCTCGTCCGAATCCAGCCCCGGCGGCGCCACGACGGCCACCACCGACGGCAGCCGGAACTCCGGCGGCACGAACAGCTGCAGGCCCATCGCCTCGATGCCCGCCTGCAACGCCGCCGTGCACGTCGCGTGACGCTCGAAGCGCCGCTGCAGCGTCTCGGTCGAGATCAGCCGCAGGGCCTGGTACAGCGCCAGGATCCCCGGCACGGGCGCGGTGTAGTGGTACTGGTGATCGCCCCAGAAGCGCCACGCGCGCTGCGCGTCCAGGCACCAGTGGGGCATGGGGCGCGGGCGGGCCACCACGGTCTGCCAGGCGGCGTCCGAGAACGCGATGAGCGACACCCCGGGGATGGACGACAGGCCCTTCTGGCCCCCCGTCACCACCACGTCGATGCCCCACTCGTCCATGCGCAGCGGCATGGTCGTCAGGGTGCACACCGCGTCCACGATGAGGAGGGCGCCGTGGGCCTTCACCAGCGCCGCGATCTGCGGCAGCTCCGCGTTGAGCACCCCGCACGACGTCTCGCCTTGCACGATGGTGACCACGTCGAAGCGGCCCCCGGCCAGCGCCGCCTGCGCCATGGCCGCCGTGATGGGGGTCGCCAGCGGGCTGCACACCGTGGTGACCTCGGCCCCCACGCCCGTCGCCATCTCCCCCAGCCGGGCCGAGAACGTGCCGCTCACCAGCGCCAGCACCGAGCGCCCCGGCCACGCCAGGTTGCTCACCGCCATCTCCATGGCCGCCGAGGCGGATCCCGCGACCCCGATGATCTTGCCGCTGCGGGTCTGGAACGCGTAGCCGCCGAGCTCCTTGAGCCCCTCGATCACCGCCTGCATCGTCGGGCCCAGGTGGTTGATGACGACGCTGTTGGCCTGGGCGACGGCGTGGGGGATGGGGACCGGCCCGGCGCCCATCAGGAGCAGCGGCTCGTCGGGCAGCAGCTGCGCCAGCGGGCTCACGTCGGGCGGGGACACGGTGATCGGCATCGGCGGCTCCGGGAAGGGCGCGGACCCTACCCGGCAAAGCGTCCCGGATCTTCTCTAGGATGCGCCGATGCATCCCGCTCCCAGCCGTCCGAAGCGCACCCTGTTCCGGCTCGGGGCCGTCGGCCTCGGGCTCGGCGTCGTGCTCGTGGCCGAGCTGGTGCTGTCGCTCCTGGGGGTCGGCACCCGGCACCGCGCGCCGCGGCACGACATCCGGGTGGCGGACTACTACCCGTACCGGCAGGTCTCCTTCCCGGCCCAGCAGATCGACGGGGCCACGCTGTGCGGCCCGCACCCCGGCAACATCGGGGTGATGCGGGCGGGCCTGTTCCCCTGCAGCAAGCCCGAGGGCACGTTCCGGATCTTCGTGCTGGGGGGCTCCTCGGTCATGGGCTGGGAGATCGACAGCGACGAGCAGGTGTTCAGCGAGGTGATGGCGAACGCCCTGCGGGCAAGGCGGACCCCCGTCGAGGTGATCAACGGCGGCGTGTCCACCTGGAACAGCTTCCAGCTGCTGCCCCTGGTGGACGAGGCCCTGGCGCTGGGGGCGGACCTGATCGTGCTGTACGCCGGCCACAACGACTACGGCTACTTCAAGGCGTTCGACGCGTACCTGGAGGCCCCGCCAGCCTGGGTGTGGCTGCAGTCGCGGACGCGGGACCTGGCCCTGTATCAGGCGGGGCTGCTGGTGCTCGCCCGGCTGCGGCCGGACACGTTCCCCGAGCAGACCGTCACCGACGAGGTGTTCGACCGGGAAGGCTGGGGGCGCAGCGACGACGGCACCCTCATCGCCCGGGACGGCTACCGGGAGCACCACCGGATGGTGCCCTGGGAGCCCCCGCCGATCCCCGCCGACCTCGCCGAGCAGAAGGCGATGTACCGCCGCCTGCGCAACGAGCAGGAGCTGGTGGACCGGCGCTTTCGGGAGAACGTGTCGCTGATGGCCGCCAGGATCGACGCGGCGGGGGCCCGGTTCGCGATCACCGAGGTCGTGTCCAACCTGTTCGTGCGGCCCCTGTGCTCGGTGGACTGGGTGGCCCTGGACCCGGACGAACGCGCTCGACTGGACGCGCTGCAGGGGATCGTGGACGACGACCGGCGGTCCCTCGAGGAGCGGGCGGCGGCGGCCGAAGAGGCGCTGCGCCTGGTGCCCCACAACGCCCTGCTGCAGTTCATGGCGGGGGAGCTCGCGTTCAACCAGGAGGACTACGCAGGGGCCATCGAGCGGTTCACGGCGGCCCGGGACGCCATGCCGGTGTGCTTCTCCCGGCGCGCGCCGTCCCGGCACAACCGCACCGTGGCCGACCTCGCCAGCGCCCTGGGAGCGGGCTTCATCTCCCTGTCGGAGGCCGTGAACGCAGCGGCGGAGATCCCCGGCCTGCCGGCCACCCGCCTGTTCCGGGACAACCTGCACTTGAGCGCGGAGGGGCACCGCGTGGTCGGTGAGGCAATCGCCCAGGGCCTCGCCGCACAGAATCTGCTGCCCGAGTGATCTTGGGGGATTGCGGGACCTGACGGACGCGCAGACACTCCGGTGTATGGGGTACGTTGAGGTTTCGGCCGATCGGGCTTCATGGTGACCGGAGGGGTCAACCGCTGGGGGAGGGTCTCAAATGCGCCCGTCGATGCGCCTTCTGCCCGTGAAGCTGCTGGTTCTTGCCTCCCTGGCCCTCCTGCCCGCGTGCGCGGCGCCGGACTCCGGACTGCCCACGCCTGCTGACCTCTCGGGGGAGGCCGGGTGGTCGTCCTGGACAGATGACCTCGAGCCCAGCGCCGGGCCGGACCTGCCCGACGGCGACGTGGAGCCCGTGGCCCACACCGACACGTCCCGCCGATGGTCCTGCGAGGATCGGCCCTACACCTGCGCCGAGGACTACCTCGCCTACCCCGCGCGGGCCGCCGAGTTCGCCCGCCCCGTCACCGACTGCGCCGCGCTGCGGTGGGATCTCGAGCGCATGTCGGTGGGCGAGATCCCCATGCCCCGCTGGATGGGTCCGCTGGACGCCGAGGCGCTGCAGGCCCACATGATCGACGGCGCCTCCATCGCGCACCTGCTGACGGGCCTGTCCCAGCGACCCCTGGACGTCACCACCATCGATGACCGGGTGCTGCCGGTGCTGGACGGCGTGCCCGACTCGCCGACCTATCGCCAGATCGAGCTGCTCTTCGAAGATCCGTGGGTGGCGGAGATCAACGAGATCCAGGCGCTGCTGCTGCTCCCCGAGGGGGAGGGCCCGTTCCCCGCCGTGGTGGCGATGCCGGGACACTTCGAGCTGGCGGCGGACTTCCGGGACATGCACTACGGCAAGTACTTCCCGATGCACGGCTACGCGCTGCTGATCATCACGCCGCGGGGCTACGGCGACGAGCCCACGGAGGACCGCTACACCGAGGATCTGTTGTGCGCCGGCTTCACCTCGGTGGGCCTGCGCATGTACGAAGCGCTGCTCGGCCTGCGCTACCTGGGCTGGAACGAAGCCACGGCGGGCCAGCCCCTGGCGGTGATCGGCCACTCCGGGGGCAGCGCCACGGTCAACGCCCTGGCCCGGATCGGGGCCCCCATCCAGGCCGTCGTGACCGATCTGACCAGTCAGTACCTGAGCTTCTCGGGCAACTACGGCGAGGGGGGCGAGTACTACACGTACGGGCGCTGGTACGTGGACGAGACGGCGCCGGGGGTGTCGCTGTTCGCCGGTCACATCAACGCGTTCTCCACCGCGCGCATGCCCGTGCTGCAGCTCCCCTACGGATACGGGGATCCCGAGCTGGACACGAAGTTCCCGCCGGAGCCGGATCCGGACGACGCCGAGCGTTACGGGCTGATCTTCGACTTCCTGGACGGAGCGATGAGGCCATCCCCCGAGTAGGCTGCACGGCCTTCCCTCCTGTTGGATGGCCCATGCCCCGATCCGCCCCGTTCCTCGCGCTCCTGCTGGCGCTGCTGCCGCTGCTCACGGCGGCGGACGACCCCGCCCGGGCGCCCGCTACCTCCCGCGCTGAGCTCGAGGCCCGCGGCCGCGCCCCCGTGGAGATCCCGCCGGACGTGGCGGGTCCGCCCTTCATCCTCGCGGGGGGCACGGTCATGACCGCCGCCGGGGCCATCCACAGCCCGGGCTACGTGACCGTGAAGGACGGCCGCATCGCGGAGGTCGGCGCGGGCGCCCCCAAGGACACCGCCGGATACAGGGTGATCGACGTCACGGGGCGCTTCGTCACCCCGGGCCTCATCGACACCCACAGCCACCTGGGGGTCTACCCTTCCCCCTCGGGCGAGGCCCACGGCGACGGCAACGAAGCCACCGCCCCGACCACCGCCGGCGTGTGGGCGGAGCACTCCGTCTACCCCCAGGACCCGGGGTTCCAGCTCGCCGTGGCGGGCGGCATCACCGCCCTGCAGATCCTGCCCGGCTCGGCCAACCTCATCGGCGGCCGGGGCGTGGTCGTGCGGCCCTTGCCCATGCGGGGCTCCCGGGCGATGCGCTTCGTGGGCGCCCCCGAGACGGTCAAGATGGCCTGCGGTGAGAACCCCAAGCGCGTGTACGGCGACAAGGGCGGCCCAGGCACCCGGATGGGCAACCTGCGGGCGTTTCGTTCGGCCTTCGCCCGGGCCGCGGTCTACCAGCAGAAGTGGGCGAAGTTCGAGGAGGAGTCGGCCGGCAAGGAGGAGGGCAAGAAGGGCAAGAAGGGCAAGAAGGGCGGGGACGGAGACCCCCCGGAGCCCCCGGAACGCGACCTGGATCTCGAGACGCTGGCCGGCGTGCTGGCGGGCGAGTTCCTCGTCCAGGTGCACTGCTACCGCGCCGACGACATGCTCTCCGTCCTGCAGGTCGCCGACGAGTTCGGCTTCACCGTGCGCTCGTTCCACCACGCGCTGGACGCGTACAAGATCCGCGACGTGCTCGCGGCGCGGGACGTGGCGGCCAGCACCTGGGCCGACTGGTGGGGCTTCAAGCTCGAGGCCTACGACGGGATCCCCCAGAACGCCGCGATGCTCGAGTCCGCGGGGGGCCGCCCCGTCATCCACAGCGACAGCGCGACCGGGATCCAGCGGCTCAACCAGGAGGCCGCCAAGGCCCGCCAGGAGGGGCTGCGGGTGGGCATTCCCATCTCCGAGGACGCGGCGCTGCGCTGGATCACCGCCAACGCCGCGTGGGCCCTCGGGATCCAGGAGCAGACAGGCAGCCTGCAGGTCGGCAAGCGCGCCGATCTGGCGGTCTGGAGCGGACACCCCTTCAGCGTCTACAGCGTCGCGGACCTCGTCTTCATCGACGGCGTGCTGCGTCAGGACAGCGCTCGCCCCCAGCCCGTCTGGTCCGACGTTCAGGTCGGGCAGGAGATCGAGCTGGAACCCACGGTCACCACCGATCCACGCCGGGAGGTGGTCCGATGAAGACCGCGCTCATCGCTGTCCTGCTCGCCGTCCCCGCGCCGGCCCTCGCGGCCCCCACCACACCTGACTGCACCGTCATCACGGCGGCGCAGGCGTACCTGCCGGATGGTCCGGCCAACGACATCACCATCGTGCTCGCCGACGGCATGATCCGGGCCCTGGGCGCCGCGGTCGTGGGGCTCGAAGCCCCGGTTGACGGCGGCATCGACTGGGGCGGGCGACGCTGCGTCTGGATCGACGGGACCGACAAGACCCTGACCGCCGGCTTCGTGGACGCCCACAGCGAGATCGGCCTGGTGGAGGTCTCGATGGAGGCCGCCACCCGCAACGGCGACGCCGGCGGCAGCCAGCCGGTGCGCTCCCAGGTGCGGATCACGGACGGCTACAACCCGCTGTCCTCCCTCATCCCCATCGCGCGCCGGGAGGGGATCACGAGCTCGGTGCTGGTGCCCGGGGGCGGCAGCTTCTCGGGCGCGGCGGGCGCCGTGGATCTCGCCGGGATCACCCAGGGGGACGCGGTGATCGCCGACACCGTGGCCATCCCCGCCCACCTCAACCAGGGCTCCGCGTTCGCCGCGCGTCTGGGGCACCTGCGGGCGACCCTGACCCAGGCCCGCGCGTTTGCGAAGAGCCCGTCGGCCTGGGCGAGCCGAGAGGGTCTGCGCGACGACGCCGCGCCGGCGGAGGCCCTGGCCGCCCTGCAGCCGGTCTTGAAGCGGGACGTGCCCCTCATCGTGAGCGCGGACGCGGCGTGGCAGCTCGAGGCGCTGGCGCGGTTCGCATCCGAGCAGGACATCCGGCTCGTCATCGAGGGCGCCGCCGAAGGCTGGCTCGTCGCGGACCTGCTCGCCGAGGCGGGCATCGCGGTGGTGGTGCACCCCATGACGTACGGCCCTGGCTCCTTCAACCAGCTGCACGCGCGGCCGGACAACGCGGCGCTGCTGGACGCGGCAGGGGTGACGGTCCTGATCGCCTCGTTCTCGGCCCACTTCGCGCGGATCCTGCGGCAGCTCGCGGGCAACGCGGTGCGCGGCGGGATGGACCACGAAGCGGCCCTCGCCGCCATCACCTCGGCCCCCGCCGACGTGTACGGGCTGTCGGGCCGCGGGCGGCTGCGGGTGGGCAGCGCGGCGAACGTGGTCCTGTGGACCGGGGATCCCCTGGAGATCAGCAGCGACGTCGCGGGGGTGTGGATCCTGGGCGTGTCCCGCACGTTGGAGACGCGCCAGACCCGCCTGTTCGAGCGGTACCGCGTGCTGCCCGGATCACCGACGGGCGGGCTGCCCCTGCCGTGATCAGCCGCCGAACTCGAAGGTCGTCACCACGTTGAGGGGATCGGCCTCCGGGTTGGCCTCCTCCGGGGAGAAGAAGCCCTCGAAGGTGCCCACCGGCTCTCCGCGCTCCAGGATGGTCAGGCGCCAGCTCGTCTGGGACGTGGACCCACAGGCCGACCACAGGTTCACGCCCACCCGGTAGCTGCCTGACGGGGCCTCGTCCGCGGCCCAGATCGCGTTCTCGTTCTGCACGCCGTCGATGGCGCAGCCGGCGTTGCTGTCCAGGTCCAGGGTGCCGCCGGAGGCGCCGATGGGGTTGCCCCAGAAGATCGCCTCGCCGCTGGGATCGATGACGTGCAGATCCACGTCCGTCTCCGTGTCCCAGTTCAGCGCGAACTGCAGATCGCCGCCCAGGGTGCTCACGATCTCGAACGCGATCTCGTACCAGTCCACGGGCTGGGGGTTGTCGTCGGTGCCGGTGCCGTCGTCGAAGCCGACCATGAGCTTGAACTCGCCCCCGGGGGCCGTCGGCCGGGTATACAGCTCCACGGTCAGGCGGCCCGGCGCGTCGTCGCCCGAGGCGCTCACCGGCACGGTGGCGAGGCTCGGCTCCCCCTGCACCCACAACACCATCGTCGCCCCCGCCAGGCCGTCGGGGAAGCCGTCGTAGCTGAGCACGAGCTCGGTCGAGCCGCCCGCCACCAGGGTGGTGGTGCCTTCGTGGGCGGTGACGCGGGGGCCGTCCCCGGACAGCTCCCGATCCGGGCACACGAGCCACGAGGCGGTGGTCAGCAGGCCCGACCCGGACAGGTGCTCGGACTGGGCGCCCGGTACGCAGCGCTCCCCGCCGGAGCTCGACACGGTGCGAAACGGGCTCTCCGGGGGCTGGGGACAGCCGGCCATCAACAGGCCGACGAGGAGGGGGAGCAGACAGACAGTGGTGCGGCGCATGTGCCAACTGTACCGTCCGCGGCTACCCTCCGCAGCGGACTGATTCGGACCCGGGGTGAACATGTTCGAGAGCGTCGCTGCACACTTCCGCGAGACCATGCCCGCCGTGGACTTCTGTTCGCTGCGCCTGGTGCGGGAGACCTCCCAGGAGATCACGGTCCGCCAGGGCGTGCTGCAACCCGTCCGCAACCAGGAAGACGTGGGCGGAATGGTGGTCGTGCACCACGGTGGGGGCACCGGCTACGCCGCCACCAGCGACCTGTCCCCCGCCGGGCTGGCGGAGGCGACGCGGCGGGCCCGGGGGTGGGCCGAGCGCTCCGCCGGGATCGCGGTGGTGGACTACTCCGCCGTGCCCATGCCGCACCCCCGGGGCTCGTACGCCACCCCGGTGCAGCGGCCCTGGGAGAGCCTGCCCCTGTCCGACAAGATCGCGCTGCTCCAGGACCTGTCCACGCGGCTGCGATCCGACGACCGGATCGTGGACTGGGAGGCGTCGCTCTGGTTCACCCGCGCCACGTCCCTGTACGTCACGTCCGGGGGCGGGCAGACCCACCAGGAGCACAGCCTGCTCGTGCCGGGCCTGTCGGTGGCCGCCAACGACGGCGCCGACACGGTAGAGCGCAGCCTGGGCGGGCGCGGCTACTGCCGCCAGGGAGGGCTGGAGCTGCTCGACGCCATCGACCTGGGAGCCTGCGCCGAGCGCATCGCGACCCAGGGCCTGGAGCTGCTGACCGCGCCCGACTGCCCCGATCAGACCTGCCACCTGCTGCTCGCGCCGGACCAGATGATGCTGCAGATCCACGAGAGCATCGGGCACCCCCTGGAGCTGGACCGGATCCTGGGGGACGAGCGGAACTACGCGGGCACGAGCTTCGTGACCCAGGACATGTTCGGCTCGTACCAGTACGGCAGCGAGCTGCTCAACGTGACGCACGATCCGTCCATCGGCGCCCAGTTCGCGTCCTACGCCTGGGACGACGACGGGGTGCCGGCGAGCAAGGAGTACATCATCCGGGCGGGGATCCTCGAGCGCCCCCTGGGCAGCGTGGTGAGCCAGCACCGGGCGGGGATCGCCGGCGTCGCCAACGCCCGCGCCAACGGCTGGAACCGCCCCGCCATCGACCGCATGGCCAACCTGAACGTCGAGCCGGGGGATCAGACCCTGCAGGAGCTGGTCGGCTCCGTGGAGCGCGGCGTGTACATGGAGTCCAACACCTCCTGGTCCATCGACGACTCGCGCAACAAGTTCCAGTTCGGCTGCGAGTACGGGCGACTCATCGAGGACGGCGAGCTCACGAGCGTGGTGCGCAAGCCCAACTACCGGGGGATCTCCGCCACGTTCTGGCGCAACCTCGTGGGCACCGGAGACCGGGCCAGCTTCGAGGTGCTCGGGACCCCCTACTGCGGCAAGGGCGAGCCGAACCAGGTGATCCGCGTGGGGCACGCCTCGCCCCCCTGCCTGTTCGCCGACATCCAGGTCTTCGGAGGCGCGTGATGCAGCAAGGATTCAACGATCTCGCAGACCACCTGTTCGCCCACCTGTCCGGCGACGAGGTGCTGCTGCTCACGTTCGACGGCGAAGAGTCGGACTTCGTGCGCCTCAACCACGGCCGGGTGCGCCAGGCGGGCCGGGTGGCGCAGCGCGGGCTGGGCCTGCAGCTCATCGCGGGGGAGCGGCACGCCTCGGCGCGGCTGACCCTGAGCGGCACCGACGCGGATCGACCGCGGGCCCTGGCCACGCTGGATGCGCTGCGCGAGCAGCTGCCGTGGCTGCCGCCGGATCCGCACCTGCTGTACGCCACGGACGTGTGCCACACCGAGCGCATCGCCACGGACCGGCTGCCGGATCCGGCGGACGCGATCGACGGCGTGGTGGCCGCCGCGCAAGGCGTGGATCTCGTGGGGATCTGGGCCTCGGGCGGGGTGCACGCGGGATTCGCCAACTCCCTGGGGCAGCGCAACTGGTTTACCACCCACAGCTTCCACCTGGACTGGAGCCTGTACCACCGCGCCGACAAGGCCGTGAAGTGCAGCTACGCAGGCACCGAGTGGGACGCGCCGACGTTTGCGCGCAAGATGGCCGACGCCCGCAAGCAGGTGGCGGTGCTGGAGCGCCCGGCCCGGACCATCCCGCCGGGCCGGTACCGCGCGTGGCTCGCTCCCTCGGCCCTGAACGAGGTGCTGGAGCTGCTGGGCTGGGGCGGGTTTGGCCTCAAGGCCCAGCGCACCAAGCGCAGCCCGCTGCTCCGGGCCGTGCAGGGGCGCGCGCGCTTCGCCGACGGAGTGACGCTGTCGGAGGACACGGGCGCGGGGCTGAGCCCCGACTTCCAGGACCAGGGCTTCGTGAAGCCCGACCGGGTGTGCCTGCTGAAGCAGGGGGCCTACCAGGACGCGCTGGTCTCCCCCCGGAGCGCGCGGGAGTACGGCGTGGCCACCAACGGCGCGGACGCCCACGAGGGTCCGCTGTCGATGGACATGGAGGGCGGCACGCTCGACGCCGCCAAGGCGGTGCAGGAGCTGGGGACAGGCGTGCTGGTCAACAACCTGTGGTACCTGAACTACAGCGACCGCACGGCGGCCCGGATCACGGGCATGACCCGCTTCGCCACCCTGTGGGTGGAGGACGGGGAGATCGTCGCGCCGCTCAACGTCATGCGCTTCGACGACTCGGTCTACCGCCTCCTGGGCGAGGGCCTGGTGGGCCTGTCCGCGGAGCGGGAGCTGATGCTGTCGGCGAGCACCTACGGGCGGCGCAGCACCGCCAGCGCCCGGCTGCCGGGGGCCCTGGTCGACGACTTCACGTTCACGCTGTAGCCGCGGACACCCTCTCGGGCCCCCGGACCGTCCGAGGTGGCGCGTCAACGCCACCAGACAGGCTGTCTCCCCCCGATGACGCGACGCATCGGGCGCATCGTCGACCGTCGACCGCTCCGCTACCCGTACGAGCCCAGCGCCAGCACCCCGTCGTCGCCGACGCGCAGCACCTCGGTGCTCAGCGCGTAGCCCGAGCTCTCGAACTCCCGGGTCACGACCGCCGCCAGCAGCGGGATCATGGCGTCGCGCGCGGACTCCGGAAACAGGTAGAGGAAGTCGCGGCACGGCGCCACCGCGCACACGGGCCAGCCCAGCTCCGCCTCCACCGTGGCGCGCAGGGACGGCGCCCGGATCAGCGAGGCCTTGAAGACCGTGTCCACATCCAGCATGCCCAGCGGCATGCCCCGGACCTGCTGGACCTCGAGCCGCGCAGAGCGAAGCACCCGGTCCAGACCCGCGCGGGCGGCATCGAGCACGTCGTCGGCGCGGGCCTGCCACAGGTCGAGCGTGGCGCCGGTGATCCACGTGATGCGGCGCTCCTCCGGATCCGTCCAGCACAACACCTCGGCGAGGGCCGGCGTCAGCGGTGCGTGGATCGAGGCCCCGAAGTCGGTGCTCGCCGGCTCCAGCGCCATGCGCAGCCCCGAGCGGGCCACCAGGTACGGAGGCAGGGCCGCGGGCGCGGACAGGGCCGCGTCGAGCCACTCCTCGATGAGGCCGGGATCGCCCCCCCGCAGCACCTCCGCGAAGACGTTGTCGGGGCTGATGATCAGCGCCTTGACCCCCGGGCCGGTGACCCGGTAGCGGCCCGGCGCGTCGGCGGGCTCCAGGACCAGCCCTCTTCGATTCAAGCTGGTGCGGACGCTGGACAGCAGCGCCTTGCGGTCGTTGGTGGACATTGCCCGCGACTGTAGAACACCGAACACGCGGTCGCCCCCGAGGCCTCCCTTTCACCGCGCGCGCGAATGTGGAACGCTTCCCGCATGACGCTCCTCTCTGGCCTCTCCAAGAGCGCGGTGATCGCCGCCTTCCTCAGTGACCTCACCACGGCGATCGCCGAGGCCACCGCGCGCGCCCGGGCCACCGCCTCCAGCGCCACCCACGAGGAGGCCCGCAGCGAGGACGACAAGGACACCCGGGGTCTCGAGGAGAGCTACCTCGCGGCGGGGCAGGCCCAGCGGGTCGCCGACCTCGAGCTGGAGCGCGCCTCCTTCCGCTCGCTCCCCACGCGGTCCTTCGGCGAGGACACCCCCCTGACGGCGGGCGCGCTGGTGCTGCTCGCGGACGAAGACGGAGCGGAGCGGGTGCTGCTGATCACCACCGCCTCGGGCGGCCGCAGCGTGCAGGTCGACGGACGCACGATCACCGCGGTGACGCCGGGGGCCCCCCTGGGCAGCGCGCTGCTGGGGCGGGTGATCGGCGACGAGGTGGAGATCGTGGTCAAGGGGCGCACCCAGGCCTTCGAGCTCGTCGCGGTCGCCTGATCCGTCCGGGCGGCGCCGAGATCGCTAGGGTTGCGGCATGCACATCTCGCCCCTGCAGCCGGAGTCCAGCCCCGAGTCCG
>CALAGR010000457.1 GCA_937891735.1 uncultured Pseudomonadota bacterium | reverse complement strand
GTCCGTTGGTGTTCGCGCGCTGGGAGCTGCCGATGCTGGGCGTGGCGGGGGCGGGCACGCTCGCGGTGGTCGCCATGCGGCTGCTGTACGCGCTGTACACGGCGGAGGCGCTGTACATCCAGGCGCTGCGGCCGGTGTACGGCTTCGTGCGCGCCTGGCTGTAGCGGCGCGGAGCGCTGACGCGGCGGCCTGGTGGCGACGCCGAGGGCCCCCCGAGCCACCGCCGGCCCCACGCGCACCCCAGGCGTTGCGTCATCGGGGGCAGACAACCCGTCTGGGGGCGATGACGCGCCACCGCGGGCAGGCGCCCCGGGCTCAGCAGGTCATCCGGCAGCGCATCGTCGCGAGGTCGGGAGGGTGCGAGTCGCGAGGTTCGTACGCGGCCACCTCCCAGGACCCCGGCGAACCCGGCTTGGTGGTGGCCTGCTGAGTCAGATGGGGTGTCTGACGTGGCTGGCCACCAGGGCCCCAGCACCGCGCTCGGGATGAGATCCCAGGCTCGTCGCGCAGTCGCGCAATCGCGCCCTCCCGAGTCGCGCCGGACCTACGCGGGCTTGCCCAGCAGCGTGCAGCTGACCTCGAACGCATCGAGGCCGCGCTCGGCCATGCGCCCCTCGGTCAGCACTTCCTTGTGCAGCAGCTCGCTCGACCAGCCCGCGTAGTGCGTCTGCAGCTCGCCCGCCGTCACCGAGAACGGCGGCCCGTCCATCTGCGCCTGGTCGTAGCTGAACGCGTTCTGCAGGATCAGTCCGCCCGGGCGGAGCAGCCGGCCGACCGTGGCCGCGTAGCGCACCCGGCGCTCCGGATCGAGGGCCACGATGGCCGCCCGATCCCAGACCCTGTCGAACGGGCCCAGCAGCTCCGGCGTGGCCTGGAACACATCGCCCTGCAGCACCGTCAGGCGCCCTGCCCGAGAACGCTGGAAGTCGCCGTGCCGGTCCCGAACCGGAGCCTCACCCGCCGTCGCCCAGATCGCGTCCACGGCGAGGGGCGACAGCTCGATGCCGACCACCTCGTGGCCCCGCTCCGCGAGCCAGCCCAGGTCCAACGTGCTGCCGCACAGCGGCACGAGCACCCGGTGAGGCCCCCCGGCGAGGAACCGATCCTCGAACCGCACGAGATCCTCGTGCACCGCTTCGCCATGAAAGCCGGTGCGGCCCTCTTCCCAGCGACTCAACCAGAACTGCGGGTCCATGGACGTGCTCCTGGCGCCAGCGGGCGCGGGCCGCATCGTGACACGCCGTGAGCAGAGCGGCCCCCGCCCCACGCCGAGTCAGGCGCGGGCGCTCTCGCGGCCCGAGTCCAGGACCATCAGGCAGGACGAGCGCGACAGCTCGAGCATGCGCGTGACGAACACGAAGTCCGGGCGCCGCTGCAGCCCCATGATCGCCAGGTCCGCCGCCCGGGCGCCGGCCACGCATTCCTCGAAGCCGCCCACGCGCACGACGCGCTCGACGCGCGGCAGCCGCGCCAGGTCCACCACCTCGGCCAGGTAGGCCTCCGCCGCGGCGACGTCCGACTGCGAGGGCACCACCGTAGTGACCTGCAGGTCCGCACCCCACTGCCGCTGCAGCCGGTACCCCATCAGCAAGGTGAGGTTCAGCGAGCCAACCGAGAACGCCGTGTCTACGTCCCAGTCCGCGCCCTGCCAGCGCAGCCACAGGTTGATGCGCCGTCGGCGCGCGAGCCCCGCCTTCGGGTGCAGCCCGAGCAGCGTGACGCCCACCCGGGTGGCGGCGGCCTGCTGGATGAGGGCCACGAACTCGTCGTGCCGGTCCTGCAGGGACGGCAGCGTCAAAAACAGCATGTTCGGCCGGAAGAACGCGCTCTGCAGCGCCTTCAGGGCCCCGATCACCCCCTCGCCGAACCGCTCCTCGTCCACCACGGACCAGGTGCAGTACACGCCGTCCTCCCGGAACGAGCGCCCCAGCGGCGCCACGAGCACCTCCACGTCCTTGTCGTCGTGAATGCGGGTCAAGCCGAGCAGCTTGACCGAGCCCTCCGCCCTCGCCACGTCCACGAGGAAGGTGTATTCGCCGCGCAGTTCCTCCGGGTCCTCCACCGGCACGAGGAAGCTGGGCTTCCAGGCCCGCGCGCTCTCCGACTCGCCGTTCGCCTGCGCCCGCTGGGCGGCCCACCCCGCCAACGCCGCGAAGATCGCCGAGCTGACCTTCGCCTCGTCGCGCGGGGCGTCCCGGCGCTGGATCCACAGGTACAGCACCCCCACCAGCATCAACGCCACGAGGCCGAACACGGGGCTCACGATGAGCATGGCCAGCATCGAGCCCAGCAGGCCGAAGAGCGGGACGATCCGTGGGACCCGCAGCGTGGGGCGGAAGCTGACGAGCCCCAGCGACCCCTCCGGCAGCACGACGAAGTTCAAGACCCCGTAGGTGATCAGGAAGAACATCGTCACCAGGGGCGCGATGACGTTCAGATCCCGGAGCGTGAGGGCCGCCAGCACGAGCGCACCGGTGAGCAGCATGGCGTTGCGCGGCTCGCCGTCCGCGCTGGTCTTGCCGGTCCAGTCTCTCGCCGGAAGCAGGCGGTCGTTGCCGATCGCCATCAGGATCCGGGGCCCGCCCACCAGACCCGCCAGGGCCGCGCTGGCCGTGGCGCCGAGCAGGCCGACCAGCACGAGCCAGCCCCACCGCGCCTTGTCGAGCACCAGCTCGTAGTCACCGACGAGCTGCTGGGGCGTGGCCACCTGCACCGCCCACAGGCTGAGTCCGAAGTAGATCACCGAGCTGACCGCGATGGCGGACAGCGTGCCGATGGGGATCGCGCGACGCGGGTCCCGGAGCTCCCCGGACATGTTCGTGCCGGAGAGCACCCCCGTGGTGGCGGGGAAGAGCACGGCGAACACACGCCAGAAGTCCGTGCCCACAAAGCCGTTCTCCCGGAAGCCCGATGAGGGCCAGGACCACGTACTGCACCCGAAACGCCGCCGTCGAGCTGATCCACGCGACGCCGAACAGCGCACGAACACGAGCAGATCGACGAGCACCGGGTCGTGGCTCGGGAAGGCCCACAGCCAGCCCTCCCGGAACCCGAAGATGTACATCGCGATGCCCAGCGGACGGGTCAGGTACAGCGGCACACCGATGCTGGCACCCACCTCGTACCCCAGGGCCCGGGATCAGCCAGGCCCCGATGAGGCCCGCGTTGCCCACCACCCAGCCCAGACCCCGGTCCAGATCCCCCGCCCCGCACCCGGCGTCGGGGAGGCCCGCGCGGGGGCTCCACCTCGCTGCTAGGCTCGCGCGAATGGACACCGTCTCCGCTGCCGCGCCCCCCCCGCAGTCCGGCCCCGATGTCCCCGGAGCCGTGAAGCGCTTCGGCTGGTTCTCGGGCGTCTTCACGCCGAGCATCCTGACGATCCTCGGCGTGATCATGTTCCTGCGCCTGGGCTGGGTCGTCGGGAACGCTGGGCTCGCGGGCGCCCTGCTCATCATCCTGCTCAGCCACGTCATCACCATCGCCACCGGCCTGTCGGTCAGCTCCATTGCGACCAACCGCACCGTGGGCGCCGGCGGGGCCTACAACATCATCAGCCGAAGCCTCGGCGCGCCGGTGGGAGCGGCGATCGGGATCCCGCTGTTCCTCGGACAGGCCCTGTCCATCACGTTCTACATCGTCGGGTTCAGCGAGTCCGTGGCCTACCTGTGGCCGGGCGTGGACCAGCGATCCCTGAGCCTGATCGTCCTGATCGCCCTGACCGCGATCTCCATGAAGAGCGCCGAGCTGGCCATCAAGTCGCAGTACATCGTCATGGTCGCCATCGGGCTCGCGCTCGTGTCCTTCTTCGCCGGCGGGGGCGGCGCCGACGCCCCCAGCGAGATCACGTGGGTGAACTCCTCCGGCGCGGGGTTCGGGGCGGTCTTCGCGGTCTTCTTCCCCGCCGTGACGGGGATCATGGCCGGGGTCGGCATGTCGGGAGACCTGCGCAACCCGCGCACGGACCTGCCCAAGGGCACGATGGCCGCCATCTTCGTGGGGATGGTCATCTACCTCGCGCTGCCCATCGCCCTGGCGTTCATGGTGGGAACCGACTCCCTCATCAACGACAACAACGTCTTCTGGTCGGTCAGCCGCTGGCCGCAGTTGATCTTCCTCGGGGTGTGGGGAGCGACGATCTCGAGCGCTGTGGGCTCCCTGCTGACCGCGCCGCGCACGCTGCAGGCCCTGGCCTGGGACGGCCTGGCGCCCTCGATCGCGGGGCGGGGGTTCGGTCCCGCCAACGAGCCTCGGGTGGGCACCGCGATCACGTTCGCCATCGCCACCATCGGGGTGTTGCTGGGAAGCCTCGACGTGATCGCTCCGGTCCTGACGATGTTCTTCCTGGCCACCTACGGCTTCACCAACCTGGCCTGCGGCCTGGAGCGATGGGCGGCCTCTCCGAGCTTCCGGCCCGACTTCGAGGTGCCGGCCTGGGTGAGCCTGCTGGGGGCGGTGGCGTGCTTCTATGTCATGAGCGTCATCAGCCTGCCGGCGATGCTGCTGGCCCTCGTGTTCTGCCTGGGGATCTTCGTGGTCACCGGCCGGCGCCGGCTCGAATCCGACTACGGCGACGCCCGCTGGGGCATCTGGTCGGCGCTCGCCCGGTCCGCGCTCATCAACCTGGAGCGCTCCGACTACCACGCCCAGAACTGGCGCCCGAACCTCGTGATCCTGGGGGGTGACTTCACAAAGAGGCGGCACCTGCTGGAGCTGGGCAGCTCGGTCGTCCAGAACCGCGGGCTCGTCACCTACTTCCACCTCCTGCAGGGGTCGGTGCACGAGCTCGCCGGCTCACGACGCACCCTCGCCTCGGCGATGCAGGCGGAGAGTGGCGACGAGCACACCAACGTGTTCTTCCGGGTGGACATCGTGCCCGAGGTGTATGCAGGCGCCGTGGCGGTGGTCCAGTCCTACGGGGTCGGGGGCTTCAAGGCGAACTCCGTGCTGCTCGGCTGGCCGAACGATGCGGCCAGGAGCGAGGGCTACCTGTGGATGCTCGGTGACCTGGCGCGGCTCGATCTCTCCCTCCTCATGGTGCGCTACAACCCGGAGCGCGGATGGGGGGACAAGAGGGAGGTCCACGTCTGGTGGGGCGGCATCCGAGGCAACGGGGGATTGATGCTGCTGCTCGCGTTCCTGCTGAAGACCGACCCGTCCTGGAAGGACGCGCGGGTCCAGGTGATCACCGTCGTCGATGACATCGACCAGCGTCGCCAGGCCGAGGACCAGATCGTGGCGGTGCTGCAGGCCGCCCGGCTGCAGGCGCGGCCCCGGGTCCTGATGCGGGGCGGCAGGGGGATCAAGGAGATCATGCGGGCTGAGTCGGCGGCCGCAGACCTCGCCATCGTGGGGTTCGCCATGCCCGACCGGGACGCGGCGCGGGAGACCTTCGAGCGTCTGGACGACATGCTCGAGCACATGCCCTCCACGGTGCTGGTGCACAGCGCCCGGGACTTCGAGGGCGAGCCGGTGCTGTTCGATCTCTGAGCGAGCGCTGGGTACGGTTTGCCGATGACCGGCTCGCCGCTGCCCGAACTCCCCGTGATCGTCCGCTTCCCCATCCACTGGGGAGAGATGGACTCCTTCGGGCACGTCAACAACGTCACGTACTTCAGGTACTTCGAGACGGCGCGCATCGCCTACTTCGACGCGATCGGCTACCGCGAGTCGATGGACAAGACCGGCATCGGGCCGATCCTGGCCTCGACCTCGTGCCGCTTCCGGCGCCCCCTGACCTACCCCGACGATCTGGTCGTGGGGGCCGGCGTCAGCGAGGTCGGGGACGACCACTTCACGATGCAGTACGCCGTGTGGAGCACCCGGCTGGGCACCGTGGCGGCCCGGGGCGAGGGATCCCTCGTCAACTACGACTACACCGCCGGCGAGAAGACCTCCCTGTCCGACACGATCCGGCAGGCCATCGCCAGCCTGGAGACCCGTTGATGAAGACCCTGACCCTCCTGGCCTGCGCGCTGCTGCTCGGCTGCCCGGCCGCGCCTCCGGTCGAGGAGACCTCCCGCCCCAGCGTCGCCCCCGCGGATCCACCCCCCCCGACCCCGGAGCCCACGCCCCAGGCTGAGGCCGGACCGGATCGAGCGCCGGCCCTGGAGGAAGCGAAGCTCTCCGGAGCGTGGCTCGTGATCCTCGCGTCCAACACGGAGCCCGGCCAGGAGCCGGCCGGTCTGACCCGGATCCTCGACGACGCGACCCTGGCGCCCGGCGCGCGCCCCGGACGCCTTGACTCCTCCCACTTCAAGGGCCTCATGCCCTGCTACGAGGTCGTGGTGGCCACCGCCGGCACGGACAAGGCCGAGGCCCTGGAGGTCAGCCGCACCCTGAAGGCCGCGGGCATCGACCACTACGTCAAGAACGCAGGCGCCTACGTCGGTGAGCGCCCCGCCGTGGACGCCCACTGCGCCCGGCAGCGCGCGGGGCAGGCCGCCTCGTGCCCCGGCAGCCTGCGCCTCGCGGAGCGTTGGGGCGGCGCCGTGTATGTGGACATGGGGCTGAAGGACGAGGTGGCGTCCCGCGCGCTGGACACCGCCGGGTCCGCGACCAGCCTGGGCGGCGACGGCAGCGCCTGGGCCGCGCCCCTGACCGTGCAGAACCTGGACGACCTGTCGGTGGGCGGCGAGGTGGCCGTGGCCACGGCGGCAGGCGGGGCTCCGACCCGGTGCAGCGTCACGCGCTTCGTCGCCCTGACCCGGGGCACCCCCCACTGGGGTTGGTCCGAGCAGCAGGAGCACACCGGGCCCGGGTGCGGCACCGCGGAGGTCTTCGCCGAGCTCGACTGCGATCTCGCGGACGTCAGGCTCGCGTCGGCCGCGCCGATCCCCGCGCGCGCCACCCCGTCGTCCGACCCGGTGCAGGACCCGGACCCGTTCGTGTCGGCCCTGCGCACGAGCCGGGCCTGGGCCGAAGCCAGCGTCGAGGCGAAGCGCGCCGCCGAGGGCACGCCCGTCGTCGAGGAGATGACCGTCACCCGGTGGACCATGGGCGAGCGCGAGCTGTACGTGGTGCAGGGCTGGCTGCGCACGGGGGACGGCTTCGACGAGTGCGGCGGCGACGAGGTGAACATCGTCGTGCGCGGCGTCATGCCGGCGACGGGACCGGTGCCCCTGGTCCCCTTCCGCCTGGCCACCCGCGAGGAGTGGATCGGGCTGTTCGACGTGGACGCCGACGGCCGCCTCGACGTCATCTCCACCTCGTTCCCGGGCACCACCACGATCCATCGGAGCGACGGCGAGCCCCTCTGCTTCGCCCAGATCGCCTACTGCGACTGCCCCTGCTGATGATCCGGATCGGCCCCAACCAGAGCTGCCCCTGCGGCGACGGACGCAAGTACAAGAAGTGCTGCGGGCCGCTGCACCGCGGCGTGCGCCCCGCGTCCAGCCCCGAAGCGCTGATGCGCTCCCGCTACACCGCCTACGCGCTCGGCCTCGTGGACTACGTCATCGACACCACCCATCCCGAGCACCCGGCCTGGAACGCCGACCGCGCGACCTGGGGCGCCGAGCTCGAGAGCTGGTGCAACGAGGCCGACTTCGTCGGGCTGACGGTGCACGGCTCCGGCGAGGACGGGGACGCCGGCTGGGTGTCCTTCACCGCCGACTACGACGCGGCGGGCCGCCGGGGCGCCCTCGCGGAGCTCAGTCGCTTCGAGCGGGTGCAGGGGCGCTGGCTGTACCGCGACAAGGACCGGTAGGACCGACGTTCAGCGCTGCAGCGCGGGCACCCACGCCGTCGTTCGCCCGCCCAGGGTCACGAACTCGATGGCCTGGCCCGCGGCCGTGCGGGCCCCTTCGACCTTCCCCCAGCGGTGGTGAAACAGCCAGCTCGCAGGGAACCTGTCCTTGTCCGCGTTGTGCCGGACCGCCGTCTTGACGACATGGCGCACGGACAGGCGCAGCCGGTCACGCTGGGCCGCGTCGAGCGTATCGACGGTGCGGTGCGGATCCAGCCGCGCCTGGTACAGGACCTCGTCGGCGATCCAGTTGCCCACCCCGGCCGCGAACGTCTGGTCGAGGAGCAGCACCTTGAGCGCGGTGCGACGACGCCCGATCCGGCTGGTGAAGCCCTCGGCCGAGGGCAGGGTGCGCAGCGGGTCGTAGCCGAGGGTGCAGATCGGGGGCTCTGCGCGCGGATCGTCCCGGAGCCGGACGCGGCCCAGGCGGCGCGAGTTCACGAACGCGATCTCCCCTCCGTCGTCGAACACGAGCCGGAGCTTGGTGAAGCGCGGGGGCCACGACCGGTCGGTGCGCCGGCCGCTGGTCTCCAGCTGCAGCGGCTCGTCGCCCAGGGTCCGAAAGGCCCCGGTCATGCCGAAGTGGAAGAGCACCGCGGGCCGATCTGCCAGCACGAGCCACAGGTGCTTGCCGTGCCGATCCGTCTGCACCGCCTGCGCACCCAGGAGGGTCTGGCGCACCACGTGCGCGCTGATCCCGTCCAGCACGATGGGGTCGTCGGCAACATCGGCCTGAACGATCCGCCTCCCCACGGCGGCCCCGTGCAAGACCTGTCTGCCGTACTCGACCTCGGGAAGCTCAGGCATCGGGCCAGTATGAACGACCCCGAGGTTCACGCCGAGACGCCCAGCGGCTTATCATGCCGGAACTTCCGCCCGGTACCTGTGGGGTTCTTGTTGTCCGATCCCGTCCAATTCGGCCGCTATCAGCTCGTCGCGCTCCTTGGAGAGGGCGGCATGGCCCGCGTCTACAAGGCCGTCCTCGGCGGCCAGATGGGCTTCAAGAAGAACGTCGCGCTCAAGCGGATCTCCCGTTCCCTGACCAAGAACGAGAAGATCATCCGCGCGCTGATCAACGAAGCCCGCCTGGGCGGTCGACTCCACAACAAGTACATCGTGGAGACCTACGAGTTCGATGACGTCGATGGCCACTGGTACATGGCCATGGAGTACGTCGACGGCTGGCCGATGGACGTGCTCCTGGCGGCGTGCCGCGAGAACCGGCACTGGATGCCCGCCTCGGTGGGCGTGGAGATCTTCCAGGCCACCCTGCGCGGCCTCGCCTACGCCCACGACCTGACCGAGGAGGACGGCACGCCGCTGCAGCTCGTGCACCGGGATCTGAAGCCCGGCAACGTCATGATCAGCCGCTCCGGCGACGTCAAGGTCATGGACTTCGGCATCGCGAAGGCCGAGACCAACCTGTACAAGACGACGGACGCGGACTCGACCAAGGGCACGCCCGTCTACATGTCCCCCGAGCAGGTCCGGGCCGAGTCGCTCGACAAGCGGTCGGACCTGTTCTCGATGGGCTCGATGCTGCACGAGCTGATCACCTTGCAGGTGCCCTTCCAGGGGTCGAACCTCGGATCGATCGTCGCAGGGATCCTGCAGACCGACCTCACCGAGCCCCTCGCGCGCGTCGAGCGCCGATGCCCTCCCCTGGTGCCGGTCGTCGGCAAGCTCATGGCCAAGAAGCCAGAGGATCGCTACCCGGACGCCCAAGCCGTGCTGGCGGATCTGCGCGAGCTGCGCGATCAGCTCCCGCCCGGGCCGACCCTCGCGGACTGGCTCACCGACATCGACCACGAGCTGCCCAAGGGGGTCGTCACCGGCGACTTCGGCGACGACGGCCCGCCCCAGGAGGTCCTCGACCCGCGCACGGCGACCGGCGAGATGAGCGCGGCGGCCGAGCCCGCCCCCGAGGGGCCCTCCACCCAGGGCAAGAAGCGCAAGAAGAAGGACGGTGACCTCGCCGCGACCCGCGCGGCGGTGCGCAAGAAGGTCCCCCCGAAGAAGAAGGGGGTCTCCACCCGCGCGGTGGTGAGCATCGCGCTCGTGGCGGCGGCCCTGGTGGGTGCGGGCGTCGCCGTGGTGATGAATCGCGAATCGACGCGGGCGGCCGAAGAGCTCGCCGCCCAGACCGAGGCTGCGCTCATCGAGAGCGCCGCGGCGGAGGCAGCGATCGCGGCAGATGCCACGCCCGAGCCCACGCCCGCTCCCGTGGCCGAGGCCCCCACGCCGAGGCCCGCCACCCCCCGTGCGGAGCCCGCCACTCCCCGGCCCGAGCCGAGCACCCCCGCCCCCGTCGCCGCGGCGCCGCCCGGCTTCCTGCTGGCGAACTCGGTGCCCTGGTCGAAGGTGAGCGTGGACGGGCGCAGCGCGGGCACGGTCCCGCTGAAGCGACACGAGCTGCAGCCGGGCGATCACTCGATCCGGTTTGACTGCGGTCCGTGCGACCCGCCCCAGAGCCAGACCGTGCTCGTCACGATCCGCTCGGGCCAGGAGACCAAGAAGGTCGTGCGCTTCGACCAGTAACCCTCAGTCCTCGGGGATGTCGAACGCGTCCATCGACGACCAGTCGGTGGTGTTGTGCGAGCCCTTCGGGGCCCCCCCGGTCTTGGGCGGCAGGTCCAGCCCGTCCATGGACGACCAGTCCGTCGTGTTGTTCGAGCCCTTCGGGGCCCCGCCGGTGATGGGCGGCAGATCGACGCCGTCCATCGCGGACCAGTCCGTGGTGTTCTGACTGCCGGCCGGCGCGCCGGATCCGGCGGGAGGCGCGTCCGTCGGGAGGGCGGTCCAGTCGGTGGTGGTGCTGCCCTTCGCGGCGCCCTTCAGGGAGGGTACGAGCAGCCCCTCCATGCTCGACCAGTCCTGGGTCTTGTTCGAGCCGGCAGGAGCCCCGGTCCCAGCGGGAAGGTCGAAGTCATCGAGCTTCGACCAGTCCTGGGTCTTGTTCGAGCCGGCAGGAGCCCCGGTCCCGACAGGCAGGTCGAAGTCGTCCACGCTCGACCAGTCCTGCGTCTTGTTCGACCCGGCAGGCGCCCCGGTGCCTTCAGGCAGGTCGAAGTCATCGAGCTTCGACCAGTCCTGGGTCTTGTTCGAGCCGGCCGGTGCGCCAGAGCCGATGCTCGGCGGCGGCAGATCGTCATCGTGATCGTTCTGAGCAATGGCGAGCAGCGTACCGCCAACCCACCCGCAGGTCTGCGGTGATCATCGTGAGGTTGGCAAGTGCGGGTCCTTGGTCGGGCATCGCCGCGACGGCTCGACCACGATCCCGACAACGACTGCAGCGGCGCAGCGGACGAGGCGTTCGACGCAGATGGCGACGGCACCTTCGACGCGGACGACTGCGCGAGCTCGGGCTATCCCGACTCGTTGCTGGACTGCGACGACGGCGACGCCACGATCAACCCCGGCGCCGGCGAGGCGATCTGTGACGGGCTCGATTCGGACTGCGACGGCGTGATCGATGACGCCACGGTGTGTGAGGCCGCGGCCACGTCGGCGGGGCTGAGCTGCATCTTCGAGGACACGGGCAGCATCGCCAACCTGCCCATGGATCCGTACGACGAGGGCAGCTTCCTGTACTGCGCGACCCCGCTGCCGCACCCCCAGGCCCTGGACGCGTGCGACGCGCTGGGGTACAGCCTCACGAGCCTGGACAAGATGGGCGACACCGGCGTAGTGGGCAATGGTCCCGGGGCAGCCCTGATCTGGTGGACGTCGGGAGCGGATCCCCAGTCTGACGGGCTGTACGAGTGGGGGCCGGGGGAGCCCATCACGGTGGGGCCGTGGGCCACGGGCACGCCGCCCACGGCGGCGGGGCTGTGCGTGTTCCTGGAGCGCGACACCGGCACGCAGCCGCCCCAGGCCTGGGATGTGCAGGACTGCACGACGCCGGCGGCGTTCGTGTGCGAGGCGCTGCTGGAACCGTAGGGGTAGGAGAGGGCGAGCGCCCGATGCTGCCGAGGCTGGTGCGCGATCCGGCGGAGTTCGCCGCACCCCCGGCGTTCACGCACCCCCGGCGTCGCGTCAACGGGGGGAGATGGCTTGTCTGCCCCCGATGACGCGCCACGTGGGAGCGACGCGCCACGTGGGAGCGAGGTGGCTAGCGCTCGCGGCGTCTGCGCACCACCCCCACCAGCGCGACCAGCAGCAGCCCCCACCCGGCGCCCGGCGAGGCCGACGCGGTGCAGCCGCACGCCGCCGCCGGGGGCGGCACGGGCAGCGTTCCGCCCAGGCTCAGGAACGCGTCGCAGACCTCCGGGGCCGGCACAACCAGGGGCATGAGTTCCTGGCTCGGGGGCCACACCACGCCCTCGGGCGGATCCACCGGCGCCGGCGTGACCGGCCCCCCGCTGCACCAGCGGTCCGGGGCCTGCAGGGCGATCTCGGGCCGGAAGTCGCGCACCACCGAGGCCTCGCCGTCGGCGTTCCAGCGCTCCACGAGCAGCGCCGCCGGCAGGTCCTGGCAGAGCGGCATGTCGTTGGCGTGGGGCATGTCTGCGTCGATGCCCTTGTTGGCGAAGCGCTGCACGACGTTCATGCCGCTCCCGGTCCTGATCACGCTGGCGACGTCGCCGCAGGACACGGTGATGTCTCCCCCCACGAAGTCGAGCTGCGCCTGCCGAACCTGTGGCACGCCGCCGGTGCGCGGGAAGTCGAGCCCCGACGCCTCCAGGCCGACCCCGTCCGCGAGGAAGGCGAACTGCGGATCCACCGTCATCTCCCACCCCGACAGGGTCGTGGCCAGCGCCGTCAGGACGGCCGCGTTGTCGCCCTGCAGCGCCAGGCGCGCGTCCTGCACGGGGCCCGTGACCAGCTCTTCGATGTCATCGACGAAGGCCGCGGCGTTGAAGTCGATGCTGCCCAGCCAGGCTCGGTAGCCCTCGAGGTTGTTGTAGAACTGCTGCTCGGTGACCCCCTGGGCCGCGAGGGCCGGCGGCATGGGGATGTGCCGGCGGATCAGGCTCTGCATGAGACCCGTGCGGGGCACGCCGGCCATGAGCAGTTCCTCGAGGAACCGCGCCGGGTCCGCGATGGAGCGCATCGGGCCCAGGTCCCAGCCCCCCGCCGGCCCGAGCGCGTCGAGCACCCAGGTGGGCCGGGCACCGGCGTACTCCGGCACGAAGGCCTGCCCACCGGCGTCGTTGGCGGCGCGACCGACCAGATCCATCCACCACGTGCCGTTCCACTGCGTCCAGCCCTGCGCCCAGTCAACCTGGGCGTCGTTGGGCCAGACCAGATCGAAGTTGGTCGGGACCGCGCGCCCGCGCCCCGCGAACCACGCGCGGATGTTCAGGTTGGGCTGGGTGGCCACCGCGGTCAGCACGATCGGCACCATGAGCCCGGCCGACGCCGACAGCCCGGACTGTCCCCCCGCGCCGAACTCCATCGTGATCGGCGTCAGGGCGCCGCTCGTCTCCGCGTCGATCAGCTTCAGGGCGAGGAAGTTCATGCCTTCGGCGACGTAGCTCTGCACCAGGGGCAGGGCGCTGGCCGCGATGCGGAACCCGTTGCAGTTCAGCCAGTCCATCAGCGCCTGGGCGTCGGTGGCGCCCACCACGAACGCCTCGTAGTTGCCCACCGTCTCTTCGAGCAGGATGGAGACCCCGCCCCCACCGCCGCTGTTGGTCGACTCGTCGTCGTCCCCCGCCGCGCCGTCCAGGTCGTCGCCCCCGTACCACTGGTCGAGGTCGCACGCGTAGTCGCCGAGCACCGCCTGGAAGGACGGCGCGGTGGCGCCGTTCAGGGCCGCGAACACCTGCTCGGAGCCCACGGACAGCTCGGGCACGCCGGGCACGGGTACGACCCAGGCGAAGTCGGCGGTGTCCCCCTCGTAGGCGATCGAGACGGTCGACTGGATGTTCCCCCCGGGCAGCTCGATGAACAGGATCTGTTCCCCGGTCTGGTCCACCGGCTGGCTGTTGCAGAAGAAGCCTCCGCAGGCGAGCGCTGCGGCGGGCAGCGAGCAGGCCAGAGCGGCGAGCAGGATGGTGAAGCTGCGACGAGTCATGGGTCCCCTTGGAAGAGCCGTTGCGCCCGGCCCACTCCATGCAAGCACATTCCGGGCCCGAAGGATGGGCGTTGTCGTGCACCGGCGGGACTCCACTACACTCCCGGCATGCGTCCCTCAATCATGGTCCTCACCCTCGTCGCGCTGCTCGCCCAGAGCGGCTGCGGGCTCTGCTGGCCCCGCGGCGGCGCGATGGAGCAGTGCATCGCCAGCGACGACGACGACGACACCGGCGACGACGACGACGCCGGCGACGACGACGACACCGGCGACGACGGCATGGTCGACGTGCCCCTCGGGTCCGTCGAGATGGGCTGTGACGAGGACCTGATGACCGGCCCGTCCTCCTGCGACAGCGACGAGGTGCCGCTGCACGTCGTGACCATCAGCGCCTTCCGGTTGGATGCCTGGGCCGTGACCAACGAGGACTTCGTCGCCTTCCTCAACGCACACGGCAACGACTGCGGCGAAGCCGACTGCCTGGGCGGGTTCTCGGAGCCGGAGATCAGCGAGAGCGCGGGCGTGTGGTCCGTCCTGGCGGGCGCCGAGCGGTGGCCGGTGATGGAGACGTACTGGTACGGGGCCCGCGACTACTGCGCGTGGGTCGGCAAGCGCCTGCCGACCGAGGCCGAGTGGGCGCGCGCGGCCCGGGGCGACGTGCCAGCGCTGTACGTGTGGGGGGCGGCGGAGCCGGACTGCAAACACGCCATCTACGGGGACGGCTGCGGCGAAGGCCATCCGTGGGCCGTGGACGATGGGATCCGCGTGCTCGGCCGCTCGCCCTTCGGCGCCTGGGACATGTCCGGCAACTCCTGGGAGTGGGTCCAGGACCGGTACGCGGCGGACTACTACGAGTGGAGTCCCGGCACGGATCCGCAGGGTCCGGCGACGGGGGACAGCCGGGTCGTCCGGGGTGGCGGTTGGGACTCGAACAGCTCGATGCTGCGGGTCTGGACGCGGTGGGGCCGGTCCATGAACCTCGGGAACGACTCGGTCGGCTTCCGCTGCGCGGCCACTCCGTAGGCCGTAGGCGTCAGTACTTCGGGGCTTCGGTCTCCTTGAGCGCGCTGCCGTCGAAGACGTAGGACTTGCCGGTGCCCACCTTGTTGCCCTTGCCGTCCACGCACAGCCACGCGCCCTTGGCCATGTCGTCGATGTCGTAGTTCCGCCAGGTGTTGGTGGCGACCTCGCTGTGCAGCCCGATGATGCACTGCTCGTTGTCCGACACGAGGATCTTGAGCGTCTTGTCCGTACCGTTCCTCAAGTAGAAGAACCCCTTGGGGGCCACGTTGAGGTCACAGGCAGAGAGCATCAGCACGCTCGTCGCCAGCAGGCCCAGGGACACAGTCCAGAAACGGTTCACGATCACTCCTCCACGCTCGGTGCAGCGCCGAGTCTACCGCGCGGAAGCCGGCGCGGGCTCAGCGCTTCGCCAGGGCCGCGCGGATCGCCTCCACCCGCTTGCGGTTGACGCCCAGGTCCGAGCTCCCGACCCGCGAGGCGCTGCGCACGTGCGCGACCCCCGCGTCGGGATCGATCTGCACCTCCAGATCATCCTTCCAACGAAAGACCGCCGTCGTGAAGACCGCGTGCAGGTAGTCGTCCTGTGCGATCTCGATCCGGACCCGGGGCATCCCCTCGATGAGCGCGCGGATCCGGTTCATCGCCTCGGCCGGCTCCCCCGCGATGTCCAAGGGCGCGATCCAGTGCCCCCGATCCCCGGGATCGGCGAGGCTCGACACGCAGTTGGGGGTGCGCGGCGGCGGCTTCAATCGGGACTCGAAAGCCATGGCAGACTCCTGGAACGGGGGGGCGCGGATCGTGTGGGGTGGCGCCGGGCCCGTCAAGAACGCACCTTGGTTGCTATCCTCGACCCCGCTGGGAGAGCCTTCGGTGCCCGTTCGCCCCGACCACCTCGAAGAGAAGGACTTCCCGGTCCCCTTCGGGCGCTACACCTTGATCCGCCTGCTCGGCGAGGGCGGGATGGCGCGCGTGTTCGAGGGCGAGCTGCGCGGACCTCAGGGGTTCCGAAAGCGCGCGGCCCTCAAGGTGATCCGCAGCGGGATCGCCGGAAACGAGGAGCGGCTGCGCACGGGACTCATCAAGGAGGCCCGGCTCGGTGGCCTGCTGCACCACCCCAACGTCGTGGAGACCTACGACTTCGGTGAGACCGAGGGCCAGGCCTGGATCGCGATGGAGATCGTGGACGGCCTCGGGCTCGATGAGCTGCTCACCGACGCCCGTCCCCTCCCCGCCGCCATCGCCATGGAGATGGCGGCCCAGATCTGCCAGGGGCTGGAGCATGCCCACGAGCTGGTGGTGGACGGCGAGACCGCGCCGCTGGTGCACCGCGATCTGAAGCCGTCCAACGTGATGGTGTCCCGCACGGGGCTGGTGAAGGTGCTGGACTTCGGCATCGCCAAGGCGACCCACCTGCACGGCAACACCACCGAGACCGGCATGACCAAGGGCACGCCGGCCTACATGTCCCCCGAGCAGGCGGCCGGCGACCCGGTGGACGCGCGCTCCGACATCTTCGCCGCTGGCGCGATCATCTTCGAGCTGCTGACGGGGCACCGGTTCTTCCGGGGCGAGACGGTCTACTCGATCATGCTGCAGGTCGTGCGCGTGGACGAGATCGCCGCCGATCCCGCCACCTTCCTCGAGGTGGAGGCGGCCGTCCCCGGCATCACGGACGTGCTGCGCCGGTGCCTCGTGCGGAACCGGGAGCTGCGGTGGGGCGGCGCCCGCGAGCTGGAGCGGGCCCTGCGCGCGCTGCAAGGACGCATCCCCGCCCCCGGGCCCATCCGGGACTGGCTCGAGGCCCGCGAGGCAGCCCGCGGCAAGCGCACCCAGGATCTCGAAGCCCTGAGCCTGGACGATCTGCAGGGGCAGGACGGCGGAGCGCACCACGGTGCTGCGCAGCTCGGTCCGACGATCCCGCTGTCGGGCGCGATGCACTCGGCCCCGCGCCCCCTCGGTCCGTCCGCCCACCGGCCGCCTCCCCTCGCGGCGATGCCCTCGCCGTCCGCCGCCCCCACGGAGACGGCGGTGCTCGGCGTGACGAGACCGATGCAGCCCACCAGCGAGACGCTGCAGCGACAGGGCGTCGTCCGGGACGCGCGGCCTCCTGACCGCAGGCTCTGGCTGGTCGGGGGGATCGTGCTGCTGCTGCTCGTGGCGGGGGCCATCTGGCAGCGGCCCGGCCCTCCGACGGTCGCCGACCCCGTGCCGGACCCCGCCCCGGACCCGGTGGTGCAGCTGCCGGAGCCGCCGGAGGTG
>CALAGR010000456.1 GCA_937891735.1 uncultured Pseudomonadota bacterium | reverse complement strand
AACGACACCACCGGCGACGACGACGACACCACCGGCGACGACGACGACTCGGGCGACGACGACGACTCCGGCGACGACGACGACTCCGGCGACGACGACGACTCCGCCTCGGTGGATGGTGACTCCGACGGGTTCCCCGCCTCGGATGACTGCGACGACGCCAACCCCAACATCAACCCCGCCGCGGTGGAGATCTGCGGGTCGACGGTGGACGAGGACTGCGCCCCGAACACCAACTGCGACGACCTCTGCCTCGTCGCGTTCGACTACACCTCCTGCGGCGCGGCCCCCGCGCTGCCGACTCCGACCCTGCACTGGGACTACGAGGTCCGCGCCGTGGACTCCCTGATCGGGGTCGGATCCAGCGCGACGGTTGGCAGCTTCACGGGCACGCCGGTCTTCGGACCCGGCTTCTACGGCGATGGCGTCACCTTCGACGGCAGCAGCTGGATCTTCGCCGACGACGCGCTGACCCTGCCGGGCGGCAGCTTCACGATGACCACCTGGGTGCGGGTGACCTCGGCCCTGGTCACCAACCAGTTCCACTTCCTGATGAGCAGCGGCAACGGGCTCCCGAACTTCACCGGCGCCGGCACCTACCTGAGCACCGGCGGCGACCTGGGCGGGCTGCTCGAGAACGGCCAGGGCGGCAGCGAGACGCTGACCACCGGCGGCACGATGTGTGACGACGGGTGGAGCCAGGTGTCGATGGTGTTCAGCGGCGGCTCGGTCTACATGTACGTCGATGGCGTGGTCGCCTCGACGCAGACCGCGCCCTTCCTCGAGGTGGTCTGGGGCGCGCGGCCCTTCGGCGTGGCCAACGACCCGAACAACGTCACGCGGGCCCTGCAGGGTCAGATGGACGAGACCATGGTCTTCAGCAGCGCCCTGACCGGGATCGAGCTCGGCGCCCTGCGCGACTCCATGATCTGCTCGCGCTGATCAGGGTCAGTCGCCGCCGCCGTCGGGGTCGTTGCCCCGCGGCGGCTTGACCCGTCCGGCCTCCGCGTCCTCCCCGTCGTCCATCGGGTAGTAGAACTCTCCGTCCCCCTCCGCGCCGACCTGGAGGTTCTTGTCCCGGGCGTAGCGGACGGAGGCGGGGGGCTCGGTGAAGGCGGGCTGGTCCTGCAGCGGGAAGACGAACGGCTCCTGGTCCGGGATCGTCAGCGTGAAGACGTCGGCCCCGTTGCTCTCCACCACGATGTGTCCACCGGCGACGTTCTGGGTCTTTCCGGTGTGCTCGTGCGGGCCCTCGAACTGGAAGCCGTCGTCGTTCTTCGTCTGGAAGATGTCGCTGCCCATGGGCCGGCCTGACCAGTAGTCCTCCCAGCCGAGGATCCGGCGCACCGTGTACTCGTTGGCGTGGTGGTGGCCCTTGCCGCTGGAGATCAGCGCGACGGTCGGCTTGATGCGCTGCAGGAACGGGTAGTTGCTGGACCACTGGGAGCCGTGGTGGTTGACCCGGTAGACCTCGACGGGCCGCAGGTGCGGGAACAGGGCCGACTCGATGGGGTGGTACCAGGAGCCCCAGCTCTCGTGCAGGTAGCCGGACATGTCGCCCGCGACCCAGAAGTCGAACTTGCCGTAGTGCACCACGATGGCGACCGAGAAGTCGTTCTGGGAGGTGCTGGCGATCCACTTGTCCTTCACGACGCGCCCGCGGCCCTCCACCTCGGCGGCGACCGCGAGCACCTCCACCCACACGCCCTGCCCCAGGTCGATCTGCCGCCCCTTGCCCTGCTGATCGAACCGCAGCTTCTCGCGCACGGGCTGGTTCTGCTCGACCCAGGTCCGGTACTGGCGATCCCCCTGACCGCTGGCGTCGTAGTCGATCCCGGTGTCGAGGATCTTCCCGATCTTCACCCCCAGCGCCTCGGCCAGGTAGTACATGCCGGTGCCCTCTTCGCCGCGGGTACCTCCCATGTGGTCGTGGTGATAGTGGGTGGGGATGAAGTAGTCGATCTTCGCCAGGGGGCGGGTGGGCGGACCGTCGTCGAGGTGATTGCGCAGGTAGGGCTCGACGACGTGCTTGCCCTCGTTGCCCTGCTTGGGCGACTCGCCGATGTCCACCACGAGGACCTTGCGATCCCCGCTCTCGTCGGCCGGCCCTTCGATGATCGTGCAGTCCCCCTGGCCCACGTTGAGCACGTGGATCCGGATCAGGTCCGCCGCCGGACGGTGCTTGCCGGCCAGGGCCGGACCCGCGCTCAGCGCGACGCCCACCAGGGCCAGTCCGCTCCATCTGTTCCAGGACCGCATCGCTACTCCCTTGTTCGTCGCCAGCGTCCGAGCAGCAACAGCAGCCCGAAGAGCACGCCCCCACCGGCGCCGACGGGCTCGTCCAGGCTGCAGCGGCAGCCCGGTGTTCCAGACGGCAGCATGGCGATCTGGCCCGCCTCACACGGCGCCGGCTCCCCCGGCGTTCCGTAGTTGCACTGCCCCTGCCCGTTGGTGGCGTAGCAGTCCAGGAAGCTGGCCTCGCACCACTGCGCCGCATCATCATTGAGGGACCCGGCATCGGCCACGCTCGGGTCGAAGAGCGCCGAATGGGCCGTCCGGATCCCATGGCTCTTGTTGTCGTAGCCCGCGCGATCCACGAGCACCTCGCCGCCGGATCCGTCGGGGCAGAACAGGTCCAGCCGCTCGACCTCCTCGTTGGTGAACGAGATCCCGCCGTACACGCGCTCATCCCGGGAGCAGCCCGTCGTGGGATCGGCGCCATCGAGACACGAGCCCGCGGACCAGACCGCGCTCCGGCCCGCGAGGATCGAGCCCCCCTCGGTGTTGTCCGCGCCGAACACGAGCTCCGACGAGGTGCTGGTGGGCGCGTACAGCCCGGTCTCCACATCGAGGCGGGAGCGCTCGATCCGGCATCCGTCCAGCTCGACGCCGGTGCTCACCATGCTCGTCAGCTCGAACCACTCCGGCAGGGTCGTGCCCGTGTTGCCGCTGTCCGGCGCCACCATGATCTCGGTGAACAGCACATCCCCCGAGCCGGGCCACGGACGAACGAGGCAGGCGCCCGGCGCGTCGGGCGTGCCCGTGAAGGGGAGGCCCGTGCTGGAGCGGTAGATCGGGTCATCGGGGGCCAGGCACCACTGCTCCAGCGCGTCGTTGCCCTCGGCGGTCTCCCGCTCGGGCAGCAGGTTCACCGAGCAGGAGCCCATCCCGCAGCCCGCCTCGAACCGCGTCCAGTCGTAGGGGGCCGAGTCCACGGCCACGCCGCCGCACACCAGGTGCAGCCAGCCCGCCTCGCCGTTGGCGAACGTGATCTCGCTGTACCGGTAGTCGGCTTCGATGAAGAACGTCTCACCCGGGTCCGACGGGTCGCCCACCACCGTGTCCGCGCTCTTGGCGAACAGCAGGTAGTCGGCGTCGGTCACGGGCAGGGTGTTGCCGGGCGCGTTGATCGTGTGGGTGGCCCACTGCTCGTCGGTGGGCTCGAAGGCGGGGTCCGGATAGGGCCCCTCGCGCAGCACGCAGCCGTGCAGGTCGCAGCCGTCGGGGCGGGTCGCCACCAGCTCGAACCACTCCCGGGTCGTGCTCGGTGGAGCGATCATCAGCTCGGTGAAGACCACGTCGCCGGGGCCGCACGCCGCGCCCGCCACCGGACAGACGTTGGGCAGGCCGGGGGTCGAGATCATCGCCACCTGGTTGACGCTGAACACGAACGTGGACGACGGCGGCACGCACCAGGCGCCCTCCCAGTCGTCGTTGGCGGTGGCGTCGAGCTGGTCCGGGGCGAGGTTGGCGGAGCAGCTGTCGGCGCCGACGCAGTCCCCCTCCAGGGCCGGCCAGTCGTACGCCACGGCGTCGATGAGCACCCCCCCGCACCTCACGGTCACCACGTCCTGGTCGTTGTTGAGGCTGAGGTCCCCGGTCACCAGCGCCGTGGCCTGGTTGCACGCACCGGCGGCGTCGAACGTCACGCACGCCTGCTCGCCCACCACGGCGTAGCCGCCCGCGGGGACCACGAGACCGTCCAGGGAATGCACGGCGACGCCGTCATCGGACACGGTGCAGCCGTCGAGCAGCACGTCCAGGGCGCCGGGGTTGTGCAGCTCCAGCCACTCGGGGGCGCCCGCGCCGGAGTCGATCATCAGCTCCGACAGCACGACGTCCCCCGGCTCCACCGCCAGCAGCGGGGTCGGCGCGAGGACCGCGAGCGCGGCGATCAGGGAGAGGGCACGCATCAGTCGAACTTGACCTTCATCTGGAACAGGAACTCGCCGGACCAGCGCAGGTCGTAGGGCGTCGGGTCGTACTCCCACGGAGTCGCTGCGTCAGTGCCGATCTGCAGGGCGTCGTCGCCGAAGTCGCACTCCGACGGTGCGTCCCGCACGCGCTTGCCGACCGCTCCGCTGAGCCGCAGCGTGACCCGATCCGCCACCTTCTGGCTGACCGTGATCGCGCCTTCCCAGCCGTGCTTGCCGGTCTCTGCCGGGTAGGAGGAGCCCGACTTGTTCCCCGACACGTCCGTGTCGCGCACCGTGAAGGTGCCGGCGATGCTCGTGGTCTTGGTGGGCTTGACCCGTCCCCAGACCCTCAGGGAGTGGCCCTGCAGCCAGTCCACGCGGCACGCATCCGACGAGCGCAGGGGGTGCGTCTTGCCGTAGTCGGTCCAGGTTCGGCTGTAGCGCACGTTGAGCGAGCCGATCTTCTTGTGGTCCACCCGCGCGCCCGCGCTCAGGGAGATCTTCTCGCCCGAGTGCTCGAGGCTGAAGTCCTCGCCGTCGTCGTCGTCGTCGTAGTCCAGGAAGTCCTGCTCGGTGAGGGTGCCGCCGTACTTCTGGTCGCGGCCGTTCACTGCGAGGTTCTGGTTGGCGTAGCGGGTGATCACCTGGAGCTGCAGGAACTCCAGGGGCCGGCCCTGGAGCGAGGCCTTGGTCCAGAAGTCCCACAGGCCGTACTTGAGCGACCGGTTCAGATCGAAGGTCACCCGGCCGCTCAACTGCTTGATGGGGTCGATCACGGCCACCAACCGCAGCCCCTGCTCGCCGCGGGTGCGCAGCCCGGCGATGATCGACGGGCTGGCCTGGGCCTTGGCGTAGGGGCTGGCGAACTTGAGGTCGTAGTGCCGGGCGGTGAAGATGAACCGGCCCCAGGCGGGCTCCACCTCCACGAACACGATCATCCCCTGGCCCACGTCGTCGCCCAGGGACAGCGCGTACTCGCCGGACACCTCCAGCAGCCCGAAGCCGATGCGGCCGTTCAGGCCCACCGCCCCGAAGCTCCGCCGGACCGGGAACCTGCGCGTGAGCAGCAGCTGGTTCTGGTCCTCGACGCCCTTCATGATCGTGCGGTCGATGAGGCCGGCGTACCCGGTCACCCCCAGGTGGGTGCGGCGGTTGATGCGAAAGGTCGCGTTGCCGCCAATGAGTCCCACGCGGAACACGTTGGGGATGCTCTGGTTGGCGATGCGCCCGCCGTCCACCCACACCCGCGGGGAGCTCAGGCCGTTGTCCACGGTGGGGTCGTACGCCACGCCGCCGGCGCTCTTGATGTGGCTGTAGTACGCGTCGTGGTTGCGCAGCGAGCCAAACACCGTCAGGTCGAAGTCGGCACCGCCGGAAAGCGGAGCGCGCACGTTGGCCGCTCCTCCGAACATCCCATCCCAGGGGCGGAATCGGGTCGCGTCCCGCTCGATGCTGACCTTGCCGGGCACCTTGAAGCCGAATCGATTGCGGCCGCCCAGGGTGTTCATCACCAGCCCCTCACCGAAGTTCAGCTGGTAGCTGCCGACCACCGCCTCGAACTGGCTGCGCCCCAGGGGCCGCCGGATCCGGGCGTACCCGGCGTAGGGGCGGAACACCGGCGTGCCGAAGCTGCCGTAGATGTCCTGGCTGTAGGGGTCGTACTGGACGTTCCACAGCCCCTCCTGGGCCACGGCGCTCAGGCCGAGGTCCAGCCAGCCCTGCACGTCCGCGTACACCCCGAGCCCGAAGTTGGGCCACTTGTCGTAGCCGAGCTGGCCTGGGGTGTGGCTCTTGGCGGGGTAGTCGGGGGTGGGATCGGGGCCGTTCTCGATGGCGATGAAGCCGTTGTAGTCCCCCTCGCTGGCCGGTCGGAAGCGCTTGAAGATCACCAGCCCGAGCTCGCCGCGCATGGCAGGCGCCGTGCCCTCGGGCAGGCGCAGCAGGACGAAGGGACGGATCCGCTCCACCATCCGCCAGTCGATGCCGGCCACGCGGGTCACGAGGTCTGCCAGGAGCGTGTAGGGCCCGTTGAGGATCCGCTCCTCGATGATGCGGTCGGCGAGGGCCGCGTCCACGTCCGGGAGCTGGAAGACGTCGAACTTCTCAGCCTGGTTGAGGTCGATCGGGGTCTCGATCAACCGGATGAGGATCTCGAACTCCTCCTCGTCGATGATCCCCTCGTAGTACAGCTCCCGCAGCTCGTCGGAGTCGCTGACCTCGATCTCGACGGAGTACCGCCGCGCGGAGGCCGACACGGGGAGCAGCAGGCACACGGCCCAGAGGGCCAGGACCAGGCGTCGGAGAAGGCTCGGATCGTGCGACTGCGTCATGTGGACGGAGCACGCTACCAGCGGCTGCCGATCCGGGTCCTGCTTCCGCCGCGGATGATCGTCGCGCTGAG
>CALAGR010000455.1 GCA_937891735.1 uncultured Pseudomonadota bacterium | reverse complement strand
CTCCAGGGGGACGAGGAGAGTCTACCGGAACAGGCCTAATATCTAAACACCCTCTTACAGGATGATTATTGAACTATCGGGAACAGCCCAGCCCCGGCTGACGCGCCCCGATCAGGGCTGGCTCTACCACTCCTGGGCCGGCGAGCTAGCCGATGGAGGCTTGCGCCTCGACGGCGCCTCCGATGCGAAGCGGCTGCGAGGGGGCGAGGAGATATGCGCTCACCGGTTCCGCGATGCCCTTCAGTTGGAGCTGACGGGGGCGGGCTCCCTCGAGTCGTTCAGGTACCTTCGCCGCCGCCTCGGAAGACAGGATGATCTCTCCCGGTCGGGCGCTCCCTTCGAGCCGAGCCGCCAGGTTCACCACCCCGCCGATCGCCGTGAAGTCGCTGCGCTTCTTGCTGAACTCGCCGATCTCCACCGGGCCGGTGTGGATCCCGACACCAACCCCCAGTGCACCGTCAGGCAAGTCCAGCGTGCCCGCCAACTCGGCGAGCGCCGCCTTGCAGCGCCGCTGGATGCCCATCGCCGCGTCGACCGCGCAGAGCGTATGCTCGGCCGACTTGATGGGGAAGTTGAAGATCGCCATCAAGCCGTCGCCCATCTGCTTGTTCACGATTCCGCCCGCGGCCCAGATGCTCTCGGCGCACCGGTCCTGGAACTCGCTGACGACCTGCGCCAGCGCCACGGGATCGATGGACTCGGAGAGCGCCGTGTAGCCTCGGATGTCGCTGAACAGGATCGTGGCGTCCTGCGTGAAGTGGCCGCGCCTCTTCACCGAGCGGAAGGCCCGCTCGCAGATCGTGCAGATGTCCGGGTTCATCTTGCTCTGGGTGATCCCGAAGACGCGGAACGGCACGGCGAACGGACCCCGGATCGGGATCGGCACCTTCATCTGATCCCAGCAGCCGCGGCACAGGATCGCGGGGGTGGGCGCGGGGGTCTCTTCGATCACCAGGGGCTCCTGCTCTCCGCGAATGCGGACGATTGCAGGGTAGGTGAGTTTGGACGGGAGCCGGATGGCGGATGGGCACCCACGGGTGGTGGTGTGGCGACCACAACGGCATCGAGGGCCAGGGTGCTCACACCGTGCTGAGGTACTGGTGCACCTCGCTCACCACGACGGCCCCCTCCCCCACCGCGGCCGCGACCCGCTTCGAGCTGCCGCCCCGGACGTCGCCCGCGGCGAAGATGCCGGGGACCGACGTCTCCAGCAGGTAGGGGTCGCGGTCGGGCGTCCAGGCCCGGGGACGCCCATCGAGCCGCGGGAGCCTCGCGCCCGTGAGCACGAAGCCCTTGTCGTCTCGCGCGACGATCCCCTCGACCAGCTGTGAATTCGGGGCGGAGCCGATGAACACGAAGAGGGCCGCCGCCTCTTCTTCCACGATCTCTCCGGTGTCCAGATGCTCCACGCGGAGCGCCTCCAGCCGGTCGCCTCCGAGCGCCTCAACCACCTTCCGGCGCGGCTGGACCTCGATGTTCGGCGTCGCCGCCAGCTGCTCGATCAGGTAGTGCGACATCGTCGATTCGAGCCCCTCGCGGCGGATCAGGATCGTCACCTTCGAGGCGTATCGACTGAAGAACATCGCGCCCTGCCCCGCGCTGTTGCCTCCCCCCACGACGAACATCGGCCGGCCGCGAAAGTGGGCCGCCTCGGTCAGCGCCGCCCCGTAGTAGACGCCCGCCCCGGTGAGGGCAGCCACGCCTTCGGCGGGCAGGCGGCGGACCTTCATCCCGGTGGCGAGGACCAGGGAACGGGCGGTGAGGGACGTGCCGTCCGCGAGGGTGACGATCTTGTAGTCGCCGTCCAGGCGGACCTCCGTGACGGCCTGGGGCACCAGCAGCTCGGCGCCGAGTCGCTCGGCCTGGGCCGTGGCCCGGTGGGCAAGGTCCGATCCGCTCAAGCCGGCGGGGAACCCGAGGTAGTTCTCAATCCGTGAGCTGGTGCCGGCCTGACCGCCGGTGGCTTCCTGCTCGATCAACGCCGTCGTAAGCCCCTCGGACGCCCCGTAGACCGCCGCCCCCAGCCCCGCTGGGCCGCCCCCGATGACCAGGAGGTCGTAGTAGCCGCCCGTCGCAGTCGTTTTCATGCCGAGCGCCGCCGCGAGGGTCGCCCGGTCGGGGGCCTCCAGCGGGGCGCCGTCGGGCAGGAACACGACGGGGAGCGAGCGGCCACCGTTGACGGCGTCGACCAGCGCCCGCGCCGCCTCGTCGCGCTCGACGTCGAGCCAGCGATACGGGATGCGGTTTCGGGCCAGGAACTCTTTCGTGTCGTGGCTCGCGCCCGACCAGAGCGCACCGGCGACCTGGACCCCCCGGTAAGGCAGGCGCGCTGTAGCTCGCCAGGAGTCCAGGAGATCGTCCAGGACCGGATACAGCGCCTGCTCGGGCGGATCCCACGGCTTCATCAGGTAGTGGTCCAGGCCGATGTCGTTGATGCTGCGGATCGCCGCGTTCGTGTCGGCATACGCCGTCAGGAGCACCGTGCGGGCCTGGGGGAACAGCGCCTGCGCTTCGACGAGGAACTCCGTCCCCTCCATCCCCGGCATTCGTTGATCCGAGAGGAAGAGGGCGACGACGTCCCCTCGCTGTCGGAGCTTGCGCGTGACGTCAAGGGCCTCGGCGCCAGAGCCGGCGCGGGCGACGCGGTAGTCCTTGCGGTAGCGGGCCCGGAGGTCGCGCTCGATGTTCTTGAGGACGTCGGGCTCGTCGTCCACGGCGAGAAGGATCGGCTTGCTCATGGGGCTCCTTGCGGGCGCCCGGCGTCCGGGGGCGACGGAGGACAGTCGGCGGGGTGCAGGGGGAGCCGGACCTCGAAGCAGGTGCGCCCGGGCTTCGAGTCGACGGAGATCGCGCCGCCGTGCTTCTGGACCACGATGTGGTGGCTGATGTTGAGGCCGAGCCCCGTGCCCTGCCCGACCGGCTTGCTGGTCACGAAGGGGTCGAAGACGCGATCGAGGAGCTCCGCCGGAACGCCGGGCCCGGAGTCGACGATCTGCACGACCACCCGGTCGCCGTCGCGGCGGGTCCGCACGGTGAGCTCCCCCGAACCCTCCATCGCGTCGACCGCGTTGTCGATCAGGTTGGTCCAGACCTGATTGAGCTCCGCACCGTGGGCCGTGATGCACGGCAGGTCGGGGTCGTAGTCCCGGGTCACGGTCACCCCTTGCTTGAGGACGCCCCCGAGCATCACCAGCGTGTCGTCCAACCCCTCGCTCACCCGAACCGCCTGGAGCGTGCCCTGATCGAGGTACGTATAGGACTTCAGGGCCTTGACGATCCCGAGGATGCGGCTCGATCCCTGGCCGATCTCGCCCAGCAGCGAGCTGATGGTGTGCCACAGCGTCGACCGCTTGAGGACCAGAGAGAGGAGGTCGGGCTCGTAGAGGTCGCTCAGGGTCTCGAACTCGGTGGTGTCCAAGCCCAGCTCGGCCAGCCCGGACGCCTCCGACTCCAGTTCCTCGAGACCATGCCCGTCCAGCCAGGCCTGGATCTCCGCCTCCCGGTCCATGCGCTGGAGCCCGTCGAAGCCGATGGGATCGCGAACGCGGTCGTGCGCCCGCCCCTCGAGGTCGTCCATGCACGCAAGCTGCCCGGGCGCCAAGCTCGCCTTCCCGAGCTGGAAGGAGACCTCCCGCAGCTCCAGGATGGACCCGAGCAGGTGGGACGCCCCCCGCTGGGCCGCGGACGCGGGGTTGTTGAGCTCGTGCGCCATGCCCGCGCTGAGCTTGCCCAGCGCCGCCATCTTCTCGTTCTGTACCAGCGCTCGCTGCGACTCCTCGACCCGACGCTTCTGCTCCTCGAGCCGCCGGTTCAGGCTGTCCAGCTCCAGGTTCTTGGCCACCAGCTGACGGTTCAGCTCGCTCTGCAGCGCCCGCTCCTCCTCGAGGAGGGTGGCGTGGTACCAGACCGCGGTGAAGACGATCCCCGTGACCACGACGACGTTCATGGCGGCGAAGGTGTTGAGCATGAGCGGCGAGATGGTCCGAACCGGCAGGAGCCCGAGCACCTCGACCAGCAGGGACACCGTGACCAACGCGAAGAAGCCGAGCAGCCAGCGGACGGCGGACCGCGGACCGGCGAAGAGCAGCGCGATGACCGGAGCCAGGAAGCTCCACAGGATCACGCTGCTCGAGGCGTGCAGCCCTCCGATCGCCAGGGTGACGCCAGCGGGGGCCAGGAAGATGAACCAGGCCTGGCGACTTCGGAACCCGTTGATGTCCTTGTTGCGCGCCATCTGAGCGATGCTGAGGCCGGTGACCGCCGCATAGATCAGCGGGATGGCCGCCGCGACCCAGGCGCCGACGGACAGGAACATCGCGCACCAGAGGGGACACATTCCCGCCTTGAGGAACGATGCGCCCGTGAAGACCGACTTCTGACGGCGGAGGGCTGCGTCGTCCGTCGTGTCGTGCCCGCTGTCGGTGAGAGACCGGAACCACCCGCGCGGAGCCGGCGCGAGGGGACGGGGCTGTGGCTCGGCGATCAAGGGCGCTCCCAGGAGACGCTGCAGGCGTGGGCCGAGAAGCCCGGCGCCCCGCACCATAGGACGGGAGCGATGGCGGGTTTCATCACATGGGTGGCGGAGGCCGGCCCATCCACGTCCAGCAGCTACGATCCGAACGCGTTCCTCAGAAGCTCCAAAAGGGCTCTCACGTTCGGTGAGTCCGCCCGGTGCTCAGGCAGGAGGACCCGGACCTCCACCTCGCCTCGAACCCGATCGGAGAGGACGGGCACCAGGTCAACCAGCTCCGGCTCGAACGCGAGGGCCCGCGGGTCGTCGGGGAGCAGCCCGATGCCGGCCCCGTCGAGGGTCAGCTGCTGGATGAGCGTCAGGCTGTCCGAGACGACCGACGGCGCGACCTCGATCTCGCCTCCGCCGACCAGGGGCCAGGTGCGGCCGTCGCCCGCACCGTGCGTCCAGCTCAGGAGGGGGCGCTCGAGCAGCGCCTCCAGGCTCTCGGGACGACCGTTCGCCTCGAGGTACCGCTGGCTGGCCTTGGGGACCAGGGTCAGGTGGGTCAGACCCAGCGTCCGGAAGGCACCCCGCTCGGGCATCCTCCCGAAGTGCAGGATGATGTCGGTAGTGGCGCCCGAAGCCGCGGCCGGGGCTGGATGGTGCTGGACCGCGAGGGCGAGTCCCGGCACCAGGGAGCGCAGTTGCTGGGCGAGCACCGCCTGGACCGGCGCGGGCAGGCCCACTGGGAGGAGGACCTCGAGGGGCTCGAGCCCCGGGAACGACCGCTCCCCAAACTTCGCCAGCTGGCGCGCAGCACGCAGGAGGTGGTCGGCCTCCTGGAGGAACTCCCGTCCGGCCGGGGTGAGCTCGACCCCCCCGTGGCCGCGAGCGAAGAGCATCAAGCCCAAGCTCGACTCGAGCGCGTCGACCCGTCCCCGCAGCGTCGCTCGAGCTACCCGCAAGGTCTGCGCCGCGGCCTTGAACGACCCGCTCCGCGCCACTGTGACGAATGCGTCCAGCCAGACCAGTTCCAAACGGCACTCCCCTTTGTGTTCGATGCTAGTCCATCCCCACCGCGGGGTCCCCTCGGGCGGCCCCAAGCAGAGGAGCCCGCCCGGATCACTCCGAGCGGGCTCTTCAAGTCGATGGTCGGCCTTAGAGGGTGTTCCCATAAAGCTACGCGGTCGCAACCTCTGACGACGTGAGGCGGCGCAGCAGCCGTCGCCCCTCAGCGAACCAGATCCAGGCTGCCGAGCTCAGGAGGGTGCGGTCCTGGTCCTTGACGAGGCGCCGAGGTCGGTCGTTCCACGCGTTGGTCCGCTCGATGACCCAGCGCTTCGGGAGCGGTACGAACGT
>CALAGR010000454.1 GCA_937891735.1 uncultured Pseudomonadota bacterium | reverse complement strand
CGACGCGCTGGACGCGGCCACCGTGCGGGCCGTGCGCGGAGCCCTGTCCCAGGCCGCGGGGGTGCGCACCGAGGCCGCCAGCATCCTCGGAGTGGACCGGACCACGCTCTACCGGCTGATGAAGCGCTTCGACATCGAGTGACTGGGGTGCTCCAGCGCCGCCTCGAACACCCCCCGCACCTGCGCGACGTGCGCGTCCAGCGCATGCGGGGACCAGCCGGTCGTGGGGATCGGCTCCAGGATCTGCACCCGCACCGTGCCCGGCGTGATGCGGAACGTGCGGGGCGGCCACAGCCCGTACGCCCCGTGGATCACCATCGGCACCACCGGCAGGCCCGTCGCCAGGGCGATGTGCGCGAAGCCCTTCTTGAACGGCGCCAGCTCGCCGTCGAGGCTGCGCGTGCCCTCCGGCGCGATCCAGGGGCTCAGCCCCAGCGTGTTGACGATGGCCACGAGCCCGTCGATGGACCGGATGGCGGAGGCGCGATCCCGACGGTTGATGAACAGGTTGCCGGTCAGCGCATAGGCCGCCCCGAAGAAGGGCACCCAGAGCACCTCGATCTTGCCGATGCCGCACGCCAACCGCGGCCACAGGGTCATGCCCACGAGCGTGTCGATCACCGAGGTGTGGTTGATCATGAACACCGCCGGCGTCGCCGCCTCGATCCGCTCTCGGCCCTCGATCTGAAGGTCGATCCCCAGGATCCACAGCAGCCGCGGCCCCACGAAGTTCGCGAACGTCCCGCCCGCCCGCAGCCGCGCCCGCCGCCAGGGCAGCAGGAACAGCAGCCCCACCAGCAGGACGGACGCCGTCGTCCCGAAGAAGACGAACGCCACCCCCAGGCGCGACCAGTTGGACAGGAGCCCGTGAGGGGCCCGGGACGGCGACTCACCCATGCCCGGCCACTCTACGCGGACGCACGACTCCGCTTGATCAAGTACGCCAGCGGTCCCGCCGAGCCCGTGGCGGCGGTCAGCAGGATGTAGGGCAGCGCCGACTCTCCGCGGCGCTTGCTGTCGCTCCACATCCAGAAGCAGCCCACGCCCAGGGCGAGGGTGAGGTCGACGGCCAGCAGGATCGTCGCGGGGTTGGCGAAGGCGGCCTGGAACACGCCGATCAGGCCGAGCTCCCACAGGGCGTATCCAGTCAGGGCCAGGAAGTCGATCAGCACGACGGCGAGCAGGAAGGTCACGAGGTTCTTGCGGTTCATCACGGCTCCGGTCGGCGGGGGAAGCCCGAGGGGCCCCGCCTTCGGGCCCACCAGGAGCAAGAGCCGTTCCAGGTGCCGCGATCCGCGCCGGGGCTGGATCGCAGCACCTGCGGCCGCCCCGCGCGTTGCGGCTCTGCCACGGAGCGTGGCGCCCGAGCGACGTGGCGCCGCGTACAGTGGGGTTCGATGGATTCCGCGCAGCGAGCGGAGGTCGCTGCGGCGGCCTTCAGGCAGGGGGACCGGCTCGCGGCGATGGGCCGGTTCGGCGACGCCCGGTCGGCGTACACCGCAGCCCACGACGTGGTGCTCGACCTGCCCGCGCTGCATCAGCGCGCCCACGAGCGTCTGCTCCCCGTGCACCGCGCCCTGGGCCAGCGCGGCGCCGTGGTGGAGGATCGCCTGCTGCTGCTGCTCGCGCCGGTGGGGGTCTTCGAGGTCTTGCGCTGGCTCCTGCTGACGAGGGCCCGGCTGCGGGGGCGCGCGCTCTACCCGGCCTGAGTTCGCCGCACTCCCGGCCTTCATGCACCCCCGGCCTTGCCGCCCCCGCGCTCAGCGGATCGTGTCGTCGAAGAAGTCGAGCTGGTCCTGCACCCCGTCCGGGTAGCCGTAGGGCACGTGCAGCAGCGGGATGTCGACCGCGTCGAACGTGTTGATCGCGCTGCTGTACTGCCACAGGGCGGGCACGGTCTCGTCGCCCAGGTACCGATCCCCCGGGGTCTCGCTCCAGCTGAAGTAGACCGAGGCGAGGTCAGACACATACGCGTCGAACGCGAGCCCCTCGGTGGGCGCGGTCACCGTGAGGTTCCCCGACACGCTCCCCCCCGAGTGCCCCACCAGCCCGACGGGCGCGCAGGGGTCGATCTCCGGCAGCCACGCCACGATGCGCCGCGCGATGAGCTGCTCGTACATGCGGATCCCCAGCAGCGTGAAGCCCTGCTTGAGCAGCTCGCGGGTGGCGTACGCCTCCAGGTCATCGCCGCCGCTCACCCGATAGCCCGGCAGGATCAGGGCGTAGCCCGCGTTGAGGTACATCTCGCCGAAGTCGGCCCGGGGGATGTGCCCGAAGGGCGAGTCGCTGTGCCCGTGCGACACGACCACGGGAGGGAACGGCCCCTCTCCCTCGGGCAGGAACACGACCACCTGCATGAGACCGACCAGGGGATCCGTCACCACCAGCTCGCGGTAGTGCATGTCGGGGGGATCCATGTCGTCCCAGGACCCCTCCCACTCCGTCATGTCCGTGCCCTCCCGCTTGATCGCCACGTCCAACGGACGCTCGGCCAGCCCCTCCAGGAGCACGTCGAGGCGCGTGCCCTCCAGGATCCGCTGGCGCAGATCGCCCGCCCCGTCCGGCGCCAGCTGCGGGCCCGGCGCGTCCCGCCACCCCCGCAGGAGGGCGTCGAGTTCCTCGTCGCTGACCTCCACGCGGTCCTCGGGAAAGAGCTCCGGGAGCGCCAGATAGTCCTGCAGGCCGCAGTCGCGTCCCCAGGGACAGTCGCCCAGGAAGGTGGGCAGCGGGCCCCCAAGGACCGCGTCCTGGCCGGGAACCGCGCACGAACCGGCCCCCGGACCCGGCGCAGGCCCCGGCGGAGCGGTCGGACAGCCGGCCAGCAGGCCGCCGATCAGGAGCCCGCCGGCCAGGAGCAGGAGAGGCATGGCAGAACAACGCGTCACACCGGCTGCCTCCGCGAGGATGGCCTGATCGCCTGACTGGACTGATATCAGAATCGCTGGATCCGCGCGCGCCCGAATCGGAGCCCGACCACCCACCGGGACGCAGACTTCGGGCCTCCACACGGAAGAGGACCGGGCCCTGCCGTGTCAAGGCGGCATGCGGGACTGTAGGCTGCGCGCCATGCTCCGAAGCAACATCATCGGAACCCTGCTCGCGTTCGCCGCGCTCGCCCCCGCCGGCGCGCACGCGGGGGGAGCCTGGGAGCCGATCGACGCCCCCACGGTCACGTTGCTCGACGCAGGGAGCGCACCCCGAAGGACGCTGCGGTACTCGATCCCCACCGCGTCGTGGCGGATCGTGCGCAAGCACCGGTACGACGCCAGCGTGAAGCTGCCGCTGCGCGGGAACCGGGAGGACGAAGGCCAGTTCTCCTTCGATCTCACCGCCCGGGGGGTGCTGCCGACGGGCGATCAGCCGATCGAGCTCGTCGTGCTGCTGCACGAAGCGGTGGGACGCACGGGGGTGGCCGAGGAGCTCGCCGGTGCGTCCGGGCGGATCCGGCTCACGGACCGGGGCCTGCCCGTCGAGGCGTCCTGGGACCCCCACCCCGCCGACTCCGACGCCGCCCGGATGGCGGATCGCCTGCTCCTGGACCGGTTTCGCACCCGCGCGTCCCAGCTGCCGACGCCCCTGCCCGAAGAGGCAGTGGGGCCCGGAGCGAGCTGGGAGATCCGCCAGACGCTCACCCAGGGCACGTCCTCGTTCGCCATGATCGCCCGCTGCACGCTGATCGAGGACCGGGAGGACGGGCTCGATCTGCAGTGCCGCTTCTCCCACGACGCGGCGGCCACCACGTTCCAGGTCGGCTCGCGGGGTCGCGAGCGCAAGGTGGAGCTGCAGGACTCGCAGGTGCGCGGCCAGTCGATGCTGCTCCAGTCGCTGGACATGCCGGTCCCCACGCGGGAGGACGGCACGCTGGCGACGTTCTTCGACGCGAAGGTGCGCATGACCGTGGTGCCGGTCCGCATCAAGGTGACGAGCGAAGAGAAGTGGAGTCAGCTCGTCCCGGAGCCGAGCCGCTGAGCGGTTGGCTACGCTCCGGCCGATGTACGTGGAGCCAGGAAGCAAGCGGTTCGTCCGGGATCGGGATGCGTGGGGCATGTTGTGTCGCCGCGTGGAGCCGTTCCAGGGGCGCCTGGCGACCCACCAGATCTACTCGCGCGTGCGCACCCTGACGGGCCTGCAGGTCTTCATGACCAACCACGTGTTCGCGGTCTGGGACTTCATGACCCTCGCCAAGACGCTCCAGCAGCGGCTGACCTGCATCCAGACCCCGTGGCTGCCCCCCGCCAACCCCCTCGCGGCGCGGCTCGTCAACGAGATCGTGCTCGGCGAGGAGACGGACGAGATCCGGCACGGCGAGTACCTGAGCCACTACGTCCTGTACATCCGGGCGATGGGCGAGATCGGCGCCGATCCCGCGCCCGTCCAGCGGTTCGAGGCCGCCCTGCGCGCCGGGGTGAGCCCCGCGGACGCGCTGGCGCCGCTGCCCATCGCTGAGTCCACGAAGGCGTTCGTGCTCAACACCCTGGCGACGGCTGACCGCCCGACCCACGAGGTGGCCGCCTCGCTCCTGCTCGCCCGGGAAGACCTGATCCCCTTGATGTTCGACCGGGTCGTGTCCGAGATGGACGCGCGGGCCGGACTCGGCACCCGCGCCGCCCGCGGTCTGCGTCACCTCCGGGACCGGTTGCCGACCGGCGTTCGGCGGCTCGTGCCGGGTGGACTCCGGACCGCCGCGGACGCCTTCGAGGAGGCCAACCCGGACCCGCGCGCGTTCTTCCGGATCTACCTGGAGCGGCACATCGCCCTGGACGGCGAGGAGCACGGGCCCATGGGGCAGCGCCTCCTGCAGGACCTGTGCGGCGACGACGCGAGCCTGTGGGACGAGGCCACGGACGCCGCCCGCGACGCGCTCAAGGCCCGCGTGGACCTCTGGGACGGCGTGCAGCAGCAGATCGAGGACGCCGACCGGGCGTAGACCCCCTGTTAATCTCCGCCGCCGTGTCCGAGATCCCTGCCCCCCGCCTCGATCCCCGCCTGCCGCCGCTGATCTTCGCGGCCGCCGTGCTGGCCCACATCGTGGTGCTGGAGCGGCTCGGCTTCGCCAGCCCGGGCGGGACGGGCGCCGACGCCAACGTGTACCTGGAGCTCGCCCAGACCCTGTGGCGCGAGGGGACCTACGGCACCCGGGTCTCGATCACGTACCCGCCCCTGTACCCGATGCTGATCGCGCCGACGTTCGCCATCCCCTCGAACGCGGCCCAGTTCGCGAGCATCTACGCGCTGCACGGGCTGCTGCTCGCCGCCGGCACCCTCGCCTGCCTTCCGATGCTGAAGCACCACCTGGGACGGGAGCGGGCGTGGCTCGCGCTGGCCCTCGTGCAGTTCGCGGGGGGCGCCACCCTGCACGGCTACAACACCCAGAGCGAGCCGCTGTTCACGGCGCTCCTCGTGGGCACGGTGGGCCTCGCCTGGAGCGCCTGGGCGGAGCCCCGGTGGGGGCGCTGGGTGGGGCTCGGGCTGCTTGCGGGGCTGGCGGCGTGCACGCGGAAGATGGGCCTGGTGGTCCCGGTGGCCCTCGCCCTGCTGGTGGCCCACGATCTGGTGGCCTGGATCCAGCGGCGCGGCCCCTTCCCCGGTGCCCGCGCGGCCCTGCTGGCGGTGGGCCTGGCGGTGGGCCTGACGCCGGGCATGGTCGCGGACCACCTGCACGGCGCGGCGGTCCTGCCCTACGGAGAAGGCGCGGCGAAGTCCCACCTGCTGGCCGGGCTGCAGGCCATGGGGGGATTCACCACCGGCGGCTTGATGGTCCGGATCGCGCTGCGGCACGTCAGCTACCTGTGCGCGGCGACCCTGGGCGCGCCCATCGTGATCGCGGCCGCGCTCACCCGCTGGGGACCGCCCCGACCGCCCCTGGCCCTGGCGCGCTCGATGCAGCTGCTGACGTGGATCACGGCCGGATCCGTCGGGCTGACCACGCTGCACCTGACCCGCTACTGGCTGCGTCACACCGGGTGGGACCTGTATCCGCGGTACGTGGACCCGGTGGAGCCGGCGCTGTTCCTGCTCGGGCTGCTCGCCGCCGTCTGGCTGGCCGCTGAACGCCCGGCGGTGCACTGGCGGGCCCGCCTGCTGCCGGTGGTGCCGTGGCTCGGACTCGCGGTGCTCGGGTTCGTGGCGGGGGGCGCGCTGAACCAGACCCGGGGAGGTCGGATCCTGCGCACCGGAGAGCTGAGTCGGCGCCTCAACGCCCTGTCCGAGGGGCTCGGATCGGTCGCCCCGCTGCTGTTCCTGGTGGCGGGCCTGGCCCTGCTGGCCCTCTGGGCGTGGCGCCACGCCCACGGCAGGACGGCCCGGCTGCAGCACCTCGCCCTGGGCATCGCGGTGAGCTGGGCGATCTCGTTTCACTCGCCGCTGTCCCGGCTGACACACGCGCCCCGGCCATCGGCGTTGATGCGGGCCTCGAGCCTGGTGGACGCCCCCGACGCGGACCTCGCGGTCGTCGTGCTGCGGCCCGGCGCTGCGTCGCGGAAGTACTACGAGCCGGCGTTCCGGTCCGACCACGCCGTGTGGTTCATCCGCAGGGACGAGATCCCCGCCTGGACCGCGGCGCATCCCCAGGGCTACGTGCTCTGGCTCAAGGGGGATCCGCCCCTGCGGGGCCTCGAGGTGCGGCAACGCAGCGCCGATTGGGTGATCTACCGCGCCAGTCCGGAGGCGAAGTGACCGGCGCGCGGGCGCTGCTGGGGCTGGTGCTCGCGGCCGCGGTGGGCTGGCTGGTGGCGTACGGGCTGCGGGCGGCGTTTCACTCCGACGAGCTCAACGTGCTGTGGCACGCCATGCGCTTCGCCACGGGGGACGTCGGCAACCCGGGGCGCCCGGGGCTGCTGTTCCTCGCGCTGGCCCCGATCATCTGGCTCGGCAAGCCCGCCAGCATCCTGCTCGCGGGACGCGGGGCGGCGATCACGGCGGCGGCGGCGACGCTCGGGCTGCTGGCGTGG
>CALAGR010000453.1 GCA_937891735.1 uncultured Pseudomonadota bacterium | reverse complement strand
CTCCCGTAGCGTCCACCCAGCTCCCGAGGAGTCCCTGTCCCTGGAGGTTCCATGCGCCTCGCTCTGAGGAAGGGCGCCCAGCTCGCCCTTCTACCCGCACGGGGCGGAGTGATGCGCTGGCAGCACCCCGGGGGCGCGGACCCAACCGCTCCGCCACAACGGCCACCGCTCCCCGAGGGGGATCACCACTTCGAGCGCCTGATGGGCGACCTGCACCGGGGCTCCGGGGCGGTACACCTACGCGACCACACAGAGCCGCACGTCCAGGCCGCCGCCCGACACGGACTGATCCGCGTCCACAAGACCAGCTCGAACCTCAAGCGGGACGCGAGTTGGGGCAGCTCCTACACCCACCACGCGGCCCTGACCGACAAGGGCAGGGCGTGGATGGAGCGGCGCTCCGCGCAGCGTGAGGCGGAGCACCAGAGCCGCCAGGGCGGACTGTTCAAGGGCCGCCGGAGCCTGTTGCTGATGCTCCGCAAGGCCGCCCAGCAGCTCGCGCTGTTCGGTGGCGGACCGACGCAGGCCGTCCACGTCAAGGGCCACATGCGCCGGACCAAGAGCGGCAAGGCCGTCGCCGTCAAGGAGCACGAGGAGACCCGGCGCAAGGCCGAGGAGAAGCCCGAGCCGCCGCCCAGGCCGGCCCCGAAGCCGGAGCCCGTACAGGCCGAGGCGTTCAACGTCGGGGACTCCGTGATCTTCGACGGAGCCGTGGGCGAGGTCGAGGTCAACTACCGGGGCAGGGTGGGCGACAAGGCCACCGTGATCATGCCTGGGGGGATGCAGATCACGGTCCCCGCCGACAAGCTGCGCCGAAAGCCTCCCGAGGCCCCGAAGGTCGTGGCCCCCAAGGTCGAGGCTCCGCCTCCCTTCGAGCTGGAGGCCGAGAGCAAGGACGGGGGCACGCGGAGGGTCCACGTTGACGTGGGCGAGAAGATCGAAGGCTCGCGCAAGGACAAGTGGGCGGGCCGCCGGGCGACCTCCGACGACCTGGGCGCGATGGAGGAGACCGGCGATGCTGTGAAGCACGTCACCAAGGCCGCCTTCCTTGTGCCTCTGAATGTCGACGATGAGCGGGCGAACGGGGCTACGGCCGGATGCGTCCAGCTCAAGAAAGCCCTGCTCAACAGCATGGGCAACATGCCTGGGCACACGCCGTCCGCCCCGGGGTCGTCACCGGCCGGCCGGGTTCGATTCGTTCGAGCCATCGAGGACGTGCAGCGCGACCTCGACCGCTGCAAGACGGTCGACGACGTGATGGAGTTGGTGGAGGACTGGAAGCACATGGCGCTTGGTGGGGTTGTCCGCGCCGAGCGGCTGACCCTGGCCGAGGCCGTGGCGCGCTTCAAGCCCGAGCACCTGACTGATGGGCGCGGCGGCACGGGCAGCGGTTTCCGCCTGGGCGACTACTGGTTCGATAGCAGCGCGCTGTCGCGCGCTGGGTTCGACGACGTGAAGCCGCTGCGGAGCAAGGGCGCGCTCCTCCTCTACCGCAAGCCGGGCGAGTCGGACGCGAAGGCGACGGGCATCCCAGCCGGAGAGAGCGACTACGAGCGCAAGGCGTGGCTACGGACAAGGTGGGAGCACAACGTAGCCGTGCTGGGCAACCGCTTCGAGGGGATCGTCCGTGGTTTCGGCAAGACGACGCGGCCGACGTTCCACACGAAGGAGTTGCGCGCGGCCCAGGCCAGGGAGGCAGGCGACGACTGGACGGGCCTGACCAAGAAGGCCGCCCCGAAGGCCAAGCACAAGGTCGAGCCCATGACCAGGGGCCGGGAGAAGGCCGTCCGGCGGATCGGCGGGGTCCAAGTCGACCTGGGCACGCAGGGGGACTACATCGTCGACACGTTCGGGATCCGTGGGATCCAGCACGGGGACTGGGTGAACGACGCCCAGCGTGAGGCCCACTTGAAGGCCACGGCGGAGGCCCTGCACGACCTGTCCGACCTCATGGGCGTCGAGCCCAAGGCCCTGACTCACGGGGGCAAGCTGGGGATCGCCTTCGGCGCCAGAGGCAGCAGCGGAGCGCTCGCGCACTACGAGTCCGACGAGGTTGTGATCAACCTCACCAAGACCTCCGGGTCCGGCTCGCTGGCCCACGAGTGGGGCCACTTCCTTGACCACGCGCTCACGTTCAAGCCGGGCGAGGGTGTCGGGGACAACCGGCGCCCGGCGCTGTCCGGCGATCCGAAGATCGACGCCAACGCCTTCGCCGGCCTGTCCAACGGGCACCGTGACCACGAGGTCAACCCCGAGGTCGCGGACGCGATGAGCGCTGTGATGGCAGCGATCAAACGCGGCTACCACGATCCACAGCACGCGAAGCTGTCCCGCGTTGCAGACCACGCCGCGCGAGAGCGCCGGACGGCATGGGACGAGGGGCGCAAGGCAGCCTGGGCCGGGGGCACGAACGGCCGATCATTCTCCGGCTCCCCTGAGCACAGAGAGCACCAGCGCCGGATCTCAGAGACAGGAGCGGCAGAGCACGAGGCGAGGCAGGCCGAGCGGGACTACCTGCGCTCGAAGGGCCTGCCGACCGCCTCCGCCAGCAGCTTCTACAAGGACGCCAGCGCGATGGGCGACTACTGGAAGCGCGATCACGAGCTGTTCGCCAGATCCTTCGAGACCTGGGTCCAGTCGCGCCTGGAGGCCAGGGGCCGCGCCAACAGCTACCTCACGGCCGACACCAAGGGCACGAAGCCGGTCAAGCGAACCCGCAAGGGAGTCCAACACGAGTTTCACATCTACCCCCAGGGGAAGGAGGCCGAGGCCGTCTGGAGCGCCATCGACGACCTCGTGGCGACCATCGGCCGGACCGGCGCCCTTCGGAAGGCCCTGGCGCTCCTGGGCCGTCGTCGCCGCCGGCTCGTGCTCCTGTTCAAGGCCAAGGCCGTCGACCCCCGGCAGATGGGCATGTTCGGCGCCGCTCCGTTCAGCGCCCCGAAGCCGGCCGCTCCGAAGCCGGCCGCAGCAGCTCCGCACGGCCCGCCCAGCTCGCACGGCCAACAGCTCGTGAGCGTCAAGGCACACCCGCGCCGGAGCAAGACCGGCGCCGTCGCCGTCGTCACCCAGCACGAGGCCCACCGGGCCAAGGCCGCCGAGCCCGAGGAGAGCAACGCCCAGCGGGCTGCCAGGATGCGCGCCGAGCGCACCGCCCGGGACAAGGACGGCGAGGCGAAGCGGCAGGCCTGGGCCGCCGAGACCGCGAAGCGGCTGGTGGGCACGGAGAACTACTGGGGGGACGGCACGCTCGACGAGAAGGACGCGGAGCACGAGGCGAACAAGCAGTCCCACAACATGCGCTGGAGCCACGACTACGACGTGGCCGCCGACAAGCTGCCCGCTCTGCGCGAGCGCATCGAGAAGCTGAACAAGCGCGCCGCCAAGCTGGGCGTCGACCCGATCAGGTTGGAGGTCTCCCCCGAGGGAGAGACCCGCCGCGCCTGGATCCTCTGGGATCACCAGGGGAAGCGCAGCGTCACCGAGAACGAGAAGGTGGGCCTGAGCGCGAAGGACGCCCGCGAGGTCGTCTGGCAGGTCCACCACGTCCACATCGAGGGAGAGACCCCCCGGCTGCCGGACCACACGTTCCTGGCGAAGATCGAGCACAACGAGGGGGGCAACATCGTCAAGGGGATGCACCCGAAGGTCGGCGCCATCCCCCATGAGTACCTGACGGTCGGCAAGCACTGTGAGCACTGTGGGTTCGTGCGGGACCGCAAGCACACATACCTCGTGCTGGACGAGAAGCACCACAACGTCACCCAGGTCGGAAAGACGTGCCTCAAGGACTTCATCGGGGGCCACGCCGACCCCGAGAAGGTGGCAGCCGCCGCCGAGTGGGCCAGTGATCTCGACTTCACCGACCTCGCCGGGGGCGGGGACTACGACGACGGCGACGGCGAAGGCGGAGGAGGCGACCCAAGCGGAGCCCACTCCAACACGTCGATCCGCTACTACCTCGCGCACGTCGCGGAGGCCTACATTCGGGATGGTGGCTACGTCTCACGCAAGGCCGCCGCGTTCAAGGACGGAATGTCCACGGGCGGGCACGCCGACCTCCGAGCGTTCCCTGGAAGGAAGAAGCCGCCGGCCCCCGTGTCCGAGACCGCGCGCCAGATCGCCAAGGAGGTCGAGGCCTGGGGCGACAAGTTGGCCGTCGATCAGGCAGCGAAGCCCGAGCCCGGTTTCCGCTGGAACCTGGGCGTGCTGTTCCGCCAGGGCTACGCCCGCGCCCAGGACCGAGGTCTCCTGGCCGCCGCTGTGTCCGCCTGGGAGCGCGACACCGGGGCCACACCGCCGAGCGGAGCGGACGGCCGGAAGCGCAAGAAGCCCGAGGACTCCGAGCACATCGGCACCGTGGGCGAGCGCTCCACGCACACGCTCTACATCGACAAGATGATCCCCTACGAGTCCGAGTACGGCGAGGGGACGATCTACGCCATGACGGACGACCAGGGCAACCGCGTGAAGTGGTCGACCTCCGCCGAGCCCGGCGTGCTCGACGACCCCAGGAGCCGGCCCGTGGTCGGCAAGCCCTACACCGTGACCTTCGCCGTCAAGAGGCACGGAGCGTACAAGGGGGCCAAGGAGACCCAGATCACCCGCCCCGTCTGGGAGGCCAGGGCGGACGGCATCCGCCACGACCAGCACACCGGGGCCGTGATCAAGGGCACCGAGCACGCTGACCTCCGTGAAGGCCTGGAGCACTACAAGGCCAACCACCCGCACCCAGACGCCAAGGTCGGTGGGCAGGCCGTCGCGCACCACCTCCGGTCGGCGCTGCACCCGAGCCAGATCGAGGAGAGCGACGAGGACGCGCCGATTCTGGTACACGCTGGACGTGGCAAGGGCGCGCTCTACATCGCAGGCGGAGCCTACGCACGACCCGCCGAGAACCCCGAGCACGGGCACCCGGGCGAGCACTACAACACCCACCTACTCCGAGCCGTCGAGCACATGGCCAGCGACAAGAAGATCCCAGGGCACAAGATGGCCAAGCGGATCGCGCCCCAGATCCGCGAGGCCGTGGAGCGCTATCAGGAGGGGATCAACGTGCCGCTCCCGGCCGACCTCGCCCGGCCGCTCCGCAAAGGCAAGTCCGGCCCGGTCCAGCTCGCCCAGGTTCGAGGCAAGGGCAAGCCGGTCCCGGTCCGCAAGTTGGAGCTGCCGGCCCAGGGCCGCGCGCAAGGTGCGCCGCCGGAGGAGCCAGCCTCACAGGCTCGCCCGCCGACCAGCAAGGTGAAGTACCGTCACCCGGAGAGCGGCAAGGTCCGAATCGCCCACGTCACCGCCGGGGGCGAGAAGGGGATCACCGCGCTCGACGAGGAGACCGGCCAGCAGCTCAAGCTGCACCACGGCCACTACACGGCCCACGACTCCGACGAGGAGGCCTGGGACGGCAAGGACAGCGAAGATGCTTGATCGGCCGCCGAAGGGCACCCGCACCCGCTTCCTTGTCGACCCGAGCCGCCTCCCAGAGGCCCTACTCCGCCCCGATGGGTTCGGAGGCGTTCGAGTGGCGTCCCTGGACGAACTGGAGAAGGCCCGCAAGCAGGCCGCCGACGTTCGCCAGATGGGCCTGTTCGGAGCGCCAGCGCCCGCACCAGCCGCCGCGCCGGTCCAGGCAACACCACAGGCGCCCCCGAAGCCTGCGGCAGCCCCAGCGGGCGGCGGAGGCGTCACTCAGGTCAAGGCCCACCAGGGCAGGGCAAAGAGCGGGGCCGTCACCAGCGTCAAGGCCCACCAGCGCCAACTGTCGCTGCACCCGCACCACGCCACCGGGAGCCGCGTTCACGTTGAATGGGCCGGCAAGGGCCAGGGTTCCACGCCCGCGTTCCACCCGGGCACCGTCGTCGGCACGGGCACCACCGACGCCACCGACAACACCGACTATCGGGTCCACGTCAAGCTGGACAAGGAGGGGCCGCACGGCAGCACCGACCTCCACGACGCCCATCCGAGCGCCGTCCACCCGAGCCACGACGACGCCCTGGCGAGCCTCACGTCAGAACAGCTCCGGGCCGTGGAGCGGGCCGACGTTCACGGAAAGCCCGGGAAAGGCCCGGGGCTGGGCTGGAGCACGGCGGAGCACGCGCCGCTCGACGACTTCGCCAAGAGCCACGGCCTGATCGAGCAGTACCTCCACGACCACGGCAACGGAGACACTGTTCGCTACCGGCGCACGGCGCGAGGAGAGGCCGTCAACGACCACCACGCCAAGAAGGTCGCGGCCGAGATCGCAGCGAAGTACCCCAGCGCAGAGGACCGCTACAACACCGCCGAGGCCGAGGAGAGCCGCCACGGCCGGGCGATGGCGAAGCACCACGCCACGATGATGCAGACGGCGCCGGACCGCGCGCACAAGACCACGCTGGACAAGATCACCAACCAGGGGCGCGAGGCCGGCAAGCAGGGGACGGAGAAGGGGCACCGGGCCTACCTCCAGACCGGGCACGACCTCGTGGACCACAAGCTCAAGCAGGGCTCGATCTCCCCCGAGTTCGCCGGGGCCGCCCATGACTACCTGACCGCCCACGGCAACCACCGAGAGGCGACCGAGGAGCAGCGCCGGGCGATCAAGTCGATGCACCCGTCCAAGGTGGCCGCCCTGGCGGAGAGCAAGCGGGTTCCGCGAGACACCGACACCGCCGCCGGATGGGACGCGCAGCGAGGCCGGGAGGAGGAGGCGCACAAGCGGACGCTGGAGATCGTGCAGTCGCGGGCGAATGGGCGCGGCGGACGCGCGAGCGGGGACGCCTACGAGCCCACGGCCCACCCTGGCCACCGGGCCGACTACAAGGACTGGACCCCGAAGGACCACGCCGACGCCAGGGAGAAGCACCTTGACCTGATGGGCATGGAGCACGGCGGCAGCGTCGACTCCGCGCACCTTCACTCCGCTATGTCGCTGTTCCATCGCTCGATGGGCGAGGGGTCCGAGGGGTCGTGGAGCAACGACCACCTGGGCCGGGCGCGGGACGCCCACAAGTCGATGGTCGAGAGCGAGGCCGAGGCCGCTCCCGCCGCCGCTGGTCCGTCCAAGGCGAAGATGCTGGAGGAGCTGCGCGCCAAGGGCCTGCCGACCACCGCGCCAGCGAAGCGCCCGACCAGGGCCAAGGGCGAGGCCATCGACGGCGGGGGCATGATGGTCAAGGCCCCCCGGGGCAGCGTGGTCCGCAACCCCGACCCGAAGGATCCCGGCGTCTACCGCAAGGTCGAGGACGGCATGACCGGGCACTGGCAGGCCGGCACCGACTTCGAGGACGGCCGGCGCTGGCACCAGAGGTTCGTGCCCGGCAACGACCTGCGAGCGCTCAACCAGATCGCCCGCAACCACAAGTGGGACGACGCCGAGCCGTCCCGGCCGCCGGGGCCGCCGCACCCCACCCGCCTCCGGGCTATGTCCCAGGCGGACCACAAGGCCGCGCGCCAGAAGCACCTGAGCGACCACGATCACGCGCCATCGACGACGATGGCCGCCTACCACTCGACGATGGCGCAGCTCCACGGCGAGCTGGGCGCGGGGGGGCGGACGAGCGATGCGCGGGTCTCCGATCACCTTTCCCTGGCCGGCAAGCAGTTCGACACCGCCACGATGGGCGGCAAGCCGGGCCAGCGGCACATCGAGGCGATGGCCAAGATCAAGGGCGGCACGCCCGAGCGGCAGGCCGCGCACGAGCGCGTCTTGGACGCCATGCAGGAGAGCCACGACGTTCAGCACGACCGGGGGAAGTTGAACGGGGCTGGCCATGACCTGATGCTCGCGCGCCACGACCTGCACCCGCAGTTCCGCCGGGCGGCCCTGGACTACCTCCACGAGCGGGGCGACACCGACGCCGAGCGAGACCTCCACATCGTCGACAACGGGATCACCCGTCCGCACAGCGACCCGTCGACCGAGCGCTGGCTCAAGAAGTGGGGAGGCGAGGACACCAAGAAGCGCGAACAGCTCGTCAACGCCCTGGATATGCACGGCGAGGTATCCAGCCACATCGGCCGGCACGTCGGCATGGACGAGCTGGCCCGCCGCGCTGGGTTCACGAGCCCGGCCTCCGCCGCCAGGGGCCAACACCGACCGACCGACCACGGGCACCTGACGGACCAGCAGCTCCAGGGGGCCATCGGGG
>CALAGR010000452.1 GCA_937891735.1 uncultured Pseudomonadota bacterium | reverse complement strand
CGCGGCCCTGACCGACCGGATGCTGCTGCACCACGACGATGCTGCGCGCGCCGAGCTGCTCGCCCTGTCCCTGGCCGAAACGGTCCTGTGCCCCCTGACCGCGTTCGTGGTGGTCGACCCCACCGAGACCGACGGCGGACGCCCCGAGTCCATGGTGATCCCCGCGATGGCCCCCGATTCGTGGGACATGTACGGCGCGGGGGGCGCGGACCTCTCCATGTCCGCCCAGGCGAGCCACGTCATGCCCGGCCGGGCAGCGCCGATGGCCCCGCCGATGCCCTCGCCGATGGCCGCCTCGCTGCGAGGCGCGCTGCGCATGCGACGTGCACCGGCCGCGAAGAGCGAAGCCAGCGTGATGAGCAGGGTGCTGAGCGCCTTCAGCGGCGGGGGTCGGCAGGAGCCGCCGGCCATGGACGACATGGACATCATGGAGGCCATGGGCCCGATGGAGGCGGCGCCGGTGGAGGAGCCCGCGGAGGAGGCCCTGTCGGCCCTGGCTCTGCGGCAGCAGGTGGACGGCTCCTTCCGGCCCATCGGCCGCGAGACCGTGCTGCAGGCGACGGTGGCGGCGCTCGGTCGGCTGCTGGACGCGGGCAACACGGACGCCCGGGGCACGTGGCGTCGAAACGTCGCCAAGGCCGCGCGGTGGCTGCTCGATGCGCTGCCCTCCCTGACCGGCGCGGAGCGGTCGGCGGCCGCCGAGGTGCTGGACCGCTGGGCCGAGGCGTTGGGCACGAGCGCCGCCCGACGCAAGGTCGATGCCCTGGGGATCTGACCCGAACAGGCCGCGTCGGCCATTGCGCCGGCGCGGCCATGGGGCTACCGATCCGGGGCCGCGCCGGCTCGAACGCCGCCGGCGGCTCAGGAGAACCACCATGAAGCTCCATCGTCGCGTCTTCGTTGTCGGCGGCCACGTCACCCCGTTCATCGGCAAGAGCCACCCGGACTTCGTCTGGAAGCGTCACCCCGACTTCGGCAAGCGCGAAAACCCCACACTCGAGCAGCACCTGACCGCCGCGATCCGCGGCGCGTTCGATGACACCGGGGTCGATCCCGCGGCGATCCAGCGCGGCACGGTGGGCAACTTCCTGGGCAGCCTGTTCAGCAACCAGGCACACCTCGGCTCCATGGCCGTGCGCGCCCACGAAGGGCTGTACGGCACGCCGTTCGTGCGCACCGAGGCCGCCTGCGCCTCCGGCGGCCTCGCGGTGACGGCCGCCATCGACGCGATCCAGGCGGGGCTCGACGTGACCCTCGCCGCCGGCGCCGAGGTCCAGACGACGGTGAGCCCTCGCGAGGGTGCCGGCTTCCTCGCCCGGGCCTCCCACTGGGAGACGGAGCGGGACATCGACGACTTCACCTTCCCGGCGATGTTCGCGCGACGCAACAAGGCATACAAGGAGCGGTGGGGTGTCACCGAGGAGCAGCTCGCCCACATCGTCGTCAAGGCCTACGCCAACGCGAACCGGAACCCCCTGGCGCACATGAAGGCGGTGAAGGTCAGCCTGGAGCACGCCTCCGCGCCGAGCGACACCAACCCGCAGTTCCTGCGCAACGAGGAACTCCGCGAGCACCTCAAGGTGACGGACTGCTCCCAGGTGTCCGACGGGGCCGCGGCCCTCATCCTCGCCAGCGAGGAGGGGCTCACCCGACTCGGGATCAGCGCCAGCGACTGCGTGGAGGTCCTCGCCTACGGCCACTCCACCGGCCCCCTGGGCATGGTCGATGACTACACCAGCCTCAACACCACCTCCCGGGCCGCTCGGGAGATGTATGCGGACGCGGGCATCACGCCCGGAGAGGTCGGCGTCGCCGAGGTGCACGACTGCTTCCACGTCACCGAGGCCCTGATGACCGAGGCCCTGGGCTTCACGGACGCGGGCGGCGGCGGCCGGCTCGCGGCGGAGGGCGCCACGACGCTGGAGGGCCGGATCCCGGTCAACACGGGCGGCGGCCTGATCGCCTTCGGACACCCCGTCGGCGCCACCGGCGTCAAGCAGGTGCTGGAGGTGGCGCGCCAGATGAAGGGCCGCTGCGGCGACTACCAGATCGCCACACCGCCCACGGTCGGCGTGACGGCGAACATGGGCGGCGACGACCGCACCTCGGTGTGCATGGCGTTCCGCGCCTGATCAGAGACCGCGGGCCCACTCGGGGCGCAGGCGCACGTGGCCCTGCAGCGCGGCGTCGATCACCGCGGCCATCCGCGGCCCGTCCGCGGGCAACCGCCCTGCCAGGGGCAGGTAGTTGCTCGCGTGGTTGGTCCGGAACATCGCGTCCGTGGGGCGGGCCTGCGCCACGAACGTGCGCAGCTCCCGCAGGAGCGCGGCCTGCTCGGGGAGCACGAAGCGCTCGGCCTCCTGGCGCGCCGCCAGCGCCGTGCCGTCCACCACCGTCAGCGTGAGGGCGGCCAGGAAGTCCGGGTCCATGGCGGTGGCGAGCCGGGCGGATCCCGCCGCGTGTTCCTCGGACCGCTCCACGCCCCCCGCGCCCAAAAGGAAGATCGCCGAGGTCTTCATCCCCGCGAGCCGGGCCCGGGCGCAGGCCTGCACGTGCGCATCGAAGATCGGCGTGCCTCGGCGGCCGTCCCCGGGCAGCGCGGTCAGCGGCGCCTTGGCGATCCGGCGCAGCGTGGGCTCGTCCCCCGACTCGGGACCCAGGTACAGCAGCGACAGCCCCATCTGGGCGAGGGTGCGCAGCTCGTCGTCGGTCTTGTCGAGCACGTTCCAGGCCATGGCGTAGCAGCTGATCCGCTCCAGCCGGGGGAAGCGCAGGCGCAGGCGCGAAAGGATCGGCTCCCAGTGGCTCATGGGCAGCACCAGGGCGTCCCCGTCGGCCACGAACACCTTGGACACGCCGGGCCCCGCGGCCACCGCGGCGGCGTCGATGTCCTCGAGCACCGCCCCCAGAGCGCGCAGCCGGAAGGCCTTGTCCTGGTACATGGCGCAGTACACGCACCGGTTCCAGGAGCAGCCGATGGTGGCCTGCAGGATGTAGGAGCGCGCCTCGCTCGGAGGCCGGAAGATCTTGCCTTCGTACCGCATCAGAGCCAGTTCCAGGGCTGCAGCGCCCGCATCCACACCGTCGTCTGCGACCGCCAGATCCAGGTCATGCCGTCGGCCCAACGCCACAGCTGGCTCCCCGCCACCAGCAGGCCGATCACCACGACCGCCGCGCGCTGGTTGCGGCTCGAGGCGCTCCGCCACGCCGACGTGATCGCCGCCACCGCGGCGAGCATCATCAGCGGCTCCACGAGCTCGAAGTAGTACAGCGAGCTCGGATAGGGCTGACCGTCCGCGATCTGCGCCAGCTGCAGGGTGAACGTGAAGATCGTGTAGACCACCAGCGACAGGGCGAGGGCGCCGTGCAGGCGCACGTCCACCGAGGACCGGCCCACCCGGGGCACCAGCCACAGCAGCAGGGGCAGATACAGCACGGGGTTGAGCCAGCCCACCGTCGCCGTCCCGGCCTCGGAGCCGCCCGGGCCGCCCTCGGCGAGCTGGCGGTACAGGCCGGGCCAGGTGGTGGCCATCCACGCTACGAGCACCGCGAGGGCCGCGAGGTAAAGCTCCCGGCGGCGCTGCGGGGCCCCCGACCACAGCAGCACCAGCAGCGGGCCCAGCAGGAACCAGGCAGAGAGGTGCAGCCACAGCGCGGCGAAGCCGAACACGAACGCCACGGCGATGCGCCGGCGACCGCCGTGCCGCGCCAGCGCCAGCGCCGCCAGGGCCGCGAACGTCGTCGCGGCGGCGGAGACGGGGTAGTGCTCGAAGCAGCGCAGGGACTCGGTGCCGAACGCCATCAGCCAGGCCGCGGCCACCCCGGGCACCGGACCGAGCCAGCGCCACGCCACGAGCCCGATGGTCAGCACGAGCAGCACGTTGACCACGGCCCCGTGCAGGAACAGGAGCAGCTCCGGGGCGATGCCGGTGGGGCCTGCGCCGTGCTCCGCGAGCCACAGCACCACCGAATACAGCGGCGGGTGCACGCCTCCGGACCAGGACAGGAACGGCGGGGTCTCGTGGGCGAGCAGCTCCACCATGCCGCGGTCGATGAGGCCGCTGGTCAGGCCCGTCCACTGCACGAAGGACAGCCACGCCGTCGCGATCCCCGCCGCCCCCAGCGCTGCGGCCAGCCCGGGGTGGGGGCCGCGGTTCACGTCAGGAAGCCCGGCCAGAGCCGCTGCATCGCCATCTCGCCGGCCTGGCCCACCGTGACCGGGTCCGGGCAGTCCTGGCAGATGGTGAGGGAGTAGGTGCCCTCGGTCATCTCCCGGCGCAGTCGCCGGAACCTCTCGCCGCGCCACACCTGCTCGAAGTCCCCGTCCTCGCCGATCCTGCCCATCTGGCCCTCGTCTGGGTGCCACGTGCAGTTGCAGCAGGGCAGGACCTGACCGTCCACCCGGATGAACACCGACACCCAGGGCACCAGGCAGCGTCCGGCGGGGGGCGAGCGGTCCTCCGGCGGCAGCTGGCCCACCCGCTGGATCTCCCGTGACCAGTGGTCGAGGTTGGTGCGCATGCCGCGCTCCTCGGCGAGACGGGCGGCGCGCGACACGGCGGCCGTCAGCTCGTCGATGTCGTGCTCCGCGGCGAGCCCGGAGCGCCGGCCCTTCTGCACCAGCGCGCCCTTGAAGTAGATCGCGTCCATGCGGGTGCGCACGGCCACCTCCACCGCCTCGTGCATCTCCCGGAAGCTCTGCTCGCTGACGACGTAGTTCATGCGGATCGAGGGACCCCGCCCCAGCCGCTCCTTCGCCTCGAGCACGGCGGCGATGCCGTCCTCCACGACCTCCAGCTTCCGCCCGGACGCGAGCCGCGAGAACGTGCGGGGCTTCGCGCCGTGAAAGCTGACCTTGACGAGCCCGACGCCGCTGCGGGCGATGCGATCCGCCTGATCCCGAAAATGCGTGCCCGTCGTCGCCATCCCGACGGACGCGCCGTGCCGCTCGATGGCGTGCCGCGCGATCACGTCCCACTCGGGGTGCATCAGCGGCTCGCCGATGCCGTTCAGGCTCATGAACTTCGGCGCGATGGCGTCGATGTAGCCAATGGCCTCGGCCACCGGCATGTCCTCTTCGCCGTCGATGCGCACGGCGCGAATGCAGGTGGAGCAGACGTGATCGCAGCGGGTGGTGTGCTCCAGGTGCATGTGCACGGGGCGCGCCCGCGGGGCCTCGCGACCCAGCAGCGCCTCCGGGAGAACGCGCAGCGCGCGGCTGCGTCCGATGGTCTTGCGAACCACGCGCCAAGGGTAGCGCGCGGGACCGCGGACGGAGGGGCCCGACCGATCTGGATCAGGGCTGGGACGCCTCCCCCAGCAGGATCTCGACGATCATTCACCACGCGACGCGCCACAGGGGTATGCATAGGCAGCACCACTGCGATTGGGGGCCCGCATGGGCTGTCGATGTCTGCTGTCCTTCTGTGCCGCGGTCCTGCTTGGATCGGGCTGCGTCGGCCCCGGTCCGGTGGACCGCTCCGAGCACGCGATGCTCTCGGCGACGCCGCTGGTGTTGTCGGCAGACCAGGCCGGAGCGCGCTTCGGGCGGTGCGTCGCGGGAGCTGGGGACGTCGACGGCGACGGCTACGACGACCTCGTGGTGGGGGCGCCCTACTACGACACGGTGGCGCCCTACGAGGGCAAGGCGTGGCTGTTCCCGGGCGGGCCGACCGGCCCCTCGACCACGGCGACCTGGACCTCGACCTCGGGCCAGGCCCAGTCCCGCTGGGGACGGGTCGTGGCGGGCGCGGGGGACGTCAACGACGACGGGTTCGACGACGTGCTGGTGGCGGCGCACTTCTGGTCGGGGACGACTTCCTTCAACGGCACCGTCAGCGTGTTCGAAGGCGGCCCCTCCGGGCTGGACTCGGCGGCCGCCTGGACCGTCGAGGGAGCCTCCGAGAACGCGGGCCTGGGCTGGTCCGCCGACGGCGCCGGGGACATCAACGGCGACGGATACGACGACGTCGTGCTCGGAGCGTGGCAGCAGACCGGCGATCTGGACACGCAGGGGGCGCTGCATGTCTGGTACGGCGGACCGAGCGGCCTGAGCCCCGGAGGGCCGGACTGGACGGCGTGGGGGGGCGCGGTCGGCGGTCAGCTGGGCGCCTCTGTCCGCGCGGCGGGGGACGTGAACGGCGACGGCTATGCGGACATCGTCGCGGGCGCGCCGGGCACCCTCGGCGTGGGCGCGGCTTCGGTGTGGCTCGACGGGGC
>CALAGR010000451.1 GCA_937891735.1 uncultured Pseudomonadota bacterium | reverse complement strand
AGTCGCGGCTGATTGGAGGGGCGCGGCGGGCGGCTCCGCGGGCGCGGTCGGCGGCTCCACGGAGGCTGTCGGCGGGGCCGAGGGAGCGGGGCAGCCGGTCAGCAGAGCGGCGAAGAAGAGAGTGGATGCGGCGCGCATGGCGCAAGGATGCCAGGGCGCAGGGCTGGGACGCGTGCATGCTTGGCCCATGAGCCCACGCCTCCCCCCCCTCCTTTGCGCCGCCCTGCTCCTGGCGGGCTGCCCCCCACCGACGCCCGAGCCCCTCGCCGTGCCCGAGGCGCACCCCTGGTCACCCCAGGACGTGCGCCCGGCGCTGGAGCACCCCTTCTTCGGGGAGCACCCTGCGCTGCAGGACCTGTCGCTGTATTCGACGGCCGTGGCGGGCCCCGAGGACGAGCGGCCAGATCATCAGCACCGGGGAGCCTTCGCGGTGGGCAACGGGCGCACGTTCGCGCTGTCGGGCCTCGTGGATCCGCTGAACACGCTGCACTCGCTCGTGGGGCCGGTCTATCAGCGCGAGACCCACTTCTTCGGGGACACGGCGATCGTGCTGCTCGAGGATGGGGTCGAGGTGCCCTTCGAGCGCGAGTGGATCGCGCGGCCGCGGGGCACCGGAGTCCTCATCACCCGGGCCGACACGGCGCGACACACGCTGTACACCGTGGACTTCGCGCCGCAGCCCGCCGGGGACGACGCCCTGCAGGTCCCGCCCCTGATCGGCCGGATCGTGCTGGTCCAGGCCACGCAGGACAGCGGCGCCCTGGCCCTGGGTCTGCGCACGAAGCGGACGCTGAACGAGGTCGAGGGGCTCGTCGTGGAGACGGTCGATGACGCCACCCGCTGGCTCGCCTACCTGCCTTGGGAGGCCGGCGCGCTGCAGGCCGACGGACAGGGCTGGCAGCTGCCCCTCGGGGCCCTGTCTGCGGGCGAGTCGAGCACCACGGCGCTGGCCCTGGCGACAGGCCGCAGCCTGCAGGACGTCGCCGATGTCGCGGCGCGGATCGCCGGCGCGAGCCCTTCGGAGTGGCTCGACGACACGCTCGCGTGGTGGGCCGCGTTCTCTGCGCGGGGGGTGCAGCTCACGATGGACGACCCCCGAGCCATCGACCTGTACGACGGCATGCGGGTGGGCATCAAGCAGCAGCAGTCCGCCGCGGGCGCGGTGTGCCCCATGTCGCAGTACACGTTGGTGTGGCTGCGCGACACCATCGGACCGGTGCGCTTCTTCTTGCGGGCGGGCCTGGTGGAGGAGGCCACGGCGGCCCTCGACTACACCTTCCTGTGCGCCTCGATCCAGGGGGACTACGGCAACGCGTGCGACAGCGGCTACTCGCCCCAGGACCTGGTGTCGGAGCCCGACTGGGACGCGCTGGGCGGGTTCTCGGGGCGGCTCGCCGCGGAGGGGCCGTCGTACGTGCCGCTGATGTATCGCGAGCACGCGCGCTGGACGGGGGACCTGGACCGGGCCCAGGCACGGTGGCGCTACCTGCGGCGCGGCCTGCTCGGCCAGCAGATGGACGCCGAGGGGCTGCAGCCCTTCTCGGGCGACGAGACGTTCCGGGTCGCCATGAGCGCGGCGCTGGGGTACGGACTCACGTTCGCCTATGAAGAGGAGGCGTGGTCGGCGAACTCGGCCTTCCTGATGGCCGCCGCGGCGGACTGGATGGCCGAGGCGGCCCTGGCGACGGGGAACCCCGAGGACGCGCCGGTGTTCGCGGAGCAGGCCGCCCTGGCGCGGTCGGCGCTGTCCGACCGGTTCCTGTTGCCCGAGGGGCACCACGCCCCCTTCATCCTCAAGGACGGGGAGATCCCCGAGACCCAGCCGTTCGAGGACGTGAACCTCAAGCCGCTGTGGACCGGGGCGATGACCCCGGACGACCCGGCGGCGTGGGCGGACCTGTCCAGGTTGCTTCAGACCGCGGGCCAGGGGGATGGGATCATCCAGAGCCCGCTGGATCCGCAGCACCTGGGCTCGCTGGGGCTGCCCATCGAGGAGGGCGTGCTGACGGGCATGGTGCCGGGGTATGCGCTGTGGACGCTGTCCGCGCTCGGGCACGAGCAGGCCCAAGGCGCCTTCAACCAGCTGGATCGCTACGCGGACACGGCGGGCCAGTACGACGAGTACATGGTCTACGACGATCTGTCGGCGTTCTCACCGATCTACGACGCGGTGGGGTTCCTGGGGGACTACACGGCGCGGCATCGCCCCTGGGAGGGCGGCATCAACCTGGACGCGTTCCTGTCGCACCTCACGGGGCCGGTGTGGCGGGCGGACGGCGGGATGCTGTTGCGGCCGCGGCTGGTCAACGACCTGCCCGAGGTCACGGTGGGCCCGCTGCAGGTGGGATCGGCGCAGGCCGAGGTGCGCACGAGCCGTCTGCCCGGCGCGCTGCGGGTGCAGGTGTCGTCCCGGGGCGAGGCCCCCTTCCCGCTGCAGGTGCAAGTGCCGGTGCCGGCGGACGTGGAGGAGGTGCTCGGGGCCACGGTGGACGGCGAGCCGGTGGATCTGGCGATCAGCACGCTGCCGGGCGGCGAGCGGCTGGTCGAGTTCCCGGTGGGCGAGCTCGCGCCAGGGGCCACGCGCTCGTTCGCGGTGCTGGTCCCTTAGGAGCCCTTGGGGTTCCTCAGCGTCGCGCGCGCCGCCGGCGGGCCAGCACCGCCCCCAGCACCAGCGCCCACAACGGCCGCGCCGCCGACGGCTCCACCGTGCCGCAATAGCAGTCCTCGTCGATGTCGGGCGCCGGCTCGATCACCGGGGCCGCCACGTACACGTCCGGCGCGTCGATCAGCGCCCGGGCCAGCGCCAGCGCCTCCGCCTGCCCCGTCACGAACCAGAACTCCCACCGATCCGAATCGCCCACCGCCCGGGTGTCGTCCAGGAAGGTCACGAACCCCTGGTCCGGGTGCACCCGCGCCGCCACCCCGACCTCACGCGGGTCCACCACGAGCCAGTCGTCCCCGCCGAGCCCGAGCACCCCGCCGGCCAGGGGGATCCCCACCGGCGCCTCCGCGTCCGCGAACAGCGCCAGGGGCACGCTGACCACCCCTGCCGAGGACCCCGCGGGCACGAAGTCCACCGACTGCGCCTCCCACCCGATCTCCACCTGCCGCGCCTGATCCGCCACCGCCGAGAGCCCGCTGAAGGTCACCACCGCGCGCTCCGCCCCGGGCACCGCCGCGTCCGTGAACCACTGCACCTGCACCGCCACGCCGCCGCTGGACGCGCCAGCCACCAGATCCCGCTGGGGGTCCGCCAGGGTGGAGCGCCCCTGGTCGGGCTCGGCCCCGCACGCCACCGCCCCGGTACCCCCATCGATGCGCGTCATCCCCTCGCAGCCCGCCGCGACCACCGCGTCCATCAGGACCCCGGCCACCAGCTCCCGCGCCGCCGCGGCGTGCTCGAACGCGTAGTTCATCTCGGTGATGTAGGGGTTCCAGCCCGTCGCATCCGACACGCCAGCGAGCAGCAGCTCCCGCCACGCCGCGTCCACCGAGGCCCCATCTGAATCCAGCGTCTGGGCCGCCAGCACCTCGGCGTACGCCGTCCACCACGCCGTGCGGATCGCCCCGTCGGTCTCCCGATCCCCGAACACCTCCCCCTGGTCCCCCATCCAGCGCCCCAGGTTGGCGGTGTTGCGCGGCTGCCAGGTGCCGTCCAACACCGGCGGCATGGGCGTGGGCTCGAATGCGCTGGCCCGCAACGCCTGCACCGCCGCGCCCACCGTGGCGATGACGTAGCCCTGCGCCTCCAATTCCTCCAGCTCCGCCTCATAGGCCGCGACGACCTCCGGATCCGCCACGAAGGCGGTCGCGAAGTACGGGTTGATGTCGCCGGTGGCCAGCAGCTCGCCGTCGTCCATGAACGTCCACCGCACCTCGATGGAGCACTCCGCCTCGGTGTGGGTCCAGCCGTGCCCACCCACCGTGGCGAACACGCCGGAGTCCCCCAGGGTCCACAGCGGCGCCCGCTCCTGCGTCGGGTAGTGAAGGCCGAACAGGTTGCGCGGGATCATCGCCACGGAGCCCGCCGGCAGGAAGTCGCCCATGCCCAGCGAGAACTGGCCCTCCTGGGTGAAGACCGAGGCGGATCTGGTGAGCCCGGCGGCGTCGAACGCGGACTGCGTCTCCAGGAGGGACCGCTGGATCGCCGCGCGGGGCTGGTGGGTCCACAGCTCGTCGCTGTAGTGCATCGAGTCCCACGCCACCTGCCCGTCCAGGTCGCCCATCAACGCGAGCACGTCCGGGTGCCGCTCCCGGATCACGTCCACCATCAGGCCCTGCAGCTCCAGATCCCCGCCCCACCCGGGGTGCCGCTCGTACATCTGCAGCAGGGGCAGGAACGACTCCCGCACGATCAGGTCCTGGATCCCGGCGTCCGTCAGATCCAGCGCGTTCCACTCGTCCAGGTTCTGGAAGCCCAGGTCCTCGGGATAGCCCTGCAACCCGCCCGCCACGTACTGCACGTTGAAGTGATAGACGGCCACCGCGAAGCGCTGGTCTCCGTCGCACTGGGCGACAGCGGAGACGGGCACGAGCACGGCAGCGAGGAAGACGACGAGCGCGACGATCATCCGCGCACAGTACGGGCTCGGGGGGCGCCGGCAACCCGTTGATCCGGTAGCCTCGCGCCTCCCCGAGCCCCCCAGCCCCCGTGGTCAAGATGCCCCTGAACGAGTCGCCATCAGTCGCCGCGATGGACCGCTTCGTCCTCGCCTCCCCAGGTCTGCGCGCCCCCCGCATCGCCGAGGCCGTGCCGGGGCTCCCCACCCTGCCGGACCTCAAGAAGCTCGCGCGCGACCGCCAGGCCGCCGGCCATCCCGTCATCGACCAGAGCGCCGGCGACATCTCGGACGTCGGGGAGCCCCTGTCCGACGCCTTCGTCGCCTGGATCCCCCAGGCCCGTGACCTCCTGGTGCAGGCGGGCTGCTCCGCCGTCGCGCCGACCCGGGGCGACGCCTACGGCTACCCCGGCCACTACCAGCAGCAGTACCCCGAGGTGGTCGCGGTGCTCGCCCGGTCCTGGGGCTGGCAGGACACCCCCGTGCGCGGGCTGCAGACGCTGTCGGGCCGGGTGGTCCTCGATCTGACCTTCTGCGGCCTGCTCGCCCGCGCCGCCGCCCGCCCCCCGCGGGGACGCCCCGCGCTGATCATCGACCCGTTGGCGTGGTCCGGGTACGGCCCCCTGGCGGAGGATCGCGGCATCACCCTGGTGCACATGCCCGCGGTGCAGGGCCACGGCCTGGCGGCGTCGGCGGAGGGCCTGCAGGCCGCCCTCGCGTTCGCCCGGGACAACGATCTCGATCCCATCGCGGCGCTGCCCATCCTGCCCAGCAACCCCACCGGGGTGGGCATGGAGCGCGACGAGCTGCGCCGCATGATCGAGGTGGCGGCGGCCGCCGATCTGCCGGTGCTGATCGACGGCTTCTACTCCCCCCTCGCTCCTGAGGGCCACGCGCAGGCGGTGCCCATGGGCTGGCTCGAGCAGGTGCTGCCGCCCGAGGTGCTCGGGTACGTCGGCCTCATCGTCGGCGAGACGAAGGTCACCTCGTCGCAGAACAAGACCGGCTCGGTGCTGTGGTCCGCCCCCATCGGCCACGCCGACGTCGCAAAGGCGGTGCTCGATCCGGCCGCCGAGCGCATGCGCACCACCAACTGCTACCCCCGTCCCCAGGAAGCGATGGTCGCCTACGCCCTGCACACCTTCGCCGGCGGCGTGCACGCCGCGATGGGGCCCCGCTACCTCGCCCTGGATGCGGCGCGGGACGCCATGCGGACGGCCTGCGACGAGCTGGGCCTGCCCCTGTCCATCGGCAGCTCGTTTTACGGCACGGTGGCGCTGGTGGACGCGCAGGGCGTCGGGCTGCTCCGCGACGCGCAGGGCCGCCCCCTCACCCAGGCGGGGGACATCATCGAGGCCCTCATCGGCCGCTACGGCCTCGTGGGGGCCCCCGGCGCGATGTTCTCGTCGGCGCCCGAGGCCGGGTCCCTGGTCCGACTCACCGCCGCGGTGACCCTGAGCGACGTGCAGCGCGTCCGGGACATCCTCTCCGGCATGCTGGCCGCGGTCAGCTAGCCCGCCACGGGATCCCCTCCATGAACGCCTCCCGCCGCATCGACCAGATCCGCGCCTCCATCGAGGAGGGCGACGGCCACATGGGGGCCGAGACCGAGGGGATCGTCACCCACCCCATCGACCTGACCGTCGTGCACTCGATCGCCGGCCAGCAGCCCACCCAGGCGGTCAAGCGCTGGGTGGCGGCCCTGGCGGGCACCTCCGCCGCCGAGGCCGCGACGAGCATCACCCCCGACGTTCCCGAGACCACGGTCGAGGCGAACCCTCCGCCCATGCACTCGCCCCGCAGCACCGCCGCGTCCCAGCGGCTCATGGCGATCCTGGTGGACGCGGCCCTGCAGTCCCTGCACCCCGCCGACGCGCCGCGCCCCCAGCTGCTGCACGGGGCCGCCTGGCGCCCCCCGGGCATCACCGTGGCCGACACGTCCCAGGCCGCGGACGTCTTCAAGCGCCTGTACTACGAGTTCCAGATCGCCCAGCACGGCGACAAGGTCGGGGCCGCCGCGGGCGACCACCTCAACATCTCGGCCCCCTGGCTCGGGCACCCCGGGGCCGGCGAGATCTCCCGCAAGATGGTGGAGATGACCGCGCGCATGCGGCTGATCGGCGGCGCGCTGTCCGTGGGGCTGTCCGCCGCGTCGCCCCTGTACTTCGGCGCGGATCGGGGCGGCGGCGAGGCCCGCTACCGCACCACCCTGACCCCCTGGGAGAGCGCGCGCCTCGGCCACGTCTGGCCCGGCCGCACGATCATGGACGTGTCCGGCATGTACCGGGATCCGGTGAGCTTTCGGCGCACCATGGCGCGCTTCGCCGAGAACGGCACGCTGCTGTCGGGGCGGGACGTCTGGCTCATGGCCCGCGCGCAGCCGGGTCCCCACGATCCGGGCCCGTCGTTCGACTCGTTGTGCGCCTCCCTCGGCATCGAGCTGTCCACCCCGGACGGGCTGGGCAGGGCCCGGGAGCTGCTGCACGCGGCCTTTCACTACGGCCCCAGGGACGACCGGAACCCCCACCGGCTCGATCCGGCGTGGCAGCACATCGAAGCGTGGCGGCAGGCGCGCCTGGTCCGGGTGATCCGCGCCCCGCGCAACCGCATGGAGCTGCGCACCCTGGAGACGCCCCCGGCCTTCGGCCCCGAGAGCCCCGGCGGCGACTGGCAGACGCCCTACGAGTACATCAAGGCGCTGCACACGTTCTTCGAGCTGCTGTTCATCTACCTGTCCGAGACGCCGGACCTCGTGCAGGACCTGGAGTACGGCGAGGTGGAGCTGCAGGCCGCCAAGAGCAACGAGCAGGCCGTGCTGCTGGCGGGCATGGACGCGCAGCAGCGGTGGCTCCCCTCGATGCACGGGGTGTCGGCCCGGCAGGCCCTGCAGCGGCTGCTCGACGCGATCCAGCCCCTCGCCGACGGGTTGGACCGGTCTGAGGACCTGGCCCTGATCCGTCAGGTGGCGTCGGGCGAGTCGCTGCCTCCGGCGGCCCGGCTGCGGGCCGAGCTGGGGCAGTGGTACGGCATCGACGCCCAGCTGCGGCAGAACGCCCGGATCCTCCCCCACGACTCCTACCCGCGCATGCTGCTGCGGCGGTCCCGGGCCGCCATGGCGCTGGAGGTGGAGCTCATCGAGGCGGATCTGCCGAGCATGCCGGCCGCCGATCAGACCTACCTGACCGGCCTGCTGGCCCTGGTCAAGTCCGCCCGGGCGGGCATCGTGTCCGACTCCCTGTCCCAGGCGCAGCCATGACCCAGACCCCCCTTCCCGCCTCCGATCCCCGGTTCGCCGCGGCCCTCGCCGAGCGCTTCGACGCCGACGTCGCCGAGGTGCTGACCCTGAGCGCGCAGCTGTGCGCCCTGCCCGGGATCACCGTGCCGTCGGACGCGGTGGCCTTCGCGCCCCTCGTGCAGACCTGGCAGGTGGCCGTGGACTACGCCCGGGCGGCGGGGCTGTGGGTGCTCGCCCTGCCCCCCTCGGCGCGGTCGCCCTACCCGTTCCTGCTCGTGGGGTTCGCCGGCAACGATCTGGCGGATCCCGCGATCACCGAGGTGGTGGGCCTCGTCGGGCACCTGGACGTGGTGCCCCCCCAGGAGGACGACCAGTTCTCCCCGTCCCTGCGCGGCGTGGACCTGTACGCCCGGGGGGCCGCGGACATGAAGACGGTCGTCGCCACCTGGCTCGTGTGGATGGCCCGCCGCCAGGCCCGGCCCGGACGCCAGCCCCCCATCGTGGCGATGCTGTCGTGCTGCGAGGAGAACGGCAGCGCAGGCACGCACCACACCGGCTCGGTGCTCGACCTGCTCGACGAGCAGTACGGCGTGCAGGTGCGGTTCGCGCTGGTGGGGGAGCGCACGGGGGAGCTGGAGTGGATGACCCCCGAGCCGATCATCGGGCCCATCTGCAAGGAGAACCGGTCCTGGCGGTGGGTGCGCTCGGGCAGCACCACGGCCCGCGGCCTGGCCACGCTGCACCGGCTCGCCGACGCGGTCCGGCACGGACGCACCCTCGTGCACGCCCTGAACACCGACGCGGTGCCCGCCGACAAGGCCGGACGCCAGCCGGGGGTGCGCAGCGGGTTCGTCAATCCGTTCGCCTTCGTCCTGGGGGATGCGGTGTCCGGTGCTGTCCGCTGGATCTGCGTGCGGCGCCCTGCCGGGGCGTCGATCCACTCGGCCGCCGCCGGCGTCGGCAGCCCGGCCCTCCTGGAGCGGCTGGCCGCGGTGGCGCACCGTCTGGAGGCCGCCTTCCCCGGGCGGGTGGCCCTCGGGGGCCTGAGCATCGGACGCGATGGCAACTTCAACTCCTACGACGGCTCGGGCTCCCTGTGGCTGGGGGTGACGGACGCCTCCGAAGCCGAGGTGCTGGACGCCGCCCGAACCGACGAAGCGGACCTGGAGTTCGCCCCCGCGGCGGGCCCCGGCCACGTCACCCAGACCCTGATCGGCATCGACATCCGCGAGCTGCTCGATCACCGGCACGGCGTGCAGGGCCTGCTCGACGACCTGCGGGAGCGGCTGTGGGCGGACCGCTTCGACCTCGTCAGCGCCAAGCCTCCCTGGCGCTGCCCGGCGGACCACCCCGATCTGGTGCGCCTGGAGGCCGCCTACGAGGCGGTGGTGGGCGCGCCGTCACCGGATCTGGTCAAGCTGCACGGCAACGACGGGGGCGCCCTCGCGGAGCGCCAGCAGACCGCCGATCCCGCCGCCTCGCGCGCCGGACTGGGCCACGCGGTGGTGTTCGGCCAGGTCGGCATGCATCCTCACGGGGCGGACGAGTTCCACCGCGGCACCAGCGTGCGGCCCTACTGGGACGTGCTGGATCGCTGGGCCGACGCGTGGGGATCCTGAGGGCGCCATGACCGACAAAGCAGACGCCGTCAGCGTGGAGTGGATGCTCCTGTTCGGGACCTGGCTGGTGGCCAGCGTCGGCACCCTGGGCAGCCTCTTCTTCAGCGAGATCATGGACTTCGCCCCGTGCTCGCTGTGCTGGTACCAGCGGATCTTCATGTACCCGCTGGTGCTCGTGCTGGGGGTAGGGCTGCTTCCGTTCGACCCCCGCAGCGTGCGCTACGCCCTGCCCCTGGCCCTGGGGGGGTGGCTCGCGGCGCTGTACCACACGCTCCTGTACGAGGGCGTGATCCCCGAGAGCGCGGCGCCCTGCACCAAGGGCGTGTCCTGCACCGAGGAGTACATCGAGCTCTTCGGGTTCCTCTCCATCCCCGCCCTGTCGCTGGTGGCGTTCACCGTGATGGTGGGCGCGCTGCTGACCCTGAAGAAAAGGCTCGCGCAATGAACAGACAGACCCTCGTCTTCGGATCGGCCGTCGTGCTGCTCCTCGCCTTCCTCGTCGGCGCGAGCATGTTCCGGGGCCAGCGGGAGGTCCGGATCGGCTTCCTGGCGGTACAGAACGCATCCACCCTGGCGCCGGTGCACGCCCAGACCAAGGGCCCGGCGGATGCGCGGGTGTACCTGATCGAGTTCTTCGATCCGGCCTGCGAGACCTGCGCGCAGTTCCACAAGCCCGTCGAAGACCTGCTCGCCGCGCACCCGGGACAGATCCGGCTCGTGCTGCGCTACGCGCCCTTCCATCCGGGCTCGAAGGGCATGGTCAAGATCCTCGAAGCCGCACGGAAGCAGGGCAAGTACTGGGAGACGCTGGAGGTGATGTTCGCCACCCAGTCGGCCTGGGCGAGCCACCGCAATCCCCAGCCGGATCGGATCTGGGAGTTCCTGCCCCGGGCGGGGGTGAACATCGAGCAGCTCAAGGCGGATCTGGACGATCCGGACCTGGACGCGCTCATCGAGCAGGATCTGGCGGACGCGGCGACCCTGGGGATCCGCCAGACCCCGGGCTTCCTGGTGAACGGCAAGCCCCTGGTGCACTTCGGCTACGCGCAGCTCAAGGCGCTGGTCGAGGAAGAGATCGCGGCGAGCTATCCGTGAGCGACCTGATCGACCTGACCCACCTCGGCCTGGGGCCGCTCTTCGTGGTCCAGGGCGATCTGGAGCAGCGCACCGACGAGGCCCTGGTCACCGAGGCGAACACGGCCCTGCACATGACCAGCGGGATCGCGGGCTCCCTGCGCAAGGCGGGCGGCATCGAGATCCACAAGGAGGCGATCACCTTGGGTCCGCTGGCGGTGGGACGCGTGGGGCGCACCGGCGCCGGGAAGCTGGTGGCCAGGGTGCTGTACCACGCCGTGCTCGTGGACTTCTTCATCGGCCACGGCATGTCTGCGAAGGTGATCGCCTCGGTGCTGCCCGAGCTGTTGGCCCTGGCCCGGCAGGACGGCGTCGCCACCATCGCGATGCCCCTGTTCGGCGGCGGCGGGGGGCTCAAGGCGTCCGTCGCGCTCGAAGCGATCGTCGAGGGCCTCGAGGCCGGCGAGCGGGCGCCGGACGACGCCCTGGCCATCACGTTCGTGGTGCGGGAGGCGGACGAGTTCGCCGCGGTGCGCGAGCTGGTCAAGGACCTCAAGGCCGGGGACGCCCGCCGGGACGAAGAGAACGACGTCGCCGCCGGCTACCTGGCCGAGCTGATGGCGGGCATGGGGGACCTGGGGGACATGGGGGACTTCGAGTTCGAGTAGATGGGGGGACTCCAGCTCTCACCCGGGGATGGCCTTTCGAAGACAGGTAGTTCCCAGTGCGGGGGCGTCAGAGGCGCCCGAGGTCAAGGAGAACGAGGGACGGCGAGGAGGCGTACCTCCGTACGCCGCACGAAGCGGGCCTGAAGTTCGACGCAGAGATCGGGTGGATCGGGCGTTCCCGGACGGGAACTACTCCGGCACGAACAGGAGCCGGGTCCGCAGCAGGCGCCGCAGCTCCTCGCCGATCTGCTCGAGGTCGGGCGTGTGCTCGGCCGACACGATGGGCTCGTGCACCGCGAGGCGGTAGGCGAGGTTCGCCCCCTTGCCGCTCCGGGTCCAGGTCACCTCCAGGCTCACCGGCCCGGCCTGCAGCGACCGGGTCTGGGGCACATCCACCAGCTGGTGTCCCGGCGGCGGCTGGACCTCGAGATCGATGCGGTCCAGCGCCACGCTGAAGGCGAAGTCGGACACGCGGGCCTCCCCCGGGGGCGGACCGATCAGGTGGCGCAGGTCCTCGTGCACCTGGATCGGCAGCGACACGGCCACGAGGCCATCTCCGCGCTGCACCAGCCCGGGCCGGGAGAACGAGGTGTGCAGCGAGAAGGAGCCCGGGGCCTCGTCGTGCGCCGTCACCTCGGTCGGGCCGACGCGGTGCCCGAACAGCCACTCCACCGCGAAGTCCCGGTCGCGCACGTCCTCGGTGGCGCGCAGGTCCGGATCCTCCGTGGTCCACCGCGCCATGACATCCGCGAACGCCGCCCGCAGCCGACCACCCCGGTCCCCCTGGTAGGTGCGGGTCATGTCCACGAGCAGCTCATCGCCGGTGGTGGGCGTCGCCGTGACGGTCCAGCTGCGCCCCTCCAGCGACGCCGAGACCGGCAGCCGACCGAGCGCGAGGGCGTCGACCCGCAAGACCCACATGCCCGCCAGCAGCGCGTTGCTCTCGCCTCCGTCCCCGGTGGGGCTGAACGCGAACCAGCCCGCGTCGGTCAGCAGGCCACGCCCGGGGAGCAGCACGCCGAGCCGGTCATAGGACACGATCCGTCCGATGGGGGGCGGGTCCAGGTGGGTCTCGGTGTCCAGCGCCACCGCGACACCTCCGTGAGGCCCCAGCATCGCCAGCGCGAGGGCCCACCACTCCAGGGGCAGCAGGGGCCGGCGCCCCGCCACCACCGGCCCGCCCCACTCCCGACCGAACTGCCAGAAGGCCTGCCCGTCGGTCAGGCGCGGCACGGACTCGTCGAGGTAGCGGGCGTAGCGCACGGACTTCGGCTTGACGTGCCCCCAGAGCTGCTCGGCCAGCGCGCGGTGCGAGCCCGCCACCGACTCCGCCCGCTCCACCTGGGTGTGCAGGTCCTCCGCCAGCAAGCGCGCGAGCGCGAGGGGATCGTCCGAGGTGGTGACGATCAGCGCGGGCAGGTGCTGCACCGGAGCGCTGAACTCCGCCACCGGGGCGGGCACGTCCCAGGCTTCGACCTTCAGGCCGCCCCCCGCGCGGGGCTCGAGTCGGAGCGAGCCCGGAACGTCCGGCTGCGCGAAGCAGCCCTGGCCGGCGCACTCGACCTCCGCGAGGGCGTGCTCGACGGGCCAGGTCGGCTCCACGAAGTACCGCTCGGTGCCCATGAAGCCGCCGAAGCAGTCCGCCGGATAGTCCACCGCCCAGCTCTCCTCCAGCAGGGCCCCCGCGCTCAACCCGTGACGGGACGCAGACAGGGTCACCGAGCTCTTGTCCGCATCGACGGGATGATCGCCAGCGACGAGCTCGAGCACCTCTCCGTCCCAGGGCTGCACGACCCCGTGCGGGTCCGTCACGCGGATCGAGAGGTCCCGCGGCTCCCGGCAGCCGGGCCGCTTCGACGCCACGAAGAGCACCAGGTCCTCCTGCACCGAGTCGTCCAGGATCGCCAGCCGGTGGGCGGTGTGCACCCGGAGCGTGCGCGGGTCCGGCATCGAGAACACCAGGTGCCGCTCCAACAGGACGGCGTTGGCCCCCGGCCACTTCGCCCGCAGGGCCGCCACGTCGAACGGAGCCTCCTGGGCCCCGGCGCGCCCCGGCGTCACCAGGGCCACGATCAGCAGGGCCGCCGCCAGCCTCACCGCGCGCCGTCCCCGTCGGCGGGTCGAGGAGCCTGGGCGACCAGGGGAAAGCGCAGGACGACGGCCTGATCCTGCCAGGTCTGCAGCTGTTGGAAGAAGCGGGTCCGGTCCCCCTCGTCCTCCGTGCCCAGGCGACCCGGGGTCGCCTCCACATCCAGCGCCAGCGTGAGCTCTCCGAAGCGCTGGGTGACGTCGAAGGCGGACCGCAGCAGCGAGCCTCCGTCCCGGGCGTCGGCCTCCGGCACGCGCACCAGCTCGAAGCCGGCGGGCAGGAAGATCCGCACGCTGCTCTTGTGCCAGGAGCCCTCGACGACTCGGGGGTGCATGCGGTCGGCGTCGTCCACGAGTCCGGACCAGCGCACCACCCAGGGCGGGGTCACGACCCCGTAGGGGCCCAGGCGCTGCACGAAGTGCTTCGAGGTCAGCGTGACCTGCATGCGCCAGACCTGGTCGTCGTCGTCGCGCGGGCCCTGGGAGATCGCCTCGATGGTGGCCTCGGGGTACTCCTTGCGCAGCTGCTCGCGCAGGGCCCGCTCCCACCAGATCCGGTCCGATCCCGACCACTGGGCCTTGCGCGCGTTGGCGGCCTGCCCGTGCCAGTTCCGCACCACGAAGATCTGGGCGGACCCGTCCGGCTGCACCGACACGAACGCCTCGTCCTCCTCCAGCCAGTGCTCGCGGCCCGCGTCGGGGACCCGCAGCAGGCGCGGCGGATCGCCGAGCACGAGGGCGTCCCGGGCGGACAGGGTCTCCCGCAGCTGCCCGGCGCCGATGCCCGTGTCCACCGAGTCCAGGAACAGCGGGTCGGTGGGATCCCCGGCCTGCACCACCGCGTGGTTGGCGAGGATCACCGGCACCGCGGGCGTCTGGAACGCTGTGCCGCTCCAGATGATCGCGGGGGCGGCGCGCACCCCCACCGCCCGCATCAGCGTCACCATCAGGGCCGTGCGGTCCTTGCAGTCTCCGAGCCGCGCGGCGTAGCAGGTGCTCGCCGGGTGGGGCACCCAGCCCGACTCACCGGGATAGAACCCCAGGTAGCCCCAGCCATCGGCCACCGCGTCGTGAATGGCCAGGGCCTTGTCCCGCTCGTTGGCGATCCCGTCAGTCAGCTGCGCCGCCCAGGCGTCCATCTCCGGCGACGAGGTCAGGTGGGGCTCCCACGCCCGCGCCACCATCGCGCCCAGGTCCTCCCAGGTCGCCTGGTTGGAGTAGATGATCGACGGATAGGTATCCAGGCTGGGCGGCATGCCCTCCTGGGGGAACATGGGCAGCAGCTCGTTGAACCTGAAGGTGTACTCGCGCACCCCCTTGATGACGCGCTGCGCTGGCCGCGCATCCACGAAGCGGGTCTCGAAGCTCAGGCGCTGCTCGGCGGGCAGCCGCAGCCGAAGCACCCGCCGCTCGCAAGGCGCCCCCAGCTGGACGAACTGCACCCCGCCGAAGTAGTCCTCAAAGCCCTCGTGGGGCTCGCTGAACGTGGACAGGTGGATGACGAGGCGCCCCGGCTGGTGGCGCGGGGGGATGAGCGACAGGATCGTGCTGCCGTCGAAGTACATCGCGTGCTGGGACGCGGAGCGCTCCACCAGCCGGCGCTGGTCCAGGTGGTGGGTCTGTCCACCCGAGGTGAAGGTCGCGGAGAACTCCTCGACCTTCGTGTTCAGGGACGAGCCCAGCGAGTCCAGCTCCAGCAGCTCGGGCAGCGCGCCGGGATCGACGATGTCGATGACCGCGTCCCAGGTGAACCGGGCCGAGCCGTCCGGGAGGTGCTCGAAGGTGGCCTCGGCCTGCCGGTAGCGGTAGCCGAACCAGTCCAGGGGCTCCGAGCCCGCCCAGTCGGCGTGGCGGTAGTCGAACATCCGGTCCGGCAGCCACGGGTGCTCCCACCGGACCCCGGCCCGCGCCGCGGGGGCAGCGAGGCCGAGGACCAGCGCGAACGCCAGGGCGGATGCCGTGCTCGACGTCATGCCCCCAGTCTACGGGCCGGGGACGGCGCTCTACAGGCCCGGGCTCCAGAGCCAGAAGGTGCCCATGGAGTACTCGCCCTTCAGCTGGGCGTCCGCGGGCGTGTTGTTGAGCTTCGGATCGAGCTTGACGCTCCAGTACGCCGACAGGTTCGGACCGCCGGGCAGGGCCTCGTCGTCCACGCCCAGGTCGAGGTCGTCCTTCGCCAGGCTGGGGGCCGTGACGTCGACGTAGCCGACGTGGGTCAGGACCAGCCCGTCGTCCTCGAGCAGACCATCGACCGTCGCCTGGATGGGGCGGCCGCCGGGCGCCAGACCGAGGCTGATGGCGGTGGCCACGTCCACGAGCGCGACGGTCAGCATGGGCGCGCCGTTGTCCTCGGACAGGTAGGCGGCGCCGATGTCGATGACGTCGGCCAGGGCCAGCCGCGCGGGCGTGCACGCGTCGGGGTTGGCGTCGGCGTCCATGACCTCTTCGATGGTGGTGGGGTTGACCTGGATGACGCCGGCGCAGTTGCTGCACTCGGGGGCCAGGACGCCGTCCGAGAACACGACCTTGCCCTGCCAGTTGAGCACCTGGCGGCAGCCGAGCACCTCGTCCGAAAGATCGGTCCAGTAGCTGACGACGTAGCTGCCGAAGACCTCCACCTCGACGTCGCGGGTGGTGATGGCGCTGTCGTCGTCGTCACCCGCGCTGTCGTCGTCGTCGCCCGCGCTGTCGTCGTCGTCACCCGCGCTGTCGTCGTCGTCGTCGCCCATCTGCACGTCCACGAGGAGCTTGCCGGCGAGGGTGACGTAGTCGAAGTCGTCCGACACGGTGGTGTCGTCGTCGCCCGTGTCGTCGTCATCGACGGTGTCGTCGTCGTCCGCGGAGTCGTCGTCGTCCGCGGACGGGCAGGCCACGCCGAAGATCAGGGACGACAGGAAGAGAAGCGCTGCGATCAGCGTGCGGTCGATGGTCATGATGTGCTGGTCCTCGCCCTGGCCGACGGGCCGCGGGTCCTCAACCCGGAACGTACCGATCGAGCCCCAGACCGCAACACCATGACGTCGATCATGAGTAGCGGGAAAGGTCCACCAGCGAGCCCACCGGGGTGGCGTGCCGGAACATGATCGCGAGGCGTGGCCCGGCGTGGGCCACCTTGGGCACGGCGTGCTCCCAGGTGCGCTGGCAGGTGCCGCCCATGACCACGAGATCGCCCCAGCCGCAGGTGAACCGACGCGAGGGTCCGCCCCCCATCGGACGAAGCAGGAACGGGCGCGGCTCGCCCACCGAGATGATGGCGGTGATGGAGCGGGTGCGCGGGCGCCCGTCGCGGTCGGTGTGAAAGGCGACGCTGTCGCGGCCGTCGCGGTAGTAGGCGAGGCCGAGCTGGTCGAGGTCGGTCTGGTAGCGGGCGGAGAGGGCCGCGCTCATGGCGGCGAGGATCGGCGGGCGCACGGCCAGGGGCACGTCGAAGGACACCAGGCGCGGCGTCGCGACCACCCGGTCGTACATGGTCTGCTCGGTGACCTTCCAGGGGACCCGGGCCTCCAGGAGGTCGAGGAGCTGGCCGTGGCCCCGCAGCCAGCCAGACTGGCGGTCCACCCAGGCGCCATCACCCAGGTCGTGGCGCACGAGGCCCGCGAACGCGGGATCGATGCAGGGAGCCGAGGCGTGGCCGAGCAGGGAGAGCTGGAGGGCGGCGGTCATGCGGGGACGATACTGAACGTATGTCCATAGTTCCAGCGCAATCCCAGGCCGCGACGGGGCCCCCGGGACCACTGGACCGGGGGGAGCTCTCCGAGCTGCGCGCGTTGGGGGGCATTTCGGGCCGCGCCGCACGCGTGCGTCAGCGGGGGATGTCGTACACCCACAGCGTCTGCCAGACCTTGTCGTCGGCGGCGTCCAGGCCCTGGCTCGTGAAGTACAGCCGCCACTGCCCGTCGCGCACCACCAGCCGTGGATCCCAGTTGTTGACCGTGCCCGTCGCCAGGATCCGCACAGGCCCGCCGTCGATGGGGAAGACCCCGATGGGATCCCCTGCATCCGGATCGTCGAGCACCGCGATCACCGCCTTTCCGTCCGGGGTCCAGCTGCACGCGCCCTTCGTCGGCACGCGGACCTTCGGCCCGATGCTGCGCGGCGTGCCGCCCGGCCTCGCATCGACCACCCACAGCCCGAAGCTCGTAGGCGAATCCGTGGCCTTGTTGGACAGGAACGCGACCTTGCTCCCATCGGGCGAGAACGACGGACGGGTGCTGTCCTTGCCCGGAAAGCTCAACAGCGGCACCGGGCTGAAGCCGCTCAGCTCCAGGAGCATGATCTGCGTCGGGCCCTTGCCCGCTCGGACGAACGCGAGCTTGTCGCCCTGGGGCGTCCACGCCGGGTAGATCTCGCTGTGCACCTCGTCGAACGTCAGCTGGAGCTCCTGCCCCTCGTCCCACAGGTACAGGTCGCCGTTGCCGGTCCGGTTCGACGTGAACACGAAGCGCGCGCCCTCCGGCGCCCAGGTGGGCTCCTTGTTCACGCCCTCGGCGATCATCGTTGACCACCCGTCGATGTACACCGACTGCAGACCCTGCGCGTCGCTCACCGTGTAGGCGAACCCGTACTTCTGCTGCGGCGCCGCCCAGCCGAACAGGTGCGTGATGCGCCGGCCCGCCCCGTATCGGTCCGACGTGCCCATCGTCTCGGGGACCAGGAGGCGGGGAGCGCCCATCCCACCGGGGCCGAGGTCCGCCATCTGAAGCTCCATGCGCTTCTCGCTGGGGTAGTCCACCTCGTAGACCAGCTTCGAACCGTCCGGCGAGGGCTGGGGGTAGTGGATGTTGCCCAGGTGGCTGGTGGGCAGCTGGACCGCCGCGGCCCGCGCCAGCGTGGGCACCCCGAGCCCGCCGAGGAGGCTGCAGAGCACGAGGCACCCCGCGCGCCCGGGGAGGAGGCCGGTCACAGCCTGAGGTCCCAGTCGGAGACCTGACTGAAGTAGTAGAAGGGCTGGATCTGGGCGCCGACGAGGTTGGCCGAGACCGCGCTGTAGTTGCGCAGGCTCCAAAGGAACACGTACGGCGACGTCTCGCTGAGGCGCCGGTGCACCTCCTTCATGTACGCCTGGATCTCCGACGGGTCCCCGGACTCGTAGGCCCCGCTGAGCAGCTGGTCGGTGCGCGCGTCGCTGTACCCGGTGACGTTCCGCGCGCCGCCGGTGGCAAAGAGCTGCCCCACGTCCTCGTTCGTGTCAAAGGACCAGGCCCCCATCACGAGGTCGTAGTCCTTGCGCTGCATGACCCGCTCCTCCCAGCTCTCGCCTCCCAGACCGGCGGGAGCGGACACGTTGATGCCGAACGCCTTGAGCTGCCCCACCATGTTGGTCGCCACCGTCTGGGCCTGCTCCCCCAGCCCCGCGGCGTAGAAGCAACGCAGATCGATGGTCCGGCCGTCCTTCGCCCAGCGCCCATCGGTCTCGACGTAGCCGGCCTGCTCCATGAGCGCCGCCGCCTGGGCCAGGTCCGGGTCCGGGCTCGGCACGTCGTGGTTGTAGTAGCGCGACGACCGCAGGAAGGGACCCGAGACCAGGTCGCCCTCGCCGATGAGCTCCAGCGCCTGCTGACGGTCGATGACGAGGTTGAGCGCGGTGCGCACCCCTTGGTCCGCCAGGTGCGGGTTCCGCTGGTTGAACGCGAGGTACCACCAGCTCCGCGACGGGTAGGGCGTCAGGACGCAGCACTCGTCCGCGTCGAGCTCTGCCCGCTGCTCGGGGGTCACCGCGATCATCGCGTGGCCATACGCGTAGGACATCAGCTCCGCCTGGGTCCGCTTCTCCGGCACCTCCACCGCCCGGATCTGCTCGAGCCTGGGGGAGCGGATCGAGTCGGCGGCCTGCAGGCTCCAGCTCTTGTGGTCCTTGTGGGTGACGGCGAAGGGTCCGGCGGTGACGGGCCTGGTGCGGTAGCTGTTGGTGGACGGGATCGAGGTGCTCGAGAAGACGTGCTTCGGGATCACCTTGAGGTAGAGCTGCGAGATCGGGGGCGTCCGGTAGGTGCGCACGAAGCGCAGGACCAGCGTGTGCTCGTCGCTCGCCTCGGCCGCCTCGATGAAGTCCCAGCGGTGCCGGTCCAGGGACCGGGACCCCGGGTCCTTGAAGGCCGCCAGGGTGAAGACCACGTCGTGGGCCGTGACGGGCTCGCCGTCGCTCCACAGCGCCTCGTTCAGGGCGACGGTGAGCACCCGGCCCGAGTCGTCCAGCGTCGCCTCCCTCGCCAGGGACGGCACGGGCTGGTCGGCGTAGTTGGGGGCGAACAGCGACAGGTGGACCAGCTCGTTGAGGCGGACATCGCTCATCGTGCGCTCGTGCAGCGGGTTCGCCGACAGCCCCAGCTCGTCCTCGTAGAAGATGAAGGTGCCCCCCGTCCCGGCCGTCAGACCACCGCTGGTCCCGACCCCGGCCGATCCATGGGCGGTCCGCCCGCCCACGTCGAAGGGATCCAGGGGCCAGCGCACCGCCTGCGCGCCCTTCGGGGTGGGCGGCTCCCCGCGGCGCGTCTCCGTCCCCGGCGGCTCACCGGGATGGAACTGGGGCTTGCCGTTTGCGCGCTCCTGCGCCGCCCTCGGATCCGGCGCGTCCGCCACGCCGGTGCGCTCCAGCTCGCCATCGCCCGAGCCGCTGCGCAGCACGACGACGCCGCCGACGGTCAGCACGAGGCCCGCGGCGGCCAGCCACACCCACGACGGAGCGCGCGCGGGCCGACGATCGGGCAGCGGGGGCAGCTCGCGGGTCGTCGCGAGGGGTGAAAGCAGGCGCTGCAGGCGCTCGAGCTCGGGGTCCGAGCCGCGCCCGTCCCACAGCGGATCGGGGGTCAGGTCAGACATTGGGGGCCTCCAGGTCGTCTCGAAGTCTCTTCATCGCCCGGTGCAGCGTGACGCGCACGGAGCCGTGTGTGAGCCCCGTCGCGTCGGCGATCTCGGGGCCCGTCATTCCCTCGACGAGCCGCATCGTCAGCGGCTCCCCGAGGTGGGCGGGCAGGCGCTGCAGGGCGCGCAGCACCTCCGCGGCCTCCAGGGGCAGGCGGGCCGCAGCCACCAGGGTCTCCGGCAGGGGCACCGTCGCGCGCCGCCCGCGGAGCAGGTCGATGGCCTTGCTGCGGGCGATGCTCTGCAGCCAGGGCCCGAAGGATGTCTCGTCCCGCAGATCGGGCAGGCGCAGCCAGGCGGTGACGAAGGTGTCCTGGAGCAGATCGTCCGCTTCGCTGGGGCCCACCCGGGCGAGCAGCGTGGCGTGCACCATGCCCCGGTACCGGGCGTGCAGCTCGGCGAAGGCGTCCCGCTGCCCCGCCCGGGCCGCTCGGACCAGGTCGTGGGCAGCGGCGCCGGCGCGGCGCGGGGGGCGTGAGGGGCTGTTCGCCACGCTGCGCACTGTACGAAGGGCTGTTGCGGGTCGGGCCATCAACACACAGACGGGCTCTGCCCCCCAGGTGTTAACGCGATGGGTCGATCTTCGGCTCCGCGCCCTCTGGTGCCGCCTCCGCGACTCGCTCCGGGGGCCCGATCACCTGGGCGATCCCCACCGCCCAGGACGCCGCTGCCGCCGCGTTGGGGTGCCCGTCGTGAGGCGCCAGGCTCCAGGCCGGCTCCCGCCAGGGCAGGCCCACATCGACCACCTCCGCCCCCCGGGCCGCGCACCACCGCAGCGTGTCCCGGGTCCACCGATCCTGCGCGAGCCCCGCGATCACCACGCGCACCCCCGCCTGCTGCCCCCGCCGGTGCAGCTGCAGGAGCAGGTTACGGGACACGCCGTGACTCGACGCGGCCGCGTCCTCCACCCGATCCGCGATCCGCACGAGCCGGCCCGCGAGCACGGACCGACCCGCCAGCGGGCCCGCCACCAGCGTCGGCGACCCGCGCTGCACCACGGGCACCCCCCACAGCGTGCGCGTCGCAGGAACCGGCGGGAGCATCCCCCCGTCCCAGGCGGACAGTGAGCGCCGCCAGTTCCGCGTCAGCGTCACCCGCTCATCCTGAAAGCCCGCGTAGGCCACCACCAGCACCGCCGGGCCCGTGCCGTTCGCGAGGTGCTCGTCCAGGGCCACCCAGGCCTGCATCGGGCCGTACCCGGGGAGCGCGCGGCTGCGCACCCGCCACTCCGGCAGCAGCTCCTGAAGGCGCCACGGGAGCGAGGCGGCGTCGTTGAGCCCCAGACCGTAGGCGAACGAGCCGCCGTGCACCTCCACCACCGGCGCCCCCGTCCCGGGCCCGTCCCCCGTGGTCCGCCACCCATCGTCGCCGTGGGTCAGCGCGGCCCCGAACCCGTCCGCGAAGCGCAGGGCGTAGCGCCCCGGCGCGCCGACGTAGCCGTAGACCGGATCGGGCTGCGTCCACCCCGGCGGCTGCACGTCGAAGGCCGGCGGGCTCGCCGTCCAGACCTGAGCCCCCAGCCCGCGCAGGCCCCCCTCCAAGAGCCCCACCGCCACCACCACCGCCC
>CALAGR010000450.1 GCA_937891735.1 uncultured Pseudomonadota bacterium | reverse complement strand
GTGCAACGCCTGTCGATTTTCGCGCGCGCAGCCCCGGAAAAACACGAGGAATCATGGGTCTGTCCGCCCTCGAGAAGAAGCGGCGCGACCTGCTGACCGAAGTCGAAGAGCACCTGGCCGCGGCGGCCGATGACCACAGCCACAGCGCGGTCTCGACCATGCTCCGGCTGAAGCGGGACCTGCAGGGGCTCTCCCAGCCGCCGCCGCCGACGGCGCGCCGGGCGACCATCCCGAAGGACCCGCTCCGGTACGTTGACCAGCTGCTCCGCGAGGTGCAGAACGCCCGAAGCGAAGCGCTCGCGGCGAAGAGCTTCGTCGCGGCGTCGAAGCTGATGTCGCAGGAGCTGGAGCTGGTGGAGAAGCGGCTGGAGATCCTGCGGGAGCGGGAGCCGCCGAAGGAGGTCGACCCCGCGGCCCTGATGCAGAGGATCGAGGACGCCCTCCGCGCGATGCCCGACCACCTCTGCGACGAGATCCTCCGCCGCGTCCGACCCGGGTGACCCCCTCCGCCCTCGCCGAGCTCGCCGAAGCGACGGTCGAGCTGGCCGAGCTCGCCGACCGGGAGGCCTGGCGGTTCATCCGGTGGACCCCGCCGCAGGACGCCTTCCACCGCCTGCGAGCCCGACGGAAGCTGTTTCGCGCCGGCAACCAGGCCATCGGGAAGACGTGGGCGGGTCTGAAGGAGGTGATCTGGCGGTGCGAGGGCCGCCACCCCCACTACCACACCCGCCCGCCGCCGATCGAGGCCTGGGTGGTGTGCACGTCGTGGTCGCAGTCGGTGGCGATCATGAAGAAGTTCCACGCCCTGTGCCCCGAGGACCAGATCGACCACAAGGCCTCGAGCAACTTCTCCGTCCGCAGCGGGTACGGCAAGGACAACCCGGCGGTCGTCTTCCACAACGGCTCCATCGTCCGGTTCCGGACAACCAACCAGGGGCCGACGGCGCTGCAGGGGTCGACGGTCCACGTCGTCCACATCGACGAGCCCACCGACCTGGAGATCTACCGCGAGCTCGACCGCCGCCTCACCCGGACCGGTGGACCGATCCTGATCACGGCCACCCCCATCAACAGAGACTGCGCCTGGCTGCGCGACCTGGTCGAGGACGGCGTGATCGAGGAGGTGCACGCGAGGCTGACCGTCGAGAACGCCACGCCGATGGGCAGCTCCCGCCCGCTGACGACGGACGAGGGCGTGCCGATGGACGCCGCCTGGATCGCCGAGCAGTGGCGCGTCACCCCGTCCGTCTACGCCCCGGTCGTCCTCGACGGCGAATGGGAGATGCGGCCCGAGGGCGTCTTCTTCGACGTCTTCGACGCCGACCGCCACGTCAACGGCGCGATGCGGCTGGACCCGGACCGGGCGCCGGTCTGGTGGTGCCTGGGCATCGACTACGCCGCGGCCCCCCGCGAATACGGCCAGACCGCCATCCTGGCCCAGGTCCAGCAGCTCCCCGACGACAAGGGCCGCATCCGCGAGGCGATCCTGGTGCAGGACGAGGTAGTGATGGCCGGCGTCGCGTCCAACGCCCAGTTTGCGGCCCGGGTCCTGGAGATGCTCTCCCGCCACAACATCCAGTGGAGGGACCTTAAGCACGTCTACGGGGACAACCCGGTCGCCTCAAGGTGGGTCAAGAAGTCCAACTTCGAGACCATGCGGGCGCTCTCCCGCGAGCTCGGGATCAGCCAGACTGCCCTCCGCCCTCGCATCCTGAGCGCGAAGGAGGGCCGGCTGTCGTCGGGCATGGTCGACGCGGGCTGCCGCTACATCTACGAGAACCTCGCCGAGGGCCGCTGCCTGTTCCACCCCCGGGCCGCGCTGACGATCGACGCTTTCGGGACCTGGGACTACGGACGAGAGCACCCGGCGAAGGACAGGATCGACGCGGTGCGGTACCTGCTGAAGCCGTTCATCTTCCCCCGCGGCCGCGGCCATCGAGCCGTCGTTCGTTTCGGGTGACACTGGACAGGCGTTCGGGTCGGCAGGACGATTTTCGTCCCGGGCGCCGGCCCGGGCCGGTATCCTCTCGACCGTGTCCGACTCGAGCAGCCCGGCAGCCGGTTTCGGGCCCGGTCCACAGGATGCGTCCGAGGCCGAGCGGTGGACCCACACCGCCCGCCGGAGGCGCCTGCTCTACTCCCGCCACGAGGACGACGTCCGCGACGCCATCAAGGCCCACGTCGGCGGCGAACGGGCGAAGGTCTGGGGGCATCCCGACCGCTCGGCCAACCCCTACCTCTCCCTCTGGGAGCAGTCCGCGCGGATGTACGCGGAGCCCCCCGAGATCAGAGGGATGGGCCTGACCGTCCAGGCGGCCGCCGCGGCGGGGTTGTGGTCGCTCATGCAGCGCGTGCAGCGGGACACCCTCGGCCTGCGGGAGATGGCCGTCGCCGTGGAGCTCGTCGACGGCCGGCCGGTCTACTACCCGATGTTTCCCGACCAGCTGGAGGGGCGCGCCGCTCCTGGAGACCCGGGCCAGCCGGTCGTCCTGACCCACACCCGCGAGGAGCCCGGGCTGGGCTGGGTGCGCGTCACCTGGTCGATCGAGGACCCGGCCAACCCCTACTACGAGGCCAGGAAGGTCCGCCAGTCCGTGACCGCCGACCAGTTCGGGGACGAGGAGGACGTGTCGAGGCAGGTCCTGGGCGGCGAGTTCCACTGCCAGGCCTACCCGTTCCGCGACGCTTCCGGCGCCCCCATCATGCCGGTGGTCTTCTACCACGCCGCCGAGACCGCCTCGCTCTGGGACCCGTACACCGGCCAGGAGATCGTCGAGGGGTCCATCCTGCTCGGCATCTACCTGACCTACTTCGGCCACGTCATCCGCACTAGCGCCTGGGCGCAGCGATACGCCGCCGGCGTCGACCTGGGCGTGGACGAGGTCAACGCGGACGCCGGCGACGCCTCGCCCACGCGGGAGATCATCCCCGACCCGTCGCGGGTGCTTCTCCTGCGCGCCGACGACGAGCAGGCCGGGCAGATCATCATCGGGCAGTGGGCGCCCCCGGTGGACCCCCTGCAGCTGATCCAGGCGATCCGCATCTACGCCGACTGGCTGGTCCAGGCCGCCGGTCTGCGGACCGACGTCACGAAGCAGTCGTCGGACATCCGCTCGGGCTACTCGCTCGCCGTCGCTCGGGACGCCATCCGGGAGGCCCAGCGGGTCTACGAGCCGCTGTTTGCCAGGGCCGACACCCGCCTGCTGACGGTCACGGCGCAGCTGCTCGGGCAGCCGGTCGAGGACCTGCGGATCACCTACCGAGGCCTGGCTGTCTCCCCCCAGGAGCGCCGGGCGCTGATCGACGAGGTGACGTCGCTGCGGGACGCGAAGCTCATGAGCCGGGTCGAGGCCTGGCAGCGGCTTCACCCCGGGGCCAGCGACTCCGAGGCGCGGACAGCGTTGGCCGAGATCGACGCCGAGAGCAAGGAGACCGCCGCATGATGCTGAGGGGACGGATCCACCACGAGGGCGGAGCTGCAGCTCCTCCCCCGGCCGCGCCTCCGGCCGCGCCACCGCCCGCCGAGCCCGACGCGAGCACGCTGAAGGACCAGGACCGCTCGGCGCTGATCGCCACCATCACCGAGCTGCGGAACGAGCGCCGGGACCTTCGCGGCAGGCTGACCGGGTTCGAGACCGCCGCCGACACCCACAAGGCCGCGGCGACCGGACTGCAGGCCGAGCTGGCGGCCCTACGGGCGGAGCTGGAGACCACGAAGTCCGCCCACGCCGACGAGCTGGTGATGGTCGGCATCGGCCTGGACGACCCCGACCTGCAGGCTGCCCTCCGCTCCCGCTACAGCCGCGAGCCGGAGGACGGACGGCCCGCCAGCCTCGGGGAGTACGTGGCCGCGCTGAAGGGGAAGATGGACGGCGAGACCGCCGCCGAGGTCCCCGGCTGGCTGCACCCGTTCCTCGCCGGCGCCGGGCCCGCGGGCGCGCCCAGCACCCCGAAGCCGCGGAACCCGCCGCGCCAGCACACGCCACCGAGCGGCGACGCACACGACGCCCTGATCCGGGCCGCCCGCGAGCGGCAGGACTGGCCGGAAGTCGCCCGCCTGACGGGGATGAACCGAAAGTAGTTGTTGACAGCGCGCTATCGGCGTGCGCTAGCATGAGCCCGCCACCACGGTCCCGGGTCCGGTCAAACCCGCAGTAGGCGTCCACACCCCTGCTGCGGAGCAACACCGATGACCACCGTCACGACCACCACGTTCGCCAACCAGCTCGTGTCCGAGAAGCATCTCGGGGTGCTGGCCCTCCTGCTCGCCGATCGCGGCAGCCTCCCGAACCACCCGGCGCTGATCGAGAAGACCGGCCTCGAGGGCGAGGGGACCACGACCTTCAAGGGCTCGGCCCTGGGGCTCATGGGCTACGACCTGCCGACGGGCTACAGCGAGACCGGCACCGTCACCAGCACGGCCCTGAGCGACGCGACCGCCTCCCTGACCATCGCCCGCAAGGCGAAGCTCTACAACGCGAAGGGGCTGGCGCGCCTGGTGGACTCGCTGGGGGTCCTGAACTCCCAGGCGATGGCGATGGACGCCGTCGCGACCATGAACAGCTTCCTGCTGTACCAGGTCGCGCAGCTGATGGACAACTTCGCGACCATCAAGGGCAGCTCGGGCGCCGACGGCACCGCCGCGACGTTCCTGGACGCGAGGACCGCGCTGAAGATCGCGAAGGTCGAGGGGCCCTACCTGTCCATCGAGCCGCCCCGGCTCTACGGCGACATCCTGGACGACGTCGCCTTCAACGCCGGCGGCAGCATCCAGTGGAACGCCGACTGCCAGGAGATGCTCTCCGTGGCGAAGGGGCTCGGCTACGAGGGCAACCACCTCGGCGTCGACCGCTACACGACCACCCACGTCCTGGACGACTCGACCGACGTCTGGGGCGGGATGTTCGGCCGCGGCGCGATCGTCTACGGCATCGCCTCCCCGGGCAAGCTCGACCTGAACGCCGACCAGGTCGTCCTGCTCAACAGGATCCTCTTCGACCGCATCCGCGACTTCGCCAACGACGAGCAGGGGTGGGGCATGGCCATCTACGCCGGCGCCACCGAGCTGCTCGACCTCTGCGGGGTGTCGATGCGCTGCGGCCGATCCTGATCACCCGAAGCCCAGCGGGGTAGCCGTCAGGCTGCCCCGCTGGCTCAGGAGCGCCGATGGCCTCGAAGTCCGCCAGCCCCTTCCAGCCCGATCCGGGTCCGCAGCTTCTGCCGCCCGGCCCGGCGGCCACGAAGCCGTTCACCCCGAAGGTGGGCGGGCACGAGCGGCGGACTCCGCCGCCCCAGATCGACCGCCGCCCGCCGATGTACCAGATGGTGCTCCCGGAGCGGTGGGGGCTCGATGGCGGCAAGCTGCGGCCGATCCCGGGGACGGCGAAGCTGGTGCCCGGGATGTCCGGCGTCGAGGCCATGCGCGGAGGCGGCGTCCGGGTCGGCACGATGCTGACCCACTACCGCGAGCGGGGCTGGATCCCGATCCCCCTCGACACCCTTCCGCCCAGCCAGGCCCACCGCGGCAGCTACCTCTGCGAGGTGGAGGGCGTCGAGGACACGGTCGTCTGCTACTGGCAGCAGGTCTTCCCCGGCTCCCGCGAGTTCCGCCGCAACGACGAGCTCTACTACGAGTGGCTCGACTACGTGGTCTCGTCGGGCGTCGTGCCGCCCTGCCAGGACTACGTCGTCGCCCGCCTGCTCGAGGAGAAGACGGCGGAACACCGCAAGGCCGTCGACCGGGCGCGCTCCCATCCGTCCTGGGGTCCCATCGCCGAGGACCTGGCCGCGGAGGTGCAGCTGCTGCGCGCGGAGATGAAGAAGCGGATGCGGCCGGCGCCCCAGGGCAAGCCGGTGATCATCGAGGAGCCCAGCGCATGAGCGGCGTCATCAGGCCCGGTCGGCTGAAGGGCTCCCCGTCGAACGCGGAGGACCTGCGCGTCGTCCGCCAGGAGCTCGCCGAGTCCATGCGGCGCGAGTTCAACGGTGACCGACGGCGGTGCGAGCAGGCGGCGGAGGCCTCCGTGCGCCGGGTCTGCGAGAGCTTCGAGGCGGCCGATCGCCGGCCTCGGGAGGAGTGACACGATGCGCAACCGGCTGCTGACCTTCTGCCTTCTGGCCCTGACCCTGCTGGCCTCCCTGACCACCTCGGCGGAGGCATCCCCGTACCAGTGGCGCAACGAGGGCCACCTCCTCAACGCGGACAACTCCCTCCAGGAGGTGCTGATCACCTCGGGCCAGGGGGCGCCCTCCTCGGTGTCGATGTTCGGCGCCACGATGGGGCTCTACCTGCGGGAGAACGCCTCGGCGGCCGACGCCGCGCTCTACCTGACCTACGACGGCAGCACCTGGTACGAGGTGCAGACCACGGCGGCCGGGGGCAGCCAGGCCGACCTGATCTTCGACGCCGCGACGGAGCTGACCATCGCCTCGGGGGTGGTGACGGCGGTCCAGGGCTACCACGACGTCGACACCGAGTCGAACGCCGCCTCCGACGACCTGGACACGATCTCCGGGCTGACCGACGGCGAGCTGTCGATCCTCCGGCCGGAGAGCGGCGCCAGGACGGTGGTCATCAAGCACGGGACCGGCAACATCTACCTGCCAGGAGGAAACGACTGCTCCCTCGCGGAGCTGACCGACTGGGCGCTGGTCATGGGGGACGGCAGCAACGCCGCGGTCCTCGCGTGCTCCACGCTGGCTGACTACTTCCAGCCGGCCGACGCTGAGCTGGAGGCCGTGGCCGGGCTGTCCGGGACCGGGATCGTGGCGCACACCGGCGGCGGCACGATGTCCGAGCGGACCCTGACGGCGCCGGCCGCCGGCATCACGATCGCCGACGGCGACGGGGTCAGCGGCAACCCGACCCTCTCCCTGGCGGATGACCTCGCCGCGCTCGAGGCGCTCGACGCGACGGCCGGCTACATCACGAAGACGGCGGCGGACACCTACGCCAGGCGGACCCTGACCGGCACCGCCGACCAGGTGTCGATCACCAACGGCGACGGCACGACCGGCGACCCGGTCTTCAGCCTGCCCCAGTCCATCGCGACGACGTCGACCCCGACCTTCGGGACGACGACCTTCGGCGTGACCTCGAAGTTTGGCGCCGAGGACGGCAGCAAGGCCGGCACCATCGTCCTGGCCGAGCAGACCGGCAACGGCACGGACAAGGTCAGCATGGCCGCGCCAGCTGCCCTGACGGCTGACCGCACGATCACCGTCCCCGACGCCGACGTCACCCTGGCCGACATCGCGACGAACACGAGCCACCGGACGAGCTCCGGCGCCGACCACAGCTACATCGACCAGTCGGTGGTCTCGGGGGCGACCCCGACCTTCGGCTCGACGACCTTCGGCGTGACCAGCCAGTTCCGGGGGGACTCGGCCGCGGCCGCGGCCGCCGTCATCCTGGCGGAGGACACGGACAACGGCACCGACACCGTGACGATGGCGGCCCCCGCCGCGCTGACCGCGGCCAGGACCATCACCGTCCCCGACGCCGACGTGAACCTCGGCTATCTCGACCAGGACGTGACCAGCGGCTCCGGCCCGACCTTCGGGACGACGACCTTCGGCGTGACCTCGAAGTTCGGCGCCGAGGACGGCAGCAAGGCCGGCACCATCGTCCTGGCCGAGCAGACCGGCAACGGCACGGACAAGGTCAGCATGGCCGCGCCAGCTGCCCTGACGGCTGACCGCACGATCACCGTCCCCGACGCCGACGTGGACCTGAGCGACATCGCGACGAACACCGCGGACATCCTGGCGCTCTCCACGGCGCCCACGCTGACCCCCGGCGCCGAGGCCGCCAACGTGATCGCGGTCACCTTCGCCTCTCCCGTCGCGTCCGCCGAGCAGTACGTCGCGGTCGTCTACGACACGAACACCGAGACCAACGGCGCCGCGTTCCGGCTCGCCGAGACCGGCGTCGGCGCCGAGGTCTCGACCACAGCGAAGGCCAGGCTGGTGTTCACGTCGGACGCCAGCGGCGCGGCGACCATCAGCGTGACCGACGTTGCCGGCGCGTCGAGCGCGACGGTGTACCTGGTGATCGAGCCCCTCTTCATCTCTGCCGACACCGCCCAGCAGGTGGCGCCGGTCATGGTCGCGGCGACCTTCGACGCTGCGTAGGAGTCTGCACATGAACACCGAGAAGACCGAGCTGAAGCTGGCCGCCATCCAGGCCTTCGAGCAGAAGCTGCCCGGCGAGGACATCGCCAACGCCGCGGTCACCCGTCGCGGCGACGTGGTGACCGCGACCTACCCCAGCGGCTGGGTGCTGGAGTTCAGCGACGTGCACACGTCGCGGTCGTTCCGCATCGCCAGGATCATCGGCCGCCCCTCCGACCAGCCCACCGAGGACGAGCACCTCGAGGCCCTCGAGGCCTGAACGGAGCTGACCGGTGGGCGAGTGGATCGAGTACCAGGCGCGGCTGCAGACGCAGGAGATCGAGCGGGCTCGCCCGACTGATCTCCGCGTCCGAGTCTACGCCGCGGGCTCGCTCGTCGCGCCCACCGAGGCCGGGTCGACCGTCAGCGTCTACAACGACTCCAACGAGGCCGTGATCGACGCTCAGGGCGTCACCGTCACCAGCTCCATCGCCACCTACGAGGTCCAGGCCGCCGACGTCGCGGACGAGTCCTTCGGCGCTGGCTGGCGGGTGGAGTGGTCCCTCCTCATGCCGGACGAGTTCGTTCACCCGTTCCGGGAGGAGGCCTCGCTCGTCCGGTGCAAGCTGCACCCGGCGGTGACAGATGCGGACCTGCTCGAGCGCCACCCGGAGCTGAGCAACTACATCCCGACCGGCCAGACCTCCTGGCAGCCCCAGGTCCTGGCCGCCTGGCGGGACGTCAACGACCGCCTCGAGGAGGACGCCCGCCGCCCGGCGCTGATCATGAGCTCCAGCGCCCTGCGCATGGTGACGCTGTTCCACACCCTGGAGATCGTCTGCGGTCTCCTGGCCGCCGCCGGCGCCGCCGACAACCGCTGGCACGTGGAGGAGGAGAAGTACCGCACCCGCTACGAGTCGGCCTGGGGGCGGCTGACCTTCGACTACGACGAGGACGACACCGGCGAGGCCGACTCGACCTCTCGGAAGGGTCCGACCCGTCACGTCTGGCTGGCTGGGAGGTAGCCCATGCCCCGCACCTACGCCCAGCTCCGCCAGGACGTCGCCACCCGCATCGCCGGGCTGGGCGGCGCCTGGAACGAGGCGCCGGTCGCCTGGGACGCACACAGCTGGTCCGGAGTGCCCGAGGCGATCCCGTCGACGAAGGCGCACCTGTCGTACTCCGTCGGCATCACCGACAGCGAGGCCATCGGCGATCGCCACCGGACCTACTTCCAGGCCCGGACGACGGTCCGGGTGCGGTTCCTGGCCCGGCTCTCGCCCGCCAGCTCCGGCCCCCTCGCCTCCGTCGACGCGGCGCTCGACGCCGAGGTGGCCCTCATCAAGCGGCTCGACAGCGGCTGGTCCACCACCCTGACCGTCTACTACCGCCGCACCCGGAGGAGCACGGCCCCCTCCGGAGAGTGGATCCAGATCGAGGCCGAGTTCCTGGTCGACCACCAGGTCGCGCTGACGTAGCGCGGAGGAGACAGAGATGGCCATCCCCGAGAAGCGCATCACCGTCCGGGACGTCAAGATCGAGTTCGAGGACGCCACCGCCGTCACCCCGATCTCCGGTGAGGTCGTGTACGAGGGCGAGGGCTCCCTGAGCATCTCCGGCCTCCAGCAGGGCGACGCCGAGCTGCTCATCTTCTACGACCGGGACATGATCTCCGACGTCCGCCTGGGACAGCAGCAGCCCGTCGACATCTCGTTCAACTACGAGGCGACGACGCTGCTCGAGGGCACGGAGAAGATCCCGCTCGACGCCGTCCGCAAGACCGGCGCCTTCCTCGCCGGCGTCAGCACCTGGGGCGTCAACGCGGCCGACCCCTGGCTGATCAAGCTCAAGTTCACCATCGAGGGCACCGACCGCGGCGGCGCCGACCAGGTGGTGACGATCCCCTACTTCCGCGGCAAGGCCAACATCTCCGAGGGCAAGCCGATGACCATCGAGATCAGCGGCCAGGCCCTCCCGAAGGGCGCGACCGCCGCCGTCACCATCGCCTGACCTGGAGCGCCGGATGGCCCGGAAGATGAAGAGCACGCCCCCGGAGGCGGCCGGCCTGCCCGAAACGATCGTCGTCGAGGGCAAGGCGCGAGTCCTGGCGGTGCCGACCTACGGCATCCGCGAGGCGCTGGTCAAGGCCGCGGGCGAGATGCCCGAGAAGGGCTCCCACGCCGACATGACGGGGCGCCGCATCGCCGCGGCCGCCCTCGGCGCCTGCGTGCCCAGCTACCGCCCACAGGGGCTGACCTGGGCGCTCGTCGACTTCAACGTCCTGTCCTTCGGCGACGCCGTCTACGACCACCTCCGCTCCCGCGGCATGGGCGTGGTCGAGATCGTCAGCGTGGGAGTCGACCTGCTCAAGGGGATGTCCGGGGGGCTGCACCCCATCGCCCAGAAGGAGGTGGACCAGACCGCGGGTTTCTCCGAAGGCGAGGCTTCCAGGACCTCGCCGGATACCGACTGAGCCTCCGCTACGGCGGAGGCGACCTGCACTGGTTCGAGCGGCTCTCCCGCGACGACCAGGTCATCGTCCTCGCCGTCGACAAGCTCGACCGCGAGCGTGGAGGAGCGCAGCAGTGACCAGCCGTCGCTTCACCGCAGGGGGAGTCGCAGTCGAGCTCGACAACGGGCTGGAGGCCTTCATCGAGCAGGCCCTGGCCAGCGCTGAGACAGCCGCGATCCGGGCGCTCCGAGCCCACGCCAACGCCGTCGCCGCCGAGGCCGAGCGCGACTGGTACGGCCCGAAGGGCGTGCAGCGGCGGACCGGCCTGTCCGGCCAGATGGCGGTCCGAGAGTCGATCGACCTGACGAAGGGCGAGATCACCTTCTCGGTCGGCTCGACCGACACCCGCCGCGCCAACGGCAAGCCCGTCCCGGTCTTCGTCCGCCGTCCCGGCCGCACCTCGACCGTGCTGAAGGTCGTCACCACCAGGGAGTACTTCGCGGCGCCGGTGGCGATGCGGGGCCCCTGGCTGCCTGGCCCGCCGAAGACGCCCCAGCTGTTCGTCCCGAACCCCGCCGCCAGCGACGGGAAGTTGCTCATCTCCGAGCTGCTGCGGAAGCCGATGCGGAAGCGCGTGAAGGCCATCGTCCAAGACATGGCAGCGGAGCTCCGTCGTGGCTAGCAACGGCCCGGTCCTGGGGATCGACATCGTTGCCCGGCTGGACGCCTTCCGGCAGGAGCTGAAGGAGATCCCCGACATCGGCGCGAAGGAGGCCCGGGCTCTCACCACCCAGCTCTCCCGCGAGATCAAGAAGGCCGAGAAGGAGGCGAAGCGCGCCGCGGGCACCAGCCAGAAGGCGACGGTCGCCCAGCGCAAGCAGGCCAAGGAGACGATCGCCAGCTGGCGGGACATCAAGTCCGCCATCGGCCCGGCCAGCAAGGCGGCCGGCGTCGCCGGCGGCGTCGTCGTCGCCGGGATGGTCGCCGGCGCCGCCGCCGTCGGCCTCCTGGTCAAGTCGGCCTTCGACCTGTCCGGGCGCCTGAACGCGCTGCAGAAGGACGCCGACCGCGTCGACATGCCGGTGGGCGAGTTCGAGCAGACCAGCGACCTGTTCAAGCTTTTGACGAAGGACGGGGTCGACGCCGCCCAGGCCATCCAGGACTTCCAGAAGCAGACCGGCGAGGCGAAGCCGGACCTGGTCGCCCTCGCGGACGAGCTCGCCGCGATAGAGAACCCCGCCGACCGCGGCCGCCGGGCGATGGAGCTCTTCGGCGAGGAGAGCGGTCGCAAGCTCGCCGGCGCTCTGAGCCAGGGCGGCGCCGCCGTCCGCGCGGCGATGGACGAGATCGACCGGGGCGGCGTCGCCACCCGCGAGCAGACCCGGCTGGCCGAGGAGCTGCAGGACGCGACCTTCCTGGTGGCCCGGGAGTTCGAGGGCTTCCGGCGCGACGTGCTTGTCCCGCTGCTGCCCTCCCTGATCGACGGCGCCTACTTCACCCGCGACCTGCTCGCAGCGATGCGGGAGTCCGGGCTCGCCGAGTTCGCCCAGGGCCTGTCGGACGTGGCCTCCGGCGCGTTCCGCGCGGCGTCCGCTCTCTTCGGCCTCGACGCCGTCGAGCGCCAGCGCCAGGCCGCCAGCGAGGAGGGCCAGCGCGCCATCCAGGTGCAGTCCGACCGAATCGAGCTGCTGAGGCAGGAGCTCGAGTACGAACAGCTGACCGCCGACGCCGTCGCCGAGCTGACCGGCCAGCAGGGCTACCAGACCGAGCGCAGCCGCGAGCTGACCGGCGAGATCGAGCGGCAGATCGGGGTCCTGCAGCGGCTCCGCGGCGAGCTGGCAGCGGACGTCCCTGGCATGCACACCTCGACGGGCCCGAAGTCCGGGGCGCCAAGCTCCAGCCGTCGTGCCGGCGCCGGGTCAGCGAAGAAGCAGGAGCGGGAGCTGCAGGACCTCGCCCGGGCCTGGTCCGACCTTCGCTCCGCCACCGACTCCGCCCAGATGGCCGAGCTCGAGGGCATCGACCGGCTCGAGGCCGAGCGGGACGCCGCGGTCGCCGCCCACCAGGCCAGGCTCGCCTCCGTGCTGCAGCTGGTCGAGGGCGACCTGGACGCCCAGGCCGAGGCGCAGCAGGTCTTTGCCGAGGGCCGGCTGGCGATCGAGCAGCGGGCCGCCGCTGAGATCGGGTCGATCCGCGACGCCGCCCGCCAGGCCGAGCTGGAGGCGCTGGCCCAGCAGCGGGAGGCCGAGGAGCGCGTCCACCAGGAGCGGCTGGACGAGATCCGGGAGGAGGAGGCGCTCCGCCAGCGGTCGCTCCAGGGCCAGCTGCAGGCCTACAGCGCCTTCGCCAGCTCCGTGGGCGGGATGGTCAGCTCCATCGCCACCGCGGTCGCCCAGGGCGCCGAGGAGGGCTCTGAAGCCCAGCTGCAGGCGATGCGGACCGCGTGGTGGGCGGAGCAGGCCTCCGCGCTCTTCCAGGCCGGCGTCAACATCCCCCTGGCCATCTCCAACGCCGTCGCGGGCAGCCCGAGCCCGGTGATGATCCCCGCGATGATGGCCCTCGCCGGCGGCGCGGCCGGGGCGGCGTTCGCCGGCGTCGCCGTCGAGACCGCGATGGGCCCGCCGTTCCACTCCGGCGGCGTGGTCACCGGCTCCACCGAGCAGCTCCACCCGCTGCTGCCGGAGGAGGGCGTGGCCAACCGCAGCGGGATGGCCGCGATGGGCGGGCCCGAGGCGCTCCACGCCTACAACCGCGGCGAGCAGCCCGCCTCGCAGGGCCCGCTTCTGGTCATTTCCCAGGTCAACAACCGGACCTCGGACGCCGCCACCTACGAGCAGGTCCGGCGCCCGGACTCCGAGCTCGCCACCTACGTGCGAGCCACCCAGGGCAAGCGCACCGGCTCCGCCCGGGTCTGGAGCTGACGCATGGCCGCCTCCCTCGTCACCACCTCCCGCGTCCAGGGCTTCATCGTCCCCGACCACCGCATCGCCGAGGACACGATCGCCGACATCGGCGCCGGCACGACGGACAGCAGCTACACCCAGGCCGGCGCCCGGGCCGGGGTACCCGAGGCCGACCAGGACTCGAGCATGGTCTGGTCCGCCTCGGGCACGCCGACGGACCAGGGCGACATCGAGCTGGTGATCCTGCGGTCGGGCCACGCCGGGCCCGAGGAGGGCGGCTTCGGGTTCCGCGACGTCGCCGCCGGCGACACGACCAGCCAGATCAGCGGCTGGGACGGCTACCAGGTGATCACCGGGATGGAGGGCCTGTGGCGCTTCTCCGGCGCCGGCGCCGGCGGCTCGCTGACCACCGCAGTTCGCCTGCCCAACGGGAAGATCGCCGCGGCCTTCCAGGACGCCCAGACGGCGTCCGGCCGCATCCAGCTAAAGGTCTACGATCCTGCGACCGGCGCCTGGTCGACCACGGCCGTGACTCCGGCCAGCTGGTCGGACCTGACCCAGCCGTGCCCGTGCCTGGTGGCCCTGCCCACCGGCCGGCTGCTGATGTTCCTGGCGTCCACCGACGGCCGCAACCTGGACATGGTGTTCACCGATGACGACTCCACCTGGCAGGACGGCGCGGCCCGGGTCCTGAACACCGACCTGCCGGACGGCTGCACCATCAACTCCGTCCGGGCGGCCTACAACGGCGGGCAGATCGTCCTCTTCGTCCAGTACACGCCCACCGGGGGCGCCAGCGAGGAGATCGCGCAGTACGGCTCGACCTCGAGCGGCGCCCGCTTCGACCAGGTCGCCTCGGCCTGGGGCGTCGCCGGCGAGGACCCCGAGGCGATCAGCGTGACCGCCCTGCAGGGGGGCGGCTTCCTGCTCGTCTACGACGACGGCGACGGCACCCCAGCCGACCGCCGCTATCAGAGCCGCTACCTCGGCTCGCCCTTCGACGACGTGCAGAACGCCGACGCGGTCGACGTCACGACGACGCGGGTCACGGACGGACGGCCCTCCTGCGCCGTCTGGCAGGACGAGGACGGCATCGTCTACGTCATCGTCGCCCTCGACGACGGCGGCAGCAGCCGGGCCACGTCCATCCTCCGCACCCTGGACCGCGGCACCTCCTGGGAGGAGTACGGCGGTCCGCTGGCCGAGCTGGAGCCCGGCGCCAACGCCGCCGAGCTGAACGACTTCGCGGTGGCCAGCTCCGGCGGGCTGGCCATCCTGGTCAGCAAGTACACCGCCGCCGGCGACGGCGAGGACAACAGCGCCGTCATCGCCCTGTACCTGGGCGGCTACACCGACCACACCGTCCCAGCCACCGACGAGGACGTGGGCGGCGTGCCCCTGAGCAACTTCCCGGACACCGCCTACATCACCTGGGCCGAGTCCGACGACGGCGGGAAGATGGGCGGCGTTTACCTACCCCTCGAGGCCCCCGGGGGGACGGGCTGGACCGCCGCCGGCGGCGGCTCCGAGGCGATCACCGCCGACCAGGAGCTGGAGGTCACGACCACGCCGGTCAACGGCCGCTTCTACTCGCGGGCCTACCCGGAGAGCAGTTCGTCGCTCGCGGTGGACGGGCTGATCGTCGAGTTCGAGGCCCAGCTCGACGCCGGCGCCGGCGACAAGACCACCCTGGAGTGCGCCTGCAGGCTGACGCTGTCCGACGGAGTCTTCGGCGGCGGCGTCGGGACCTACACCTACAGGGTGTCGGTCCGCCTCGAGGCCGACGGCTGGGAGCTCTGGGACGAGATGGCTGGGGCGAAGGTCGGCGCCACGGTCACCGTCGACCTGACCGACTACGTGGTCATCCGCATCGAGATCGACAGCGGCGGCAACGTTTCCACCCGCTACTGCTCCCACGGTCACCGGCGGCAGTGGACCGCCGGCCCCGCCAGCACGGGTCTCACGAACACGGCCGCCGCGGTCGACAACGGGATCGAGTGGGGCCACATCCTGGCGACCACCGTCGGCTGTGTCTCCCGCTGGAAGCCGGTCCGTTACTGCGGCTGGTGCTACCGCCACGGCCCCCGCTCCACCACCCAGGTCGGCTCCGGCTGGTCCAACCCCGAGAGCCTGCACCCGATCCCCGTCCCCGTCCTGCCGCGCCTCCTGCACGACGGCAACCGCGTCGCTGCCACGGGGGGCGCCGGCTACCTCGACGAGACCTGGCGGCTGCGGCCCACCTACGAGCACGGGGTGGCGAACCTGTTCCCGGCGACCTGCTCCAGCCCCCGCCGCACCTGGCGCTCCACCCAGGTCGCTGCCCAGGAGCACATCGTCTTCCCCCTCGACGCGGACTTCACCGAGGCCCTGCTGCTGAACGGGACCCTGGGGATCCTGCTGCTGAACAGCAACCTCGAGCTGGCCTACCTCGACGGGTACGACGGCGGCAGCTGGCACGTCCTCGCCACGCTGGACTCGACCTCGGACTGGACCGCGCTGGACTACGAGCGCCGCGGCCGCGACCTGGTCCCGAACACCGGCGGCAGCGCGGCAGGCTCCCAGCACTTCAACTACCACGCCCACGTCGGCGACACCTTCGACCTCAACAAGGGGACGGCGGACGACCTCCACCGCATCCGGTTCAACACCGAGGGCGACTGGCGCAGCGCCGGGACCGGCAAGCGGCCGAAGATCGTCCTGGCCGACGCCAACATGCCCGGCGCCCTGGCCGACACGGACACCGGCATCGGCGTCCTCCGCCGGAAGGACTTCGGCGAGATCGTCCACAGCTACACCCAGGACTACTACCTGCTCCGGCTGCGGATCCCGATCCAGGCGACGGCCGAGGGCTACTTCGAGATCGGGACGCTGGTCATCGGCCACCTGGTGGCGTTCGCCCACCAGTACGACAAGGGCTGGTCCGTCATCCACGAGCACGACGCCGAGGTCTACCGGCGCCGCGGCGGGGTCCGGCGCGCCCGGCGGAACGGCCCCCCGCGCCGCGTCGTGGAGATCGCCTGGAGCAACAGCGCCGTCAACGCCCAGCAGGCCCAGAAGAAGACGCCCGACTGCGACTACATCATCGGGCAGACCGGCACGGCCGTCGCCATTGGGGCGCCGTCGGACACGCTCCACACGGTGATCGGCGCCATCGAGGCGGTCGAGGGACCCGTCCTGCCGGTGGTCTACCTGCCCAGGGTGGTCACGGACTCCTCGAGCTCCCACTCGCTGACCCGGCCCGGGGACTTCATCTTCGGGCGGATCGAGACCAACCCCCGCCTGAACCACGTCACGGGGGACGAGCGGTCGACCGAGATGAACCGGATGGAGACCGTCACCCTCCGCGAGGATGTCTGACGTGCTACTCGCCGCAGTCCCAGTCCGTGGCGGACGCCTCGCTGGTGGTGGTCCAACAGAACTCGCCCTGGTACAGGGTCCACTGGACGACCGCCCACCCGACAGCCCCGTTGCCCAGCGGAACGCAGTCCCACCGACAGGACACGACCACATCGCCCTCGTTCGCGACCGCACCGATCCTGTCGGCGCCATCGCAGACGACTGCTCCGGTGTCGCCGTCGCAGTCGTAGCCGTAGACGATGCCCTCCGGGACTCCGAGGACCTCGGCGGAGTCGTCGTCGTCGTCGACGCACGGCTCGGCCACCGCGCAGCCGGCGAGCAGGACCAGGACCAGGGCGAGCGAGTACTTCATGCGGCCTCCCAGCCCCAGCATACGCGGGAGGCGGCGTGACCTTGCACCCCTCCGACCTGCGGGCTGGCCGGCTCCTGTTCCTGTTCGACCTGACCTGGGGCGGCCAGGTCTACCGGGTCGCCGAGGACGTCGTCGCTCCGACGCTCGACGGGGAGACCTACACGTACACCGACGGGCTGGAGTGGGGCGGGTCGTACCAGGACAAGCTGGCCCTGTTCAGCATCGACCCCGCGGTCCACTCGATCACGATGACCCTCAACCTCGCCGACCTGGTCGACGTTCCGGCTCGAGAGGCCGCGGGCCACGTCCTGGGTTCCGCCACCGGGCTGTTCCGGCTGTGGCTCGAGGGCACCACCGAGGCGAGGACCATCCTTGATGGCGAGGTCCGCCAGGTCGAGTACGGCGCGGCCGAGGAGCCGGTCACCATCACCCTCGAGGAGGCGCCGCTGCGGGCGCCCGGCCGCATCCCCGGCGAGCTTCAGCGGGTCAAGGCGCCGTCCGACTACGACGGCGACGCCCCGTCGGTGCTTGGCCAGTACTACCCCTACGTCTTCGGCCGCCCGGGCGGCACCGCGGTCTACGCGGGCTTCGGCTCGCCGGCGCTGGTGATCGAACTGGGCCTGGTCAGCCCGTCCGGTGGCGCGAAGGCCGTCGTCGCAGCCCACCCGTGCGTCCCAGGCGACGTGACCGTGCAGAACGGCGACACAAGGGCGACGGCGGCCAGCCTGAGCCTCGCCACCGAGCTGGACCCGACGACCGGCGTCTTGCGCACCATCGTCCTCCTCCCGAAGACCAACATCGGCACCGACACCTCCAGCCCGCCTGACGGCGTCCTGGACGAGATCACCGACGTCCCCTTCTATGTGGGCTGGCGCTCCGGCGGCTTGAACCCGGACGGCGGCGGCCTGCCTTCCCGGCACGACCCGACCGTCCCCATGCGGAGCGCGGGGGAGATCCTGACCTGGCTCCTGGAGCGGTCCGGCGCCCGCGTCGACTACGGCCGCCTGGTTGCGGCCGAGCCGCTGCTCGCCGGCTACCAGCTGGACTTCGCCATCGTTCCCGGCGCCGAGGAGCGGGTCTCGCCGCTGGAGTGGGTCCAGGACCACCTGCTGCCCATCCTGCCCCTGACCGCCCGCCTGGGACCCAACGGGCTCTACTACGTGGTCTGGCGCTGGGACGCCACGGAGTACGACGCCGTCGCCCGCCTGAGCGCGAACGAGGGCGGCCTCCTCAGCCGGGTCAGCGCCGTGGAGTACGGCGACCGCGACGACGTCTACCAGGAGATCCGGTTCGACTACGCGCTGTCCTACAGCGAGGACAAGCACACCGAGACCCTGACCTACACCTGGGACCGCCAGAAGGCCGCCACCGACTCGACCATCGTTCACCACCCCAGCCTCTACCGCTCCTTCATCGAGTACGCCCGGGGCGAGCGGCACCGGGTCCGGGTCCTGGAGCTGGCCTCCGACGTGGTGCTGTCCTCTGCCACGGCCCACCTGGTGCTCCAGCAGCTGGCCAGCCGCCACGGCCTGCAGAGCCGCGGGGTGCGCTACGACGCCGAGCCCGAGCTGGCCTGGCTGCAGCCCGGGGACGTGGTGACCATCACCGACGACGAGCTCCACTTCGACGACGAGGTGGCGCTGGTCGAGTCCGTGGAGGTGACCTCCGAGGAGGCCGTCGGGCTGGGGCTGCGACTGCTCCCCACCTCTCGACCACGGGGGACCTGACCGATGCCCTCCGCTCCCGCAACGAAGCCCACCCACCCGATAGCGCGTGCTGCTAGCGTGTTCGTGGAGCTCGTGGCCGGCGCCGGGCATCAGCCACCAGCATCAACCGGCGCCGTCGAAGCGGCGCGCATGGGAGCCTGAGCATGGCCGTCAACATCCTCTCGACCAACCTGACCATCCCGGACGCAGATCCGAGCGCGGTCAACGTGGAGGTCCCCGCGAACAGCCAGGGCCCGGTCGTCCTGACGATCTGCGACGACAGCCGGAAGCTCAGCTACCAGCTGCTGGAGATCGGCGGCTCCGCCGTGTCTCCGGCGCCGCACGCTGTCGCCGCCGGCTCCCAGGTCGTCCTCTTCGAGGTCGGCGAGAAGGTGGGGGAGCTGCACGGGTACGCCGTCTGGCACGACGGCAGCGGCAACGAGAACGGGCTGCTTGAAGCGCGGGACCGGATCTGATGGGCCGCCACGTCTACGGCCCATCGACCTTCGACGCCGCCGGCGCCGCCGCCGCGGCTCAGGCCGCGGCCAT
>CALAGR010000449.1 GCA_937891735.1 uncultured Pseudomonadota bacterium | reverse complement strand
CCACGCCGTCGCACGGGTCCGGGCAGTCGGGGTTGGTGGACGCCGTGTTGTCGTCACAGTCACCGCCGCAGGTCGTCCAGCCGTCACCATCGACGTCGAAGCCCTCGTCCACGGTGCCGTCGCAGTCGTTGTCCACGCCGTCGCAGACCTCGGTGGCGCCGGTGTTGACCGCCGCGTCCGTGTCGTCGCAGTCGCCGTTGCAGGTCGTGTAGCCGTCGCCGTCCACGTCGTACAGCTCGTCGATGTTCCCGTCGCAGTTGTTGTCCACGCCGTCGCACGGGTCCGGGCAGTCGGGGTTGGTGGACGCCGTGTTGTCGTCGCAGTCACCGCCGCAGGTCGTCCAGCCGTCACCATCGACGTCGAAGCCCTCGTCGATGGAGCCGTCACCGTCGTTGTCCAGGCCGTCGCAGATCTCGACGCCGCAGGTCTCCACCAGCGTCCAGTTGTAGTCGCCGGTGCCGCCCGTGGGGAGCGAGCCGCTGTTCGGCTGGGACGCGCGGGTCCAGTTGAACCAGGACGAGGCGCCGGGGCCGGCGTTCTTGCCGTTCGCGCCGTCCCCCACCTGGAAGTTCGGGCCGCGCTGGCTCAGGTTCAGGACCGCGCCGGCGTAGCCAGCCTGGCCCGTCAGCTGCGCCGAGAACGAGGTGTAGTAGTACCAGCTGCTCGGATCGACCGGTCCGCCGTTGGCCGCGTAGGCGCCGGAGACCAGCTCGAGCTTCGGAGAGCCGGCGCCGGGGGCCGTGGTCCGTCCGCTGAACGTGCCGGAGATGGCGAACTGGGCGCTCGCGTCGTTGGCCTTGCGGATCGTGCCGGTGATCGTCGCCGTGCCCGCGGCCGCGTCCTCGGAGAACTCGCCGTCGGGATCGAAGATGAAGTTGCCGATGCCCGTCAGCCACACCGCGACACCGGCGGCGTACTGGGCGTACTGGTCCGCCTGGGCGGCCTGCACCGCGTCGAAGCCCTCGTCGACCTCGCCGTCGCCGTCGTTGTCCAGGCCGTCGCAGACCTCGGGGGTGCCGCCGACGCACGCGACGAAGTTGTCCATGGCCCCGCTGCCATAGATGTCGTACATGACGTGATCGACGCCGCAGACCTCGAACGTGGTCGTCACCACGCCGTTGTCGCCGGTGGCCGCGATGTTGATCCACTCGATGGTCTAGCCCGCCGCGTTGTACGCCACGAGATCCGGGGTGGTCTCTCCGTAGTCCGCGTCCACGGTGGTCATCGAGAAGATGCAGGTCGGGGCGTCGAAGAAGTACTCGAACCACGCGCCGTTGGCGTCGTCATCCGGAGTGTCGATGAGGCCGTCCCCGTTGGCGTCTACGAAGTTCTCGGCCGAGATGAGCAGGTTTCCGAGGGGGAAGCTGTTCGAGGTGCCGCCGCCTCCCACGCCGGGGCCACCGTAGGCCTGGTTCGGGCTGCCCAGGTCCCAGTCGCCGCCCGTCGGGTTTCCACTGTCGAACGCGATGCCCATGCCCTGGCTGGACATGTTCTGGGTGTTCCAGACGATGAGATCCGCGCCCCAGGCGGAGTAGGCGCTGGCCAGGTCCTGCCCCGCGACGATCGGCGCGCCGGACGCATCGGTCTCGTAGTCGAAGACCATCGGACAGCTCGCCGGAGCGGCCTGCGCGAAGGCAGACGCCGGAATACACAGGGCAGCGGCGGACGCGCTGGCGGCAAAGAAGCGGGAGAGTCGGTTGGCCATCTGGTCTTCCTTCGCGATCCGGCTGGATGCCCTTTTCGGTCGTTTTCACCGTAACAAAGTCCCGTCTGACTCGACGGAGCTTTCCCGGAGAAATCACAGTACTTGGGGGAGGGAGCGCAAATGTCCCCGCATATCCCGGGCCTCACCCGCCGCCGCCGGACCTCATCGGAGGCTGCGTTTGCGCAGTGAGGGGACAGCGGGGATCGAGTTTGGGTCCTCTGACCCATTCGTCGGTCGGTCCGGGCCCCAGGCGGGCGCGCGGACCTGGCGGGTGGTCCGGCCTCAGGCGGCGCGGACACCCATCCGTCGGCGCAGGCCGAGGACCGCGAAGCCGGTCACGAAGAGCAGCCAGAGCCGGGGCTGCACGCGCTGGCCAGCGGCGCTGCATCCCTCCTCCTCCTCGTCCTCACCGTCGTCGTCGTCGTCCTCACCGTCGTCGTCGTCGTCGTCGTCGTCGTCGTCGTCGCCGACGTTGACGCAGTCTTCGTCCACGAGGCCGTCGCCGTCGTTGTCCAGGCCATCGCCGCACAGCTCTGCGCTGCCCACCGGGTCCACACAGACGTTGAGGTTGTCCCAGGCGCCGTCGCCGTAGAAGTCGATGAGCATCACGAACACGCCGCAGGTGCCGCCCAGGTCGAGGTTCTCGACGCTGTTCTCACCCAGCCCGCTCGAGGTGAACGTCGCGATGGTCTGCACGTTCACGTCGAACAGGATCACCTGGGCCGCGAGCTCGCCCTGCTCGACGTCGATGAAGTCGATGTCGTGCACGCAGGTGCTGCTCGTGAAGTTGACGATCCACCAGGTGTTGCCCGCCGTCGCCTTCATCACGTTGCCGTGCTCGGCGCTGTTCTCGCCGGGGGCGCCCAGTCCACCGCCCGCGCCGATCCCGGGGCCGCCGAACTCGATGTTCGGGGTGCCGATGTTCTCGTCACCGGGCAGCGGGTTGCTGGAGTCGTAGGCGAGGGCGGGCTCCGTGATGACCAGGCTGGGGTCGAGGTAGCGCTCCACCGTGATGCCCCAGTTCATGTACCCGTGGGTCACGTCGTCCCCGGCGAGGATGACGTCGCCCCAGGGGTTGTTGTCGTGGTCCACCAGCATCGGGCAGGAGTCGATGCAGTCCGGGATCCCGTCGCCGTCCTGGTCGAAGCCGTTGTCCGCCGCGCCGTCGCAGTCCGTGTCGATGTTGTCGCAGAACTCGGGCGCACCGGGGTAGATGGTGTCGTCGCCGTCGTTGCAGTCGCCGTCACAGCCGCTGATGCCGTCACCGTCCCAGTCCACCTCGTCGGGGGGGAGCTGGCCGTCGCAGTCGTTGTCGTTGCCGTCGCAGATCTCGGCGGCGCCGGGGTACGTGTTCGGGTCGGCGTCGTCGCAGTCGCCGTCACACGTCGTGACGCCGTCGCCGTCGGCGTCGTCACCCTCATCGACCACGCCGTCGCAGTCGTCATCGATGCCGTTGCCGCAGAGCTCGGTCGCGTCCGGGTTCACCGCCGCGTTCGTGTCGTCGCAGTCACCGTTGCAGGTGGTGAAGCCGTCGCCGTCCACGTCGTACAGCTCGTCGATGTTGCCGTCGCAGTTGTTGTCCACGCCGTCACACGGGTCAGGGCAGTCGGGGTTCGTCGTGGGCTCGTTGTCGTCGCAGTCGCCGCCACACGACGTCCAGCCATCGCTGTCCGCGTCGAAGCCCTCGTCCACCGCGCCGTCGCAGTCGTTGTCGATCCCGTCGCAGACCTCGGTCGCGCCGAGGTTCACGCTTGCGTCCGTGTCGTCGCAGTCGCCGCCGCAGCTCGTGTAGCCGTCGCCGTCCGTGTCGAAGCCCTCGTCCACCTGGCCGTCGCAGTCGTCGTCCACGCCGTTGCAGACCTCGGTCGCGCCGGGGTTCACGCTGGCGTTCGTGTCGTCGCAGTCCCCGTTGCACGTCGTGTAGCCGTCGCCGTCGACGTCGTAGAGCTCGTCGATGTTGCCGTCGCAGTTGTTGTCCACGCCGTCGCACGGGTCCGGGCAGTCGGGGTTGGTCGACGCCTCGTTGTCGTCGCAGTCGCCGCCGCAGCTCG
>CALAGR010000448.1 GCA_937891735.1 uncultured Pseudomonadota bacterium | reverse complement strand
GACGCCCGCCCCGGCCGTCACGCCCGCGCCCCCCGCGCCGGACAAGGGCGTGGTCACGGTCGAGAAGCCGGTCTGGAAGGACGGCAAAGGCAACCCCGTCGAGGCCACCACACCCCGCGCCACCAGCCGCTGGAACGGCCTCGTCACCGGCAACTGGAAGGATCCCCTCCCCCACGTCGCGCAGGACCAGCGCTGCGTGGTGCTGCACGCCCTGGCCGGCTCTCCCGCCGCCGCCGCCGGCCTGCGCGAGATGGACGTCATCGTGCTGTCCGAGGGCATCCCGGTGAAGACCTACCAGGACTACATCGCCGGGGCGCGCAAGGTCGAGGTGGGCGACATGCTCGACATCGAGATCGTGCGCGACGGCAAGCGCGAAGCGGTCTCGTTCCCGATGCTCGAGAAGCCCGAGGACATGATGAAGTGGCGCAAGGACCACTTCCCCGGCACCGAGCATTCCCCCTACGACCTGGCCCTGCTGCGGCCCGACACCGGCGGCCGGGTGAGCTCCGCCGGGGCCAGCGGCTCCTACCAGATCCTGTACTTCTGGGCGACGTGGTGCGGCCCCTGCAAGCGCACCTCGCCGGTGGTGAGTGAGCTGCACAACGACCTCGGCGGCAAGGGCGTGCAGGTGGTGGGGGTGACCAGCGAGGCCGAGCCGGTCATTCGCGAGTTCATCGCCAAGAACCCCGAGTACACCTACCCCGTGGGCTGGGACGAGGACGGCAGCGTCAAGCGCAACTACGAGGTCAAGAAGCTGCCCACCATCGTGCTCGTCGACAAGGACGGCACCGTCCTGGACTGGGACATCTCGGTCTCCGGGGTGAACCGACTGACAACCAAGGTACGCACGCTGCTCGCCCCCCCGGGCTGAGAGAGCGCCAGGAAGCCTGTGATCAATATCAACGAGTCGATCCGCGACAGCATCGTCGTGGCCATCCCTGACGCCGTGGTCCACGTGCAGGGCAGCGGCGGTCACTTCGTCATCGAGGTGACCAGCGCGGTCTTCGAAGGCAAGTCGCTGCTGCAGAAGCAGCGCCTGGTCTATCGCTCCATCAAGGAGCTGATGGCCGGCGACTCCGCCCCGGTGCACGCCGTGGACACGCTCGTCACGAAGCTGCCCGGCGAGTAGGTGCTGCGCGCCCTGGCCCTGGGCCTGCTCCTGACCCTGTTTGCGGTGCCCGCCTGGGGTGCCTCTCCGGCCGGACCGACCCTGGGAACGGGGAAGAACTGCCTGGGCGAGCCCCGACCGAAGCTCATCCTGAGCAACCTCATCGGGATCAAGTACGGCGAGTGGGGCATCGAGAACCAGACCCGCCTGGGGCTGTGCACGCCGCTGATCCGCAAACCGGGCGTGCTGTTCGACTACACCTTCGCCGAGGTGGGGCTGGTCGTGCACCTGACACCCATCTACGTGATGCCCGGGGCGTACGTGACCCTGGCCCCCCTGTCGATCCTGCAGTTCCAGGTCGAGGCAGCGCCGATCTTCTACTGGCCCATCGGGGTGGACTCCGCCGGCTACTACCCGCTGCCGAGCATCGAGTCGGACTACAGCAAGGCCAGCCTGCCCGGCGAGGATGGCGCCACCGCCACCGGCGGCTACGTGCGCTTCGGACCCAACCTGCAGGTCGCGGTGCCCATCGGGCCGGTCCGGCTCATCGTCCTGGACACGCTGCGCTTCGAGTTCTATTCCATCGGCACGTCGGACTTCTACTTCCACAACCGCAACGATCTGCCGGCGGCCCGGGACCAGTGGTTCCTGGACAACATGGCCATCGTGCTCGTGGAGGTCCCCCTGAGCCCGGTGGTCAAGCTGATGGTCGGCGCCAACGACCAGCTCACGCGGACCCTGGGCGCGAAGGCCGTGAGCAACGCGGTGCGCGGCACGGCGATGCTGCGGGTGGACAAGGACTGGCTGGCGCTGCGGGAGTTCACCGTGATCCTCGCCCTGGGCGGGCGCACCCACCACCCCGTCCGCCAGGGGGACTTCAACGCCATCTTCGCGGTGAGCTTCAAGGTGGATCTGACCCACAAGAAGCGGTCCAGGGATGCAGCGGCGGACGTCGTGGCGGGGCTCGCGCGCCGCTGAGCCAGAGCTCAGTGCGTGTCGCAGAAGACTCGAGGGACGTTCGAGGTCGAGGAAGCCAGGAGGAGACGAGCGAGGCGCACCTCAGTGCGTCGCAGGGAGCGACGACGCCGCTGACGAAGAGATCGGGCGTCACGCAGGTCTTCCGCGGCTCGCGATCAGGCGGGCACAGGCGCCGGATCCTTGCGGGCGTAGGTCAGCTGCACCAGGCCGCTGGCCCAGGTCTCCGAGTTCACCAGCTCGAGATCCATCCGCGGGATCCCCCGGTGGAACAACCGGACCCCGTCCCCCAGGATGATCGGGTGGATCGACAGGATCAGCTCGTCCACCAGACCGGCGACCATGAACTCCGCCGTGATCTCGCCACCCCCCACCAGCCAGATGGGGCCGCCTGCCTCTTCGGCGATCTCATCGATGAGGTCCGAGGGCCGGCCAGCCACGAAGCGCACGCCCGCGTGGGCGACCGCGGGGCGGCGGGAGAACACCCAGCACGGCCGATCCGTGTAGGGCCACTCGCCAAATCCGCGCACCACGTCGTAGGTCTTGCGGCCCATCACGAGCCCGCCCACCGCGCCGTAGAAGGCCTTGAATCCGTAGTCCCCGTCGGTGAACAGCCAGTCCAGACCGTGGTCCGGTCCCGCCACGAATCCGTCCAGGCTCGTCGCCACATACAGCCGCACCTTCGCGTTCATCACCGCTCCCTGCTCCGGGGCACGCCCCTGCGGGCGATCCTAATCGAGAAGTCGGGGAACCAACCCTCCTGGCAGGGGTCCACCTCCAAGACCCCAACCTGGAGACGTCATGATCCGCACCCTGCTCGCCCTCTGCATCGCCGTGTCCCTGTCCGCTCCGGCGATCTCCTCCGCCTGCGCGATGCGCGTGATGGACGTGGATCCCGCCGTCGTGGCCAAGAAGGCCCCCCAGAGGACCCCTGTCACTCCCACGGTGGTCGCCACGACCCAGGCGGAGCCCTCCGCGACCCAGGCGCAGACCGAGCCGGCCGCCGCGACGGTGGCGCAGACCCCCGAGCCCGTCCCCACCGCGGCCGCGCCCGCTCCCACGGGCCTCGTGACCGCCATGGCCGAGCTCGACGCGCTGGTGTCGGCGACGGACTAGTCTTCACCGGTGCGCCTGCTGGTTCCGAGCCTGGCCGCCCTGCTCCTGTGCGTCGCGCTGGGGCCCCCCGTCGCCATCGGGCAGGCCCCCGCGTCCCCCGAAGAGGTAGACGCCGCGTGGGCCACCGCGGACTGCGCGCGCTGCCACGCCGTTCCCGGGCGGGCCGAGGAGCCCCGGGTGCGCTCCTGCACCACCTGCCACGAGTGGGTGCGCGACGTCTCTGCGAGCCCGAAGGCCCGGGCCCGCGCCCTGGAGCTGTTCCCGGACTGGGAGCGCTACGAGCGCACCGTGCACAGCTACCTGCCCGTGCCGAGCCTCGCCGCGGCCATGGCGCGGCTCGATCCGGCCTGGGTCAGCGACTACCTCGCCGATCCCCATGACCTGCGCCCCCGGCTCGACGAGGGCATGCCGCGCTTCGATCTGGACGCCGCCCAGCGCGCCGCCCTGGCCCAGGCCTTCGCAGCGGCCCGCGTGCCGGCGCCGTCCACCCCGCCCCCCAGCGTCGACAACCTGGCGGCCGGCGAGGCCCTGTTCACGAGCAAGGGCTGCGTGGCGTGCCACGGGTACGGCGCGCGGCACCCTCTCGCTCCCCTGCCCATGGCCCCGGACCTGGCGCACACCCGGGCCCGCATGAGCCCCGACGGGATCGCCGCGTGGATCGCCGATCCGGCGTCCATCTCCCCGGCGGCCACGATGCCCAGGCCCGATCTGGCCCCGGCGGAGGTCCTGGCCCTGCGGGACTACATCGTGCTCGCGGACCCCGCCTGGCAGGTCGCGCACACCACCGCGACCCTGCCGCCACCCACCACCGACCCGGTGAGCTGGGCCCAGGTGCAGGAGCGCGTGTTCGGCCGGATCTGCGTGCACTGCCACATGGCCCCGGAGCTCAACGAGGGACGGGCCGGGCCCGGCAACGCGGGGGGCTTCGGGTGGGCCGCCACGGGCATCGAGCTGCAGACCCGCGCCGGCGTCATGGCCGTCGCCGACAAGATCCCCGACGCCCTGCTCCGTCGGCGGCAGGAGGTCCCCCGCGACGTGCTCGCCCCCGGGCAGAAGCCCGCGGACCTGCAGCGCCCGGCCCTGCCCGGCATGCCCCTGGGGCTCACCCCCATCGACGACGCGGACACGGCCCTGGTGCTCGGCTGGATCGCCCAGGGCATGCCCGAGTGATCAGCGCTCGTCCTGCTCCTCGTTGG
>CALAGR010000447.1 GCA_937891735.1 uncultured Pseudomonadota bacterium | reverse complement strand
ATCACGACTATCGGAGGGCCGCGTGAGCCGTGGATGGAAGGTGTAGCCACGACGGCCGGTAGCCACGTGGGTGCCCCGACCGACCCCGATCAGAGCTGACCTCTCAACCCGGGGGACTCCCTGGGGGTCTTCTGGTGGGCCCAGAACGCCGTTCGGCTCAACACGGACATCTGGACCTACGCCAGGCGGGACGGCCCGCGCCTCGTCCCCGCCTCCGTTGAGGCCGACGCTGGTACCCACGCCGGGCAGCGGCACGAAGTCGTTGGCGATCACCACGGTGTAGTTGCCGCTGGCGTCGGGGCCGGCGGCCTGGGCAGCAGCGGCGATCCCCGGGCCGTGAGTCGACACCATCTCGGGGATCAGACCCAACCTACGCGAGCACCTCCTTGACGGTGCCGAAGGTGTAGCGGGTGCCGCGGATGGTGGCTGCGAGACGCACGGACCGCGCACGGTACCAACGTGCGCACCGGGGGACACGCCGCTGGCTGGCTGGAGCGGCAGACCTCCCGGCGCGTGGTGGACGCCGTCGTGCGCTGCCGCGAGGATGTCGACATGCATCGCCTTGCCGCTCTGTTCCTGCTGGCCGCCCTGGGGGCTTGCGCCCAAAACGATCTGCGCTACGACTTCGACGGGGACGGGATCGAGGACTCGGCCGACTGCGCCCCCGCCGACGCGACCGTTCATCCCGGGGCGGACGATCCGTTCGGCGACTCCATCGACCAGAACTGCGATGGCGCCGACGGCGTGGACGCGGACGGCGACTCGTACCCGGCCAACGCCGCCGAAGGCGCGCCCAACTGGGACTGCAACGACTCGGTCGCCACCACCTTCCCGGGCGCGCTGGAGGTGATCGATGGGTTGGACAACGACTGCGACGGTGACGTCGATGACGGGACGTCGGTGTCGGACGACGACGGCGACGGGTTCTGTGAGGAGGGGGACTGCGTCGGGGCAGCGCTGCCCGGCGATTGCGACGACGCGGATCCGGAGCGGTCCCCGGCGGATCGCGACGGCGACGGCGTGTCGACCTGCGATGACCCTCCGGACTGCGATGATCTGGCGGCGGACGTCCACCCGGGAGCCACCGAGACCTGCGACGGCCTGGACGGGGACTGCGTGGGCGGACCCATGCCATCGGAGATCGATCAGGACCTGGATGGCCAGACCGGCTGTGAAGGGGACTGCGACGACACGGACGTCCTCGTGCACTCGCTCGACGTCGATGGGGACGGACAGACGCTGTGTGACGACCCGCCCGACTGCGACGACACGGACGCTGCGGTCACGGGCGCGGACGCCGACGCCGACGGCGTGACGACCTGCGACGGCGACTGCGACGACACCCTGGCGTCGGTGCGGCCAGGCGTCGTCGAGGTCTGCGACGGCCTCGATACCGACTGCGACGGGGTCCTCCCGGCGAACGAGTCGGACGGCGACGGCGACGGAGACCCGATCTGCTCCGACTGCGACGACGACCAGCCCGCCTTGCATTCGCTCGACGCAGATCAGGACGGCGTGAGCACCTGCCTGGGTGACTGCGACGACGCGGACCCGACGCAGAGCCCAGCGCTGCTCGATCCGCTCGGCGACGGCTTGGACACGAACTGCGACGGGGTCGACGGCGTGGACAACGACGGCGACGGGCTTCCGCAGGGAGTCGACTGCGACGACACGGCCGCAGCGCTCAACGACGACGACGCGGACGGTGATGGCGCATCGACCTGCGACGGGGACTGCGACGACGGCGACCCGAGCGCGAACCTGGACGACGTGGACTTCGACGGGTTCGACACCTGCGAGGGCGACTGCGACGACGGCGCCTACGGGGTGAACCCGTCGGTGCTCGAGGTCTGCGACTTCGTGGACAACGACTGCGACGGGGTGCAGGTCGACGAGGGGGACGGCGACGGCGACGGCAGCCCCCTGTGCGCCGACTGCGACGACGGCGACGCAGCCTACGAGGGGCTGGACGCCGATGGCGATGGCCTGTCGACGTGTGGGCCGGACGGCGTCGCAGACACCGAAGATGACGACTGCAACGACGTGAACCCCCTGATCTACCCCGCGGCGCTGGACCCCTACTCCGACGGGGTGGACACCAACTGCGATGGGGTCGACGGGGTCGACGTGGATGGGGACACCTGGGCCTCCGTCGCGAGCGGGGGCGCGGACTGCGACGACGGGGCCGCCGCGGTCTTCCCGGGGGCGGCGGAGACCTACGGGGACGGGATCGACCAGGACTGCGACGGTGTGGACGGTCTGGACGCCGATACGGACGGCTATGCCTCGCTCGCCACCGGCGGCGAGGACTGCGACGACGCCAACCCCGCCGTGCACCCAGGGTTCTGGGAGGAGGCCGGCGACGGGCTCGACGGCAACTGCGACGGGCTGGACGGAATGGAGTTCCAGATCGTGTCCGGCGGCGTCGGCGGCTATTGGGGCTATGACGTCGCGAACTGCGACCTGAACGGGGACGGCGTCCTGGATCTGGCCTCGGCGAGCGGCGACGGCGCGTTCGGCGCGGTGGGCGTGCTGTACGGACCGGTGGGCCCGGCGGCCAGCTTCGCGAGCACCTCGGACGTGATCGTGGGCACCGCGGGAGCCGCGTTCGACCAGAAGGCGTACTGCGCCGGGGACACGAACGGGGACGGCAACGAGGATCTGCTCGTGGGCGCCGGCGGCTACGGGTGGTTGCTCTACCTGGGGCCGGTGCTGGGGACCCTCGGGCCAGCAGACGCGGACTGGTCCCTGCCTCTGACCGGGGCGCCGTCCCAGGGCGTCGGCGGCAACTTCGACGGGGCGGGCCCCGGGGATCTGGTCGCCTGTTCGACGGACTGTTGGGTGTTCGCGGGTCCGCTCACAGGAGCCGGGGCGACCACGCAGGCCATCGCCACGATCTCCCTGACCCCGGGGCTGGACGAGGCCGCGGCCGGCGACGTGAACGGCGACGGGGTGGATGACCTGCTGGTCGGCTTCTATGGAGGTATCACCCCCCTGCTGTTCCAGGGGCCCCTCAGCGGGTCGATCCAGGAGCAGAGCGCGATCGCGTCCTTCCCCGGGGTGGCGGGGGACTTCGAGATCGGGCGGGAGGCGAAGATCGTCGACGATCTGAACGGCGACGGCCGTGACGAGGTCCTCATCGGCAACCTCTACAACGCCAGCTGGGGCCAGGACGGGACCGTGGGGCTGTACTACGGACCGGTGGCCGGGGCCGAGCAGCGCGCGAGCGCGGATGTCCTGGTCACCGTGCCGGGGCTCCTGCTGGAGGCCGCCGCCTGCGACGTGGACGGGGACGGTCTCCCCGAGCTGTTCACCTACGACGACACCGGCTCAGCTGCCGTGATCTCGATGTTTGCGGGTCCGCTGCCCGCCACCGCGAGCGCCACGCCGGCCGACGCCGTGGCGGTGTTCGGCTTCGGCAACTCGTCGTTGGGCAACCAGGCCTTCGACTGCGTCGATCTCGAGGGCGACGGCTCCCCCGACCTCGTGCTCGGGCTGATGGATCTCAACCAGGTCCGCATCGCGACCAACCCCTACCCGTGACCCGCGGGGTCACCCGATCCGCACGGTCCCGGGGGGCGGTCGGAGGCACGCCCGGCGATCACCTCTTGCAGTGAATCTGAACCGACTCGCCATCGGTTCGACTCCGCGCGTGGCCCCCCGCGCTCGGGCGGCCTCCCCGTTACCGGATGTTTACTTGCGTCCCCAGGCCCGCATCCGCACCCTTGGATCATGGACGGAAAGCAAAAGATCCTCGTGGTCGAGGACGAAGGCGCCATCCGCACCGGGCTCTGCGATGTCCTCGCCTATCACGGCTGGGAACCGACCGGCGTGGACAACGGAAACGACGGCCTCAGCGAGGCCCTCACGGGTCGCTACCGTCTGCTGATCCTGGACGTCATGCTCCCGGGCGTCGATGGCTTCACGATCTGCGCCCGGGCCCGGGAGGCCCTGCCCAAGCAGGCGATCATGATGCTGACGGCGAAGGGCGCCGAATCGGACGTGCTCGACGGCTTCCGCGCCGGCGCCGACGACTACGTCGCCAAGCCCTTCTCGGTGCCCCAGCTCATCGCGCGGGTGCAGGCGCTCATGCGGCGCGCGGTTCCGGAGGCGGCGCGCCAGTTCCGCCTGGGCGAGCTCGATGTGGACGCGGACACGCTGTGTGTGTCCGGCTCGGGCACCCAGCAGGAGCTCTCGCCCCGGGACGTCGAGGTGCTGGCCTACTTCAGCGAGGCCCTGGGCAAGGTGATCACCCGCGAGGACCTGCTCCGCGACGTGTGGGGCTACGCCCGGGCGGAGGCCCTGGAGACCCGCTGCGTGGACATGCACATCGCCAAGCTGCGCAGGAAGCTCGAAGGCCTCGGGGCCGGGGGCGACGCCCTCATCGAGACCGTGAGAGGAGCCGGCTACCGCGTCCGTATCTGACGGACGCCCGCCGCCCCCATGCGCCGCATCGCCATCCTCGTGGCGGTCCTGACCGTCCTGCTGCTCGCCGGGTTGGGGCTGCTCGTGTCCCGCGCGCTGCAGAGCGTGGCGAGCGAGCAGGCCATGCGTCACTCGGTCCTGGCGGATCGCGTCTTCGATGAGCTCGAGGAGGAGCTCACGGCCCTGATCGACCGGGAGGAGGCGCGGCCGTTCCTGCAGTACCGCTTCTTCTACGTGCCCGAGGGCCAGCTCCTCAACTCGGCGCCCGCGCTGTCGCGCTCGCCGCTGAGCGAGGTGCCCGAGGACGACTGGCTGCTGGGCTGGTTCCAGATCGATCCGGACGGAGACGTGTCCACCCCGCTGGAGCCGCGAAACGTCGAGCTGGCCTCCACCATCGACGGCTGGTCCGCGGATCCGGCCCAGAGCGAGCGGGCCGAAAAGGTGCAGGCGGTGGCACGCACCCTGCCCTTCACGCGGGCCACGACGGCGGCGGCGGCAGACCCGGTCGAGGCGACGACGGTGCTGGCCTCGCGGGGGGCAGAGGGTGAGCAGCGCGCCCCCGAGGTGCTGGGCACCAAGGCCGCGCTGGATCTGCCCCCCGCCAAGACGGCAGCCCCCGTCTACCAAGCCCCCAGCAAGGAGACGTCCACGGGCGGTGACGGATACGTCGGCGTGGACACCGAGGTCGCGGACAAGAAGAGCGACGGCGGCGGCAGCAAGCGCAAGAAGGACCAGCTCGCCGCCGCGAGCAGCACCTACGACACCTCGATCTCGTCCCTGAACAAGGGCGCAGAGAGCCGGGCCGGGCGGCAGCAGCGCGTGACGAAGTCCCGAGCGGACAACCTCGGTAGCTTCCAGAACCCCGAGGAGTACAACAACGCCTACCTGCAGCAGGGGGACTCGCTGCCCCAGGTGGGCTTCGAGAACGAGCCCGAGGACGCCGTCGCGGACACGCTGGACGAGCGATATCGGGCCAAGGACGACGCGGACGGCGAGGACGCCGGGCTGCTGGACCGCATCTTCCGGCGGGGCGCCTCCGAGCGCGCCTGGGAGGTGGCCGCCACCGCGGACGCATCGGTGCAGGACGAGGAGGTGGAGGAGGACCCGGACCAGGGCCTGGACGAGGACCAGGCCGAGGAGCAGGCCGAGGAGCAGCCCCAGGCCCAGGCGGGGGAGACGGACGAGGACTACTGGTCCCCCGAGCAGCGCCCCCGCTTCGGCGCGCGCAACGGACGCACCCGCCACACCCCCGGCCGCAAGACGAGCCCGGCGAGCGCCGCCCCCACCGCAGCGGCGCCCCAGCGGGACTCCGCCTTCGCCGAAGAGGCCGTCGACGAGGAGGCCGTCAACGAGGAGGGCGGGCTCCGGCGCGAGCTCACGCTGGAGGTCCCGGCGCCCGCCAGCGGCCCTCTTCAGGGACAGTCGAAAAACAACGACGCCGACGGTCGCGCGGAGGTCGCGGCGGTCGATCAGAAGAAGGTCGAGGCGAAGGAGCCCGAGGAGAAGAGGCTCGAGGCCGCAAAGCCGCAGGCCTCGCCGCCGCCGCGTCAGCGGGCGCCCCAAACCCGCCGGGCCCAGCCCACCCGGGTCCCCGAGGTGCCGATGCCGCAGGGCGCGGACGAGGTGGACGTCGAGATCTCCCCCCTGCGCGGGCACCGGGCCGACGAAGACACGCTGCTGCTCTACCGCACCGTGCGGATCGGCGAGACCGAGTACGTCCAGGGCCTCGCGCTGCTGCTGCCGGCCCTGGCCCAGTGGCTCGAGGAGCAGGTGCTGTCGGGCTCCGAGGTGCGGCCGTTCCTGGACCTGGCGTGGAACGTGGGCGAGGTGCGGCCCCAGGCGGAGTCGGACTTCGTGTTCGCGCACACCTTCGCGGACCCGTTCGTGTCCCTCGGTGCCACCGCCTACCTGCGGCTCCTTCCCGAGAGCGGGCGCTCCGGGCGCGCCTGGATCCTGCAGCTGACCCTCATGCTGCTGGTGGTCGCGGCCCTGGGGATCGCCGCGCTGTGGCGCATGGTGTCGGTGGTCGTGCACTTCGCCGAGCGGCGCAGCAACTTCGTGGCCGCCGTGTCGCACGAGCTCAAGACGCCGTTGACCGCGATCCGCATGTACAGCGAGATGCTGCGGGACGGCTTCGTGCTGAACGAGGGGAAGCGCGCGGAGTACTACGAGACGATGGCGGCGGAGTCCGAGCGCCTGTCGCGCCTGATCCAGAACGTGCTCGAGCTCAGCAACCTGGAGCACAACCGGGCCTCGACGGGCGCGGAGCCGTCGGTGGGGGCCGTGCGCCCGGTGCTGGAGGAGGCGATCCGGGTGCTGGAGCGACACGCGCGGGACAAGGGCTTCACCATCGAGCTCGACGCTCCGGACGACCTGCCCACCGTGCGGTTCGAGCGGGACGGGCTCCTGCAGGTGCTCATCAACCTGGTGGACAACGCGATCAAGTTCTCCCAGGGAACAGACACGAAGGTCGTCGTGGTGCAGGCCCGCGCTGCCGGCCATGGCATCGCGCTGAGCGTGCGCGACCACGGACCCGGCGTGCCCCAGCGCCAGCTCAAGCGGATCTTCCAGCCTTTCTTCCGGGGCGAACGCGAGCTCACCCGAAAGACCAAGGGCACGGGCATCGGGCTCGCCCTGGTCAAGGGCATCGTCGAGCGCATGGGGGGCCAGGTGACGGCCCGGAACCACCCCGCCGGCGGCTTCGAGGTCCTGGTGGCGCTGACCTCGGCCTGAGCGGGACCATCGCTTGCGAGCCACAGGGTCCCCCCGGTACGTTGGGCGACCCTCAGGCGGCAAAGGACGGTGCGGTGGATCTCAAGCTCCTCTTCGACGAATTCGCTGCGTCCATGGTGCGCGCCCGCGAGCTCGATACGTCCGAGAGGCTGAGCGACTGGAGCGCGGCGGTGAAGACCCGCTTCGTCCGGCTCGGAAGCCGGCGCAACTATGTGCCCTTCGCCACCGACGACCGACGCAAGAGCGGCGCCTACCTGTGGGACGTGGCCTGGGCCGTCGAGGACAAGGTCAAGCGCGGCCAGCCCCCCACGGGCGCGGGCATCGACGGACTGAGCTTTCCCCATGCGCCCTACCGCAAGCTGGTGCTCGCCCTGGAGTGCGAGTGGGGCCGCCAGGGGCAGCGGCCGGGCACCCAGGTCTACCGCCAGAACCTCGAGGAGGTCTTCCGGGACTTCTACAAGCTCATGGACGCGCGCTGCCAGAGCAAGGTGATGGTCTACACGACGTGGCTGTTTCCGGATCAGGGCGGGATCGACGGGCTCTTCCTGCAGGGCTTCCGCCAGATCCTGCTGGACTACCAGAGCCACCTGCCCAACGACCAGTACCTCTTCATCGAGTTCGACGACCGGGCCCGGGAGATCCGCGGACACAAGACCGAGGTGCCCTCCCGGGGCCCACGGCCGTTCCGACTCAAGGAGCTGGGGGCCGTCAGCTATCCGCGCCGCTGGGACCCCAAGCAGCTCTGAGTCCGGGAACGCCTGCAAGCGCCGGGGTGTCTCACCCGTAGGGCCGACGTCGACCTCAGGAGGGTTCCCATGACGACCGAGCGCGTGCACTTCCCCGGCTTGTCCCCCCGCGCCTACGAGCACCCCGCTGATCGGGCCGCGCTGGTGGCGCTGCGCAAGATCCCCGGGTTCGACTTCGCGATCCGCAAGGTCTTCGGCTTCGTGGGCGACCGCTCCCTGCGCCTGGCGTTCCTGGCGAGCGCGGTGCGCGTCAACGAGCGGCAGTTCCCGGACGTGCACGCCCGGTACATCCAGGCCTGCACGATCCTGGACGTGCATCCGGTGCCCGAGCTGTACATCGCCCAGACCCCCATCGTGAACGCCGGCGCCATCGGGATCGACAAGCCGTTCATCGTCATCAACAGCGGCACCCTGCTCTTGATGGACGACGACGAGCTTCAGTTCATCCTCGCCCACGAGCTGGGCCACGTCCTCAGCGAGCACGTGCTCTACAAGACGATGATCCGGCTGATGATGCGCATGACGATCATCGCGCTGTCCGTGCCGCTGGGCGGGGCCGCGCTCTTCGCGATCCTCGCGGGGCTGCTGGAGTGGGATCGCAAGAGCGAGCTGTCCGCGGATCGAGCGGGGCTGCTGGCGATCCAGGACCCGGACGTCGCGTTCCGCGCGCACATGAAGCTCGCGGGCGGCGGCCACACGGGGCAGATGTCCGTCGAGGAGTTCCTGGCCCAGGCCGAGGAGTACAAGGCCGGCGGCTCGGTGGTGGACGGCGTGGTCAAGCTGCTCAACCTGCTCGGACGCACCCACCCGTTCCCCGTGCTGCGCCTCGCCGAGCTCAAGGAGTGGTCCGAAGGCGAGGACTACGCGGCGGCCCTGGCGGGCAACTACGCCCACCGCGAGGAAGACCCGAAGACCGGGCTGTTCACGGAGATCGCCCGAGGCGGCGAGTCCTACAAGGAGGACTTCGAGAAGTCCCCGGACCCGCTGGTGGGCTTCGTCAAGGACCTGCGCCGCGAGGTGAAGGGCGCGGGCTCGTCGTTCGCCAACTTCTTCCGCCGCGGGCCGAAGGACGACGGCTCCAAGGACGATGCACCGGACGACGACGGCCCCGGCTTCGAGGCCTAGCGCGCCCATGCCCCGCCTGCCGATCTGGCTCCCCCTCGCCCTGCTGCTCTGCGCCTGCCCCACCGAGGAGGAGCGCTCGACGGTGTACGGCGGCGGTGAGCTGAGCGTCGGATTCGTCACCACCGGCGGCGGTCCCAACGGAGCCCAGAGCGCGCCGGGTCCGGTTCAGGCGTTGCTCGTGCACCCGGACGACTTCGTGTGCGCCGGCGACGCGAAGGCCCAGCTGGCCGTCAGCGCGCGGGGCGACGGCGTGGAGTCCCTGGCCGTCAACGCGTGCATTCCGGGCGCTGAGCTCGGCTCGTTCCTGCCCTGCGGGCTGTCCAACCCCGTGCTCGTGGAGCTGTCGCTGTTCCTGTTCGATCCCGCGCTGGCCGACGCCGAGGACCTGCCCCTGGACCGGGCCGAGCGACAAGGCATCACGTTCGAGCTGCGCTCGGGCGGGCAGACGGCGCGGGTCACCACGCCTTACTCCGGCAGCATCACCCTCTCCAGCCCCACGGACGGCACCGTGGACTGGGTGGATCTGTCCTGGGGGTGCGACGACGGCACCACCGAGCCCTGGCAGTCCAGCGCGGGCGTGCAGTGGAACTTCGACGGCGGCGTCTCTCGGCAGGCCGGCCCGCTGGCGGAAGCGCCCCAGAGCTGAAGCGGCTACTCCTCCGCCCAGATGTTGCCGGGCGCGAGGATCCCGGTGGGGTCGAACACGCGCTTGACGGCCTTCATCGTGGCGAGCTGGAGCGGCGAGAACCGGTACTTCAGGTACCCCGTCTTCACCTTGCCGACCCCGTGCTCCGCCGTGACCGTACCGCCGAGCCGACACGCCTGCTGGCACATGCGCTCCACCACCGCCGCCGCCCGGGCCGCCTCGGCGGCGTCCTGCACGATGAGGTTGTAGTGCGGGTGCCCGTTCCCGACGTGGCCATAGCGGGCCACCCGGCCGATGCCCGCCTCCAGCAGCCAGCGGTCGCAGTCCGCCATGAACGGCGCGAGCTGCGCGAACGGCACGGCCCAGTCGGTGCTGATCTTCCGGCCCCCCGCGGCGTGGAAGGCGCGCCCCTCGTCGTTCAGGGTGGCGGGCACGGCGTGGCGGAGCCGGCGCAGCTCCTCCTGCTCAGCGCGGTTGGACGCGATGACCGTGTCGTCCGGCAGGGCGCCCGAGGCCATCGACAGGAGCGTCCACCAGGCCTCCATCACCGGGCCCTCGGCGCCGTGGGCGTGCTCCTCCTCGAAGAACACCGCCGCGCCCGCCGCGGCCGGCATCACGACCCCCGAGTCCTGGGCGCCCATGATCTGCAGGGCCAACCCGTCCAGCAGCTCCAGGCACCGGGGCCGCACCCCGCCCCCGCGCCGATCCTGCTCCCGCGCGGCGCCCACGAAGGCCAGCGCCTGCTGCACGTCCCCGAAGAACGCCAGCCCCGCGAGGTACGCCTCGGGCAGGGGCAGCAGGTCCACCTCCACCTTCGTCACCACCCCCAGGGTTCCCTCGCTGCCGCAGAAGAGCTGGACGGGATCCCGCAGCGCCGCGTAGCCCGCCGCGTCCTTGTCGATCCGGGGGCGCCGCATCCACGTGACCGTCCCGTCGGTCAGGGCCACCTCCACGCCCCGGACCCAGCGGTGGGTCGCTCCATAGCGGTAGGTGCGGGCCCCGCTGGCGTCGCAGGCCACGGTGCCGCCCACCGCGCACTCCCGCTCGGACGTGGGATCCGGCGGATAGAAGAGCCCCTCCGCCTCCACCGCGTCCTTGAAGTCCCGCAGCACCGTGCCCGCCTGCACGATCGCGGTGCGGTTGCGCCGATCCAGATCGACCAGGCCCACCATGCGCTCGGTGGACAGCGTCCAGCCCCGCGGCGCCAGCCCCGCGCCGGTGGTGGAGCTGCGCAGGCCGCAGGTCGTGACGGGGATCCCTCGCCCGGAGGCGTGCGCGAGGGCCGCGGCGACCTCCTGCGGGTCCGTCGGACGCACCAGCCCGTCGGGCGCCCCCATGAGGGACGAAGCGTCCTCCCGGTACGCGGCGAGGACCTCGGGATCCGTGATGACGGTCGTCGAAGGGGCGGCCGGCTGGACAGGGGGGATGGGATCCATGACCATAGGCCTTCCTTCCGAAGGCCCCACGGCCCCCGAATTGGCCGCATTCTGGTGGCCCTGAGAGCCCGAGTCCAGCTTGCCCATCACACCCCGGCACCTGTCTCCCGATGATGGCGCACCGTCGCTGCCCCTGCCGGGGCTGCGTCCGGGCGTCGCCCTGCTCGGGGAAGGGGCCGACGCAGAGCTCCGCGATCTCCGGCTCGGTCAGGTGGTCAAGCTCGGCGCGGTGGCCACGGTCATCGTCAGCCTTCTGGACGGCACCCGGGACGCAGAGCAGCTCCTGAAGGATGCGCAGCAGGCGCTGGGTGAGGAACTGAACCCCCTGGGCCTCGTCGAGCTCCTCCAGGCCCTCGACCGACGCGCCCTGCTGGACACACCACGGGCCCGCATGGTCGTCGCCCAGGGCCTCGTGCGAGCGGACATCGCGTCCCTGCAGCGCCTCGCCAAGCGCACCCGCCCCCTGCGCACGATCTCCGGCGACGCCATGCGCAACACCGCGTCCGCGGAAGAGCCGCACATCGCGCCGGACACCACGTTCTCCTGCAGGTCGTGCAACCGCTGCTGCAGCGAGCACCACCTGCTGGGACCGGTGAACCGCGCCGAGCGGGATCGGATCCTCAAGGGCTTCTCCGAGCGCAACGATCCGCGGGGCGCGGATCCCTCCAACTTCCTGCCGCTTCCCACCGGCGATGGCCGCGAGCTGTACCTGCTGCGCACGCGGGAGGGGTACTGCTCGTACCTCGGCGAGGACGGGCTGTGCCGGGTGCACAAGGACCTGGGGATCGACCTGAAGCCCGCGGTCTGTCGGATGTTCCCCTACCGCATGGTGCATACGCCCAGCGGCTGGGACACCGGCCTGAGCCTGTCGTGCCCGACCGTGGCCAGCGGCGGCGGCGGCGACGCCCGGATCGAGGCCCGCGAGAAGCTGGGCTCGCTGCCGATCTTCGGCGCGATGCTGACCGAGGTGCCCGCCTCGCTGCCCATCTCCGAGGGTGTCCGCGCCACGTGGGGCGACTACCGCAAGTGGGAGTCCGCGGCCATCGCGATGCTCCAGGACGACAGTCGGGATCCGGCGGAGGCCTGGATCGCAGCCATCAACCAGCTGGCCAGGCTCTGTCGCAAGCTCGACACCTCGTCCTTCGGGGCCGAGACCACGACCGAGCTGCCCGCGGCCATCGAGCCCCCCGAGAAGGTCGCCACCGGAGAGCTCGTGCCCGATCTGGGCCTGGGCGACTGTCCCCTCGCCCCGGCCGAGGCGGCTGACACGGTGCTGCGGGACCTGGCGCTCTGGTCGGAGCTGCTGGTGGGCCTGGAGGCCGCGGATCCGGACGCGCTGCGCCGTCTTCGCTCGGGCCTGCTCCGTCTGCGCAAGAACGTGGACTTCCTGCCCGAGGCGGCGCCGATCCTGGCCGAGAACGCACGACTCCAGGCTCGCAAGCACCTCGCGGTGATGGCCGAGCGCATCGAAGATCCCTTCGAGGACGAGCCCCCGGCCGAGATCGCCACCGCGGACGATCCCACCGTGCAGCGCCGCTTCCTGGTGCAGGCGCTCATGGAGAAGCGCCTGTTCGAGTACGGCAACCTGCTCCGGGGCACCACCGTCCTGAGCGTGATGCTCGGGGTGATGCGGTTGCCGCAGCAGCCCAACGACGAGCTGCAGGCCCAGATCGGCGACCTGGCCTATCTGGTGCATCACCCGCAGCTGGCGGACATCATCGACAGCCGCGCGGTGGTCCGGGCGATGTCGGACGACGTGGAGTTCCACGCAGCCCTGCTCGGCGTCACGCTCACCTCGTTCTGAGCCCTACTGGGGCGAGAACATCAGGGTGTACTCCCCCACGTCCAGGTCCGCGCCCTCGAGCGGCAGCGACATGTGGCCGAGCTCCTTGAGGATGCACTGCTCCAGCCCCGCGCTGCGGGTGCTGTTCGAGTCGATGTGGGCGCCGAACACCCGGGCCGCGCCGTCCGTGGCGAAGGACAGGCTGACCCGCCCGGACAGGTCAGGCGACAGCTTCAGCTCCTTTTCGTAGCAGGCCTTGAAGCGGGGGTGCAGCCGCGCGAGCCAGGGCCGGATGTCGAAGTCCCCGGGGGTCGGCGGGGGAAGCGGATGCACAGCGATCTCGGGCTTCTTGACCGGCT